>JAFTUS010000121.1 GCA_017466125.1 Lentisphaeria bacterium | reverse complement strand
TGAAAATGCAAGTCAGACGGACGGAAACGGACAAAAACGGACGGAAACGGATGGGCGTTTTGCGCTGCGGGAGGATGCTTCATGGAGTGAATTGGCGGAAAAACTTGCTATTCGCCCCACCTGTCCGTTTTCGTCCGTTTTTGTCCGTTTCCGTCCGTTTTAAAAATGCACAGTTATCTTTATAACTCTCTGATTACAAATAAATTGTTGGTTTGAGTCAATAAGAGTATGGCAAACGGGCAACTGCTTTTATCAAAATGACAAAAGCAGTTGCAATGTTTCAGAAAAAGATTTTGAAACATTCCGTAAAAAACACGGATATAACTTTGTTATGAACCGTACTGATATCAACGAGGATAAAGAGGTCGGTCCGTTGCACCATTTTGACGACGCTTGGCAGAAGCCGTATTATTTCTATAATAACCGCCATGCAAACGGTGGTGGCTTGACAATGCGTTATTCTGTTCCTGAACAAAAATTATATGGTCGCTATTCAAATCGCTGATACTGCAAACTTGCCAGAACCGTGGATTGTAAGCACAATAATTCACATCTGCAATTTTTTCCTTTTCCTCCGACGGGTAAAAAAACATTCTCGGAAAAGGAAAGTTGCAGAAACGATACAAGATATAACATACAAGACTAAATGCACCACTGCCATTTTGGGGTGGTGCGTTTAGTTTTACAATCGGCATTTTTTAAAAATCCGGAAAAACTTTCAAAAAGATAACGTATTGCTCTTGAAAAAAGCATGGAATACAAGTATATTTTCCCGGTATCGTTTTTAATAAAAAGAGGCTTCCATGCAGCAGGGTTTTGACAACGAAAAGTATCTTGAGGAACAGGCTAACGCCATTCTGGAGCGCGCCGCAAAGTTCAACGACAAATTGTATCTGGAATTCGGGGGCAAACTGATTTGCGACTTCCACGCCGCCCGCGTTCTGCCGGGGTTCGACCCCAACGCAAAAATCAAACTTCTCCAACTTCTGAAAGATAAAATCGATATCGTCATCTGTATCTACGCCGGGGCGATCGAACAGAAAAAAATGCGCGCAGACTTCGGTATCGCCTACGACGCCGATACCATGCGCACGATCGACGATCTCCGCGACTGGGGGCTGGAAGTCAAAGCCGTCGTCGTTACCCGCTATCAGGATCAGCCCGCTGTAAACAGTTTTATTTCCAAACTCTCCCGCCGCGGGATCAAAGTCTATACCCACCGCCCCATCGAAGGGTATCCGACCGACCTCGAAACCATCGTCAGTGAACGGGGTTACGGCGCAAACGAGTACATCGAAACCGATAAACCCATTGTCGTAATGACCGGCCCCGGACCCAATTCCGGCAAAATGGGAACCTGTCTTTCACAGGTCTATCATGAGTTCCAGCGGGGCATTCAGGCGGGATATGCCAAATTTGAGACTTTCCCCGTATGGAATTTGCCCCTCAATCACCCCGTGAACATCGCCTACGAAGCCGCAACCGCCGACCTCGGCGATATCAACATGGTAGACCCGTTCCACCTGGAAGCACATGGTGTCTCCGCCACCAACTACAACCGGGATATTGAGATCTTTCCCGTTGTGAAACGCATCTGCAGCAAAATCATGCCGCCCGAACAACTCTATCAGTCTCCGACCGATATGGGGGTCAACCGCATCGGCTTTGCCATCACCGATAATGAAGTCGTCTGCTCCGCCGCCAAACAGGAGATCATCCGCCGCTACTTCCGCTGTATGGTGGATTACACCAACGGAACCGCCGACAAAGCCCCCGCCGACCGGGTGAAATTGCTGATGGACGATCTGGGCATCTCCGATATGGACCGCGCCGTAGTCGAACCCGCACGGCAGGCCGCGATCGATGCCGAAAAACTTCCCGGCAAGGGCAACGAAGGCATCTTCTGCGGAGCCGCCATCCAACTGGCGAACGGAACGATCATCTCCGGCAAAAATTCTCCGCTGCTCCATGCGGGAAGCTGCTGTATCCTCAATGCGATCAAGCATCTGGCGAAACTGCCCGATGACCTGCTGCTGCTCTCCCCCGAAGTCATCACCTCCGTGGGCAAGTACAAGCGGGACATCCACCGGACAAAACTCATCAGTCTGGATGTTTCAGAAACACTCATCGCCCTTTCCGTCTGCGCTCCGGCAAATCCGGCGGCACGGCTTGCCATGCTGAAACTCAAAAGCCTTGCCGGATGCGAAATGCACATGAGCCATATTCCCACTCCGGGCGACGAAAATGCCTTGCGCAAACTGGGCATCCGTCTGACCTGCGACCCCCGTTTCACCAGCCGCAATCTCTTTATGGAATGAGGAGGGAAAGGTGGGGGATATCACACTTACGCCGATGATGAAACAGTATCGGGAGGCAAAAGAACAGATTCCGCCCGATGCCGTACTGCTCTTCCGTCTGGGGGACTTCTATGAGGAGTTCTTTGAAGATGCCGAAAGAGTCAGTTCCGTGCTGGAACTGGTACTGACCCGCCGTCAGGGATACCCCATGTGCGGTTTTCCCTATCACGCATTGGACACCTACCTGCCGCGGCTGGTCGCCGCCGGTCTGAAGGTCGCTATCGCAGAACAGATGGAAGACCCCAAACTTGCAAAAGGCATCGTCAAACGGCAGATCACCCGCATCATCACCCCCGGGACGATCGTCGATAACGCTCTGCTTCAGGCGGACTGCAACAATTTTCTCACCGCGCTGGAAACCGCCAAAGATTGCTGGGCTCTCGCCAGTCTGGATATCAGTACCGGCGAATTCCGCGTGACCGGCGGCAATGCAGAAGACAAACTCATTACCGAATTGAACCGTCTCGGCGCAAGAGAGTGCGTCATCTCCAACCGCCTTGAACATTTCTTCGATACGGAGGGGAAACGCCCCGAGACCCGTGAAAAAATGCTCTGGACCAGTCTCGATAACGACTTCTTCGACCCGGAGTTCGCCGGAGAATATCTCTGCCGTCACTTTGAAGTCGCAACACTGGACGGATTCGGCTGCCGTGACCTGCCGCTGAGTATCGCCGCCGCAGGTGCCGTACTGCGCTACGCAACCGAAAATCTCCGGCAGGATGCCACACATATCTGCCGCCTTGAAAATTATTCTCTCGATAAATGCCTCGAACTGGATGCCATTTCACAGCGCAATCTGGAACTGGTGGAGTCCATGTACGGCGGCGGCAAAAAAGGCACGCTCCTTGAAGTCCTCGACCATACAGTCACCCCCATGGGCGGCAGAAAACTGCGCAACTGGGTACTGCGTCCACTCTATGACCACGCCGCGATCGTCGCACGGCTCGATGCCGTCGAAGTCCTGCGGGATGATATGCTCACGCTGGCGGAACTGCGTGAAACGATCGGGGTCGTACGCGACCTTGAACGCATCGTGGGACGCTTGAATATCGGCACAGCCTCACCGCGCGACATGCAGACCCTTGCCGGTTCTCTGGACGTTCTGCCCGGTGTAAAAAGTCTGATCGGCTGCCTTCAGGTGCCGCTCTTGGAGTCGCTGAACAGCGAATTGCAGGTTTTCCCGGAACTTACCGGAAAGATCCAGGCGGCGATCGATGATGAACCCTCTGCGCTGGTCTCCGACGGCGGCGTGATCCGCCCGGGATATTCTCCGCTGCTCGATGAACTCCGCGCCGCCGCCAGCGACGGCAAAGGCTGGCTTTCAAGCATCCAGCAGCGGGAGCAGGAGCGCACCGGCATCAAATCCCTGAAAGTCAAATTCAACTCCGTTTTCGGCTACTATATCGAAGTGAGCAAAGCAAACCTCAGTGCCGTACCGGAAGATTATATCCGCAAACAGACCCTCGTCAATGCGGAACGCTTCATCACCCCGGAACTCAAGGAACTGGAAAGCAAGATCCTCGGAGCCGAAGAAAAAGCCCTCGCCCTCGAAGCGCAGCTCTTTCAGGAACTCCGCAGTTTCGCTCTGCAATTCACTGCGGGCATCCAGCAAACCGCTGACGCTCTCGCCGAAATCGATGCGCTCGGCAGTCTGGCGGAGTGCGCCCGTCTGCACCACTATCACCGTCCGTCTGTTTTCGACGATGACCGCCTCAACATAAAAGGCGGCAGACACCCGGTGCTGGATGCCAAAAGCGACGGCGGGAAGTTCGTTCCGAACGACTGTATGCTGGACGGGGACCTGAACCGCATGATGCTGATCACCGGGCCGAATATGGCGGGAAAATCCACCTATATCCGTCAGACCGCACTTCTGGTCATCATGGCGCAAATGGGCAGTTTTCTGCCTGCGGACTCCGCAGAAATCGGTTTGGTCGATCGAATTTTCACCCGTGTAGGAGCCGCAGACGACCTTGCCCGGGGGCAGAGTACCTTTATGGTGGAAATGGTGGAAACGGCAAATATTCTGAACCACGTCACCCACAAAAGCCTGGTCATTCTCGATGAGATCGGCCGTGGGACAAGTACCTTTGACGGTCTGTCCATTGCCTGGGCGGTAGCGGAATTTCTGCACGATGATCCGGCCTGCCGCTGCCGTACTCAATTTGCCACGCACTATCACGAACTGACGGAACTGGCAAAGACCCGGCGCGGAGTCAACAACTACAACGTTGCGGTCAAAGAGTACGGCGATGATATCATTTTTCTGCGTCAGATCGTCCCGGGAACCAGTGACCGCAGTTACGGCATCCATGTAGCCAAACTGGCGGGACTGCCGCAAGCGGTCATCGACCGTTCCAAAGTGATTTTGCATTTTCTGGAAGAGGGGAACAGTACATCGGAACACATGATGGAAGCGATCCCGCGCAAGACGGTAAAACGCAAAAGCAAAAATCAGACAGAAGAGGACGGTCGGGACGATATGGTTCAACTGCTTCTGCTGTAAAATACCGCGCCCCAACACCATACGCCGTAATCTGCGCCAAGAGCCGACACCAAGCCCCTCTGCTTGTCGCCCGACAGGCACCCACGCCGCTATCTGCGCCAAACGCCGACACCAAACACCTCTGCTCGCCGCACCAAGAGGCTCTTGGCTTATAGGGCTTATTCGCCAGCCGCAGCCAATGGCCCCCGTACTACCGACAGGCACCCACGCCGTAATCTGCGCCCAACGCCGACGCCAAGAGCCCCCGTTTTTCCTTTTTGCGCACAAAAAAACCCCGTATTGTGTGCGAAGCAATACGGGGTAAAAAAATTTCCGGCACCGTGCTACTCTCCCATAGTCAAATTTACAGTACCATCGCCGCTGGAGTCCTTA
>JAFTUS010000120.1 GCA_017466125.1 Lentisphaeria bacterium | reverse complement strand
TACCACTCGCCGGGAGCGATGCCTCGAAAAAAGAGCGTAGCGTATTTTATCGGGGCGTTGAGCGGACGAAGCATTCCGAAGCCCCTGTAAAAATCAGTCAACCTTTCGTACAGAGCCTTACTATTAAAAGATAAAGGTCAGGTGCGCTTGGGTCAAATAACTCGCCTCATCACAAAATTTGAGACATTAACATTAAATTATTTCCCAACAAGTAATCTTTGCTCAGAATCGCAACTGCGCTTCTGATCGAATTGGATGAAACATGGCTTGGAGAACGCAAACGTTACACCTGAGGGGCAACAGGGATTTTAGAGAATTTACAGAAAACATGTTACGTAGCCATTGCATTTTATTTCAGAGGCAGTATATTACTTACAGATTTTACAAAAACAGGACAGGTACAGATATGAAAAGTGAAAGTCTTACTCCGGCGGTGATTATTCCGGCAGCGGAAAAACATTTGAATTCTCAACGCTCGTTTCAGGGAATTCCGGGGATTGCGGTAAGTGACGGCGGGCGGCTCTTCGCCGTCTGGTATTCCGGAGGCCCCACCGAGTGCCGGGAAAACTTTGTGATTATTTCCATCAGTGACGACAATGGTTCAACGTGGAGCGACGCCGTTTGGGTGGTCGATCACCCAAACGAAACGATCCGTGCCTTTGATGCCAACATCTGGGCGGCTCCGGACGGTAAGATCCGACTTTTCTGGACACAATGCTATTCTGCGGTTTCTGCGGACGGCAAATCTCATTCGATTTTCGACGGAAAATCCGGCGTGTGGATCTCTGAACCGGGAAATCCCGACGCCCCCGTGAAACAGTGGCAATGGACACAACCCCGCCGCATTGCTGACGGGATCATGATGAATAAACCGACCGTTCTGACGGACGGCACATGGGCTTTGCCGGTATCCGTGTGGAACCTCCCCGGCGTCAAGCGGGGCATGGACGGCGCGAAGATGTATCTGTCAACCGATCAGGGAAAAACTTTTTTTGAGCAGGGAAAAGCAAAAATTCCCCGCCGGGATGCCACTTTTGACGAACACTCCATCGTGGAACTTGCTGACGGAACATTGAAAATGGTCATCCGCCGCAACCGCTTCGGAAATCTGGAAAGTTCTTCCGTCGATGGTGGGAGAACGTGGAGCAAGACGAAACTTTCCGCCATTCACGGACCATGCTCCCGGTTGTGGATCAGCCGCTTGAAATCCGGCAGACTCATTCTTGTCAACAACGATTGTCTGCCCTTGAGAAGGAGCGGCTTGAAACGGGAGAGAATGACTGCATGGCTCTCGGATGACGACGGGAAAAACTGGTACGGAGGTCTGCTGCTCGATGGCAGGGAAAACGTCTCTTATCCTGACGGTCAGCAAGCTGCAGACGGTTCGATCTGGGTCATTCACGACTGGGGGCGTTACATCGGCGGAGAGATCATCGCTTCTCATATAACAGAGGAAGATATCGCTGCCGGAAAACTGGTTTCGCCCCAAAGCAAACTGAATATCCCCGTCAGCCGCACCCGTCCGGTTGAAAATCAATAAATAACAGGACACCGGAAACGCCTCTAAAATCACCAATGGGCGAAACAGACTTATACGGACCGCAAACGGACGCTTACAGACGTTGCGCCGCAGTCCGTAACTGTCCGAAAAAATTCGTTGGGGGGTGTTTGGATATTTGCAAATAGTTTTCGTGAACTTTATACGAGTTTCACTTGTAAATTGCGTATTGATGAATTATCTTATTGCAAGAATATATTCCTTGAGGTAATGACGATGAAAAAACAAGACTTTATCGGCAAAAATATTTTGGTCGGTTTTACCTGGATCGACCGGGACGACAATGTTCTGGAACAGCGTTCTGCGTTTGGAACAATTACCCGCATTGCCGATCATATGTTGTATTTTGACTGCGGTGATGGAGAAGAAGTTACAATTCCCTTTGAGCCGGAACATATCGAAAAATCCGATCCGGCACTTATCTACAATTTGCATAATCCGCAAACAACAGTTACCGGTGTTGACTTTACTTCAGAGTGGACAATTTACCACTCCCCGGAAGATGAGGGAGATGAAGAATGACTGTTAAAATAATGATTTTCTGTTTGGGGATTGTGGCTGTACTGGGGGTGGCAATTCTGTTGATTTTATCAAAAAAGCAGACTTCACACTTGCCGCAAGTTGCTAATCTTTTTCTGACAATGCGGCTTGATCCGCAAGAACAGAAAGAAATGGCTGAATACCTCAATAAACGTTTGGCAAAAGATGATTTGGGGCAGATTTCATTGGAAGATGGTTCCGGTTATCTGACCAATGCTGACGGCGAAATCATCTCCTGTGATTTTGATATCCGGCACGAAAAGATGGACAAGTCGAAGTTTGAAGCCATCCGGCAGAACTTGACTAAAGTTCCGTTTTTCACCAAAGGTTCGTACTTGAAGTGGCAAGGCAGGCAATATCCGGTCGGCGACAAAGTGATATTGGCGATTTATTTACAAAAGCACGAGTTTGCGCCGGAAGAATTTTCGGATCAGGCGTTAAATGGTCTGATTGAAAAATTCTGTAACACGCTTGGAGAAAATTGCCGGTATTTCAGTTATTGGCAAGACGGCAAAACTACGGCACTTTATTTTTACGGCAAAGATCACGCTGTTATGCAGCAATCAATCGCAGAACTGCTGCGTACAGAAAAACTTTGCCGGAATTGCAAGGTGGTGAACTTACCCGAAAGCGGAGAAAAAGTACAATGTCAGCAGACCACGACAAAAAAGATCCCTTAAAATTCCTTAAAACGATCTATCTCGGAGATCGGGGGATTACCGGGATTTCCATGGACACAGACAATGGAATCATAAAGATCCACATTGACTGCATTTCCCGCATCCGGGGGAAGCATTGGGATCATTACACAGATGAGGAGCTGGAAAACGGTGCTATTGTTTTTTCAGGTTGTAAAAAATTCTTTTTTGACACCAATGGCATGTTGCCAAGTGATTTTATAGATATCGAGTCAGTTGAGCAGACCGCCGCAGATGAATATACAATCGTTTTTGATGTTTCAAGTTACTCTTTTGCCGAAAAACAACACATTCCGGCAAAACTGAAAATCATCTTTCAGAATGTCTGTCTGGAAAGTCAGGATGGGAGAGTGATTGATAAATGAACCTCTCCGAAAAACAAAGATCGTTTTTCAAAAAACTGGCAGTCTGGCTCTTGCGGATCACCGGATGGTGGCTGTTGTTGAATTTGCTTTGGATTTCTCAAGGCTTTATATATCAGAAACAACTTGAACTCAAAGGTCCGGCTGATTTTGTCGGGCACGAGTTTGTTATTTATACACCTCATTTGGATGATTTCTTTTATACCAATCCCGCCGGAATGATCATTAGAGTTATCCAACTCTTGCTCATGGTCGGCGGTATTGTTTTGGCAATATCTCTGTTGACCGCATGGGGTGTTCACAAAGCAAAGTTGTTTAAGAAATTAAAATTGGTGGATAAGTGGTTGATTTCTGCTTTAATATATGCGGTGGTTGCCGTTGTATTCACAGCAATAGAATACAGCCAAACTTATTTTAGATGTGCGAATTTTTATCACAAGGTAAGAGAATGTCAAACCATTGCCGATTATGAAAAACTGTGCGGCAAAGCGGTGTGGCAAAAAACAGTTGACGAAAAGGATTCTGAATTTGTCAACGCTATTGCGAAGTTTGAAGAAAGCGGCTTCAAATCCGGACGGGAACTGCATATTTTCAAATACGCCAAGCCGGAAGTTTATCTGTTGATCTGGAGCGAAAACGGCAAAATCGTTCACCGCGACTGGTGTCATCAGAGCGCAGCCGATAAAGAAAAAGTCAAGGGGATATGATAATTCAGAAAACAGACAAATACAGACTTTTACGGACGATAACGGACACCGTTTGCCAAAACTGTCTGTATCAGTCCGTTATTGTCCGTACAAGTCCGTTGTAAACCGAACCCAAAGAGTAACCATGAAACAAAACAATAAATTCAAAATAGAAGATTTTCAACAGTCAGAGGAACTGGAAGCAGTTCTTCGCAAAGGACATCGTTGGCGGTTGGGACTGGTATGGATTATTTTTCTGACAAATGTTTTGTGGTTCGGTTATCTTGCATTATGTTGGAGCAGGGATTGGCAACCTCTCTTTAATATCAAATCCCCATGGAGCAGCATGTGGCCGCTGATGTTGTTTCTTTATGCTGTCGGTCTATATGCGATCCGTCTTCCCGGGAAGTGTCCGCAGTGTCAAAACAAACTGGCAGAAGGATGCAAGTCCGATAATGTTGTTCACTATTGCCCGCTATGCAGGATTTACGGCAAAACCGGAGTCAAGTTTTGAAAAAACTGGAATAAAAACGTAAAAAAACAAAAACATTGTTGCTTTTTTGTTAACAAGTGTTATATTATTGTTGATGATTGTAAACAATAAGGAAACATTGTATGCTGCAAAAGTTGTTAGGCTCGCAGGCGCGGGCGGAAATATTGAAAAAACTTTTTACCGGTGAGGAGCGAAGTTTTTATTTGCGTGAGTTTGCCAGAGCAACCGGGATTTCTGCTCCATTATTGTCGCGTGAATTACGCAATCTTGCGACAATGGGACTTGTTTCAGTTGCAGAAGATGGCAATCGTATCAATTTTACAGCCAATAAGGAACATGCTTTATATCCGGTGCTTTGCGAACTGGTTGATAAAAGTTGCGGTCCTGTTGAACTTCTGCGGAAGACATTTGCTGATTTTTCTGCGGATTTGATTTTTGTATTCGGTTCACAGGCAAAGGGTACAGCAAATGGCCAAAGTGATATTGATATTTTTATTATCGGGGATTGCGGATTGCGTGAAATTACAAAGCGTTTGCAGCAGATTTCAAACAAAATTACGCAGGAAATCAATCCTTATGTAATTTCAAAAGCGGAATTTCAAAAGCGGCTGAAAAATGATGATCACTTTCTGAAGGAAATACTTAACACACCGAAAATATTTTTGAAGGGAGGTGCAGATGAGTTTGCTGCAATGGCAAAATAATGGGTGGCTGCGTCCTCATGTAACAGATAAAAATGAGATAGCGAATTTGCTTGCCATCGTTGATCGGGATATGGAAGATGCGGCGGCGGACGGGATTTCCGATGACTGGAAATTCGGAATTGCTTATAATGCCGCATTAAAATTGGCAACGATAATGCTTTATGCCGCCGGTTTTAAACCGGAAAAGAATTTGGCACATTACAGAACTCTTTTAGCGCTTGAATTTACGATTGGAGTTCACCGCAAAGATGATGCAGCCTATTTGGATGCCTGTCGTGTCAAACGTAATATCGTGGAATATGATAATATCGGCGGAGCATCCCATGCAGAAGCGATTGAACTGCTCGATTTTGTGAAAGAACTCAAGGAGGAAGTCCTTGAAATCCTTGCAGAAAAATATCCGGTTTTACTGTCGTGACAAAGTTGACAAAACGTTATTTTTAGGTGCGATATGCTTGAGGAGTATCTTTTTTACGATGGATTGCTGAAAGAAGTCAAGCGGAACTATGCCGATAAGTCATTGCAGTTGTTCGTTGAATGTCGGGATAAACAGGAAAAATGGCTGTTATTGCAAATTATTTGTACCGGAATTACTTTCTGCCGGATCGTAGAACATAATGGCAATCAGGAGATTCTTTCCGAACCGGTACGTGTTATTTCCCTGCCGGACGGGAAAAAACTTGTAACATTGGATGATGAAACCGTTTCCGATCCGGAGCAACTGAAAAACAACGGAAATTTCGTTATCATCTGTCAAAATGTATCTTGCCGGGAGATGTGTTTATGAGCAGAGAACTTATACAAACAGAGCGTGAATTGCTTGATTACATTGATTTGCCGGAGGTTGAGCCGGGCAATTTGAATTTTATCTTCAACGAACAAGAAAAACAGATTGACCTGGAATGCATTTTTGCTGATGGAAAAGGTTTGTTTTGCGAGAATATCCTGCTGCTTCAGATCAACGAAAATTTCAGCTATGGCTTGATTGGCAGCAAATGTTTTTTATCCATCCGGGATATATCGGCCAGTGGCATGGAACACTGTCATTGGGCGGTTGAAGAATATGAAGAAAGCTCAATCCGTTTTTTCTGTGAAACTCTGCGAAAGGTTGATGCCGAATGATTTTTATGACAATATATTCGTTGCTGGCAACTGCATTTTTTATATATAATCTGCGTTGCCATATGAAAGCCAAAAGCTTCTTTTGGGCAGAATTGCCGGTTTCAAAAAAGGAAGTCATCAATTATATCGGCTACAAAAAAGTTTTGTTTGCAGAAGATTTACTTCACACAGAGAAACTTTGTGACTTTTTGAATGAAAGAAACACTCGTTTGTGTGAGGTCAATCCGTCAATGGCTGAAAAACTGATAAAAGCAGAAAAGCACTTATGTATCGGAGAAATCCTGATTCTCCCGGCATTTTTGTATTGGATAATACAAATATTCAAGGTGATCCGATGAAAAAATCCGTAAGTTTATTATTTTCTGCGCAGATAACAAATTTGTCGCAATGGAGTTTTGAGGATCTTTTTGAAGAGATTATTGTTGTTTTCGACTGTGTCGATGATGACGATTTGAAACAAAAAAGTCTTGAATGGGCAAAGATGCATGAACATGAATATAAAAATGAAGCTGGAGAAATGGTTTATTGGAAATTTGTTGAAATATTGCACATATCTCCGCTTGAAACCGATGAAATCCAAAGCGGAATAGAAATATTTTCCAGATTTCTAACCCGAAAGCAAGTAAATACTTTGATAGAAGATTTATGAATAACCCTATACAAAAGAAGTTTGACTTTACAAATTTTGCCGCAAAGGTCGCTGAATTGAACCGTTTGCATAAATTAGCTCACGAATTGAGTGATTTGCGTTTGCGTACCGGGAAAGCGGAAGATATAGAACGTTGGGAAAAGGCGGTCAGGGATTGGAAAGAGTTTTCCGGCTTCGGTTATCCGGAGACAAAGTTTTTCTTTTTTGAGAATCAAACCTTTCTTGCCGCACTTTCGGCTGGCGATGCAGAAGCAAAAGAGTCTGCCATCAAATTTCTGGAATTTGATCCCTATTATTATCGCAGCGGCTATATAAAAAGCAAACTGTTGGTGCGTTTGAAACATATTAAGTTGACCGCTTCTGAAGTCAGACGCTTGCAAAAAGTTGTCTGCAATGCCATTTTTTCGCCGTTGCCCAAAAGCGAATTCAAATATTATGCCGGATTGTTGAAAAATATCGGTACTCCGGAATTCCATCTGCAACTTGAAAAACTCTCTGTCCCGTCTCTTCCCTATCTGCAAGAGCGCAAGACCCGCTGTCTTCAGGATGTGTATTGGAGTTTGCGTTAGGAGTTCAGACTGATGCTGCAATTGATTTTACAAAACGGACAATGACGGACGGAAGCGGACGGCAACGGACACGGATTTCAGAAAAATTGTCCGTATCTGTCTGTATTAAGTCCGTTTAAGTCTGTTAAATCCCCTTGGGTCATTCTGAAAGTCTCCAGCAGAGGTACAAAGCGCCTGCGATAAAGGCGATGGCAAGAATCAGAAACAATATCTTCACCCACTTCTGCACTTCCCGGTCAGCGTTGAGTTTGTTTGCCTGACTTCCGAAAAGAACGGTAAAAAATTCAGCAATGATTTCAATAAGAATATCCATTGTTTGCTCTCTTGGCAAGTTAAGTACGTTAATATAATATACTGTCTGCCAAAGAATTTTCAAATTACAGAATTTTCATTCTGCCGGAAAAACGCTGATTCTTAAATTTTAAGCAGGATTTTCCATTTCCGCAGTTGTAAATAACTGCGGTCTATGGTATATTACTCAAGCGGTCATCGGAACAGTATAAAAGGAACAGGGCAAAGGATAGCAATCTATGAAAAATAAAACCTTGAAACACTATAAAAGCAAAAAATTCTTTTACCGCTTCTTTATGCGGAAATCCCCGCGGTCAGGTGCGATGTTCGGACTGGCTTGGATGACGATGGTTGTCGGTATTCTGCCATTCGCATTGTTCTCAATACTTTTCTGTTTCAGCGGATTTCAACATGGTTGGCAAATTATCGCCATTACCCTATCTTTACTGCTGTTGGCAACCCCTTTTTACATTTACGGATTTTTGCTTTGTGCTTTTGGAATCTCCGGAATTTACAGAAACATTGTCAAAAAGGAGGTGCTTTGCAATGCCGCCGGAGGTGTCGCGGCATGGTTTCTGTCGCTTCTCGGAGTTATTCTGGTTCCGGTGCTGATTTGCAAAAAGAAGTTTATCGCCTCATTATTTGCCATCGCCGGAACGGTATTTTATATCTTGAGTTATCTCCAATATTTCAATATACTTTCCTCCGTGTTTCTGGGAACATTTTGCTATCTGGCGGCATTGGCATTTTGCAAAGACACAAACCGATTTTCATGGAAGTTTATGATTCCGCTTTGTATTGCTGTTGCATCTCATCTTTTTTTTATGGGTTATAAAATCAAACTGCAGTATGATGCAAAAGATTACCGGGGGCAACTTTCTCAAATAATTGGCAGGTCTGTGGAAATCGAAGAGTTCTGGCATCGTGATGCTCAAGGATTTCCCCTTGACCGGGAACCTTTGAAGGCCTTAATTGCCAATTCTCCGCAAAATTCTTCCGATGAATTTGAATTCAAAGATGCCCCGACTGCGCAAAAGAAGTTGCGGGAATACAACAAAAAATATCCGGTATTCGTAAAAGCGATCCATGATTTTCTGCAGTTGCCGGTCTCCCATGTGGCACATAAAGTGCCGGAGGATGGAATGTTGTATGATGTGCGGCTGCCGGAATTAAATGCTTTTCGGGAAACTGCCCGTTATCTGGCAATGCAAATCGCAGCAAATCCCAATGATGAACAGCTTGTGAAAAAGTGCAACAACGATTTGATAAAACTGCGGAACTGGTTGTTCTCTGAATATGTTCTGCTTGAGCATCTGGTAAGCATCGCCATTGAGGGCATAAGATTAAATGCATTGGAAAATATTTTGAGGCAGGAAACATTTTCAAAGCAGGAGTTTGCAAGATTGATCGGTGAGCCGATTGATTGGGAAAAATCGTTGCGGTATTCTTACGGTGGTGAAGCCGCTGGTTTTAAAAGTGCCTTGGCTTACATGAATACCCCTGCATTATGGTCCCGCGAAAATGATATTGCAAATGTGGCAGTGGCAAAAAAATATATGCCGTTATTTATGGATATCCATTTTCATCGTGATTACCGCTTTGCGTTGCAAAATTATATCAAAGCCGCCACTGTTCCCTCTTCTTTATCCGGACTTGAAAAAGCTAAACTTGCCGAAGTTGATGATATTGAAATAAAACGCAATTTTTATATACTTTCCGGGATGCTGCTTCCTGCATTGGGACAACTGTATATCAAGAGCGCACGAATTGCAGACGTCCGTCAGATGGCACTTCTTGCCGCCGAGGTTATGGAGTATTGCCAACAACACGGCAAACTGCCGGAAGATCTCTCTTTTCTCCCTCAGATACCGCTGTCAAAGTTGGATCACAAACCTTTGATGTATGAAAAAACAAAAGACGGTTTCCGGATTTTCAGCCACACCGATAAAGGCGAAAAGCCGGATGCAGAAGATTTGCAATATTCTTATCGGGTGTTTCTGCCGGAACAAGCGGAACTTCCTTTGGAAAAACTGATAACCATTGCCGAAAAAGAATTGGTAAAGGTATATGGGGAAAGGGTGTTGAAACAGCGTCCGTGGAAAATCACCCGCAGCGATGAGAAAAGCATAACTCTGAGTGGAACATTTCACGGTCAGGGCTTAGGCGGCGTTGCAGAAATCACATTACAGAAAAGCAACGGAAAAGTTCTCCGCATAATCCACGGTAAATGACAATGAAACTCTTTGACAAATACTTTCAACCTTACGCTGAATATTGCATCAGGACAACTTTTTCGGAAGATGAATTGAAAGAAGCTCTTGCCCAAGAATGTCCGGCGACATCGAATATTCTGTCATGGAAAGCCATTAAAGCCGCCATAGGTTTGAGTAAAACGATTGTATTTTCCTGCGATCCGGATAATCCGCTATGTTTGCATCCTCTTAAAGCATATCGTAACACTTCCAGAGGTGATCTCTTCATCCGGTGCGACAAGAACTCCGGCACAGAAACGATTTTGCATATTTCAATCGCTCAAAGCGGAAAACACAAATACCTGTTGTACGCTATTGGCATCTTTGCCCTGTTCTGGGGAGTTGCCGCCTCGTTTGTCATTTGGTGGGGAATATTTCTTTCTGTGGGTTTTATAGGACTTGTGTTTATCGTTTTAGAGAGTTGTCACGCTATGGCGATGGATGAAGTGCCGCAAATCCGGCAGGACTTTTAAAGTATGTTAAGAGAATTGGAAAGAAAAAAAGGCGTTTTGCCGGGAGATAAAAATGAATAACAAGCTGCTGAAAAAACTTGGTAAAAGTCTGTTGAGGATAGTTGGCGCATTGACAGTTGTTCTTGGTATCCCGGCTATTGCTTATTTACTTTGGCAGCCGGGAAGTAATGAGCCATTACCGGAATATGCAAATAATGCCATCTGGCTGGGTCACACCTGGCTGGGCGATGACAGCTGGTTTATCCGTAACAACCGCAACAAAGATGATTTCCGGAGTGTTGAAAAGATTTCTGCATTGTTCAAAAAATTGTCCGACAACAAAATTTCCACGGTTTATCCGCACTTGTGTCCAGCGCAAATGAATGGAAAGATCGCCCCCTGTGACAGCATACAAGTTGAGCGTTTTCTTGATATTGCCGCACAATACAACATCAAAGTCATTCCGTGGATCGGCGGTGTTTTTGAAGAATCTGCCCGCCCTGCCGATGAAAAATGGCGGCAAAATTTTGTTGCCTCGGTCGATGAATTGTTAAAAAAACATCCCCGGCTTGCCGGAGTTCAAGTCAATATAGAGCCTATGCCCAGCAGTGAAGTCGGATTTTTGAAACTTCTGGATGAACTCCGCCCGGTCACTCAAGGGAAAATCTTATCGGTAGCGGCTTATCCGCCGCCGACAAGATGGCATCAATATCCCAATGTTCATTGGCACTTGTTTTATATCAAACGCCTCACCGATCACTGCGATCAACTGGCGGTAATGATGTATGATACGGCGATCCCGCTGGAAAAATTTTACATCAAACTTATGACCGACTGGACCAATCAGTTGGCAGCCGCAACCAGCTCAAGTGATTGCGAACTCCTGCTTGGAATCCCGGCTTACGAAGATGCAGGAGTGGGCTATCATCACCCGCAGGTGGAAAATATCAATTCCGCATTGCAGGGAATTTCCGCCTCTTACCGCAAAAATGAAGCAAAGGGCATTGCGGTTTACTGCGAGTGGGAAATGGATGAAAACAAATGGCAGATTTGGCGGAAATTCATCCGGTAAATCAGCGGAACTTCTCCCCGCTCAGACAGAGCATCTTCAGCGCAGAAGCTCAACGGCGGCGCTCCAAATCTCTGCGGCAGCGGAGTTGATCAATTTTACCGCATCAGCACGTTTCCCCTGATCAAGAAGTTTGCGAGCCTCCTCTTTGGCGGCGGTATATTTTTCCATGGATTTTTTCTCAAACTCCAGCCACTTTTCCGGAATGGGAGACTCCAAACCGAGTTTGTCAAATCTTGCCCATACCGCTTTTGACCAGCTGTAATCTCCCATTTGCGGAAGAATTTTTTCAACACAGACCGGTACCGGCAGATATACCGTATGGCGGGGGTGACCGATGGCAAAATATCCGCTGGAAAGCACATCCGGATAGTGCCGGTCGATCTCCAGCGTGGCAGAAGAGTTGGTTTTGGTAAAACAGACACACCCCTTTATCGCCGAGGTTTCCGGCACATTGCAAGTACGGGAAAGAGCGAAAATATCTGAAAGTGTGATTTTACCATTTTGATCAAAAACCTTATTCAATCCGGACATGGTTATCCATGCTCTGGCGCTGCTGTTGAGATAACCTGCCGCACTTTTTCTGGCATATTTCGCCATTCCCGGATTCTGCCATATATTTGCCCGGAGAGCGACCCCCTCTTTGTAAGCAGTCACCGTCATAACCTTCGCGGTCATTTCGCAGATATATCCCTCATTGCGGTCGAGGAAGAGGAAAATCGAACCGCTTCCGCCGGCGTGCCAGTAATCCCCGGCTTTATGCAGTTCCTGCAATTTTGCCACTGCCTGTGCGGCGGTATCGCAGGAATTCATGATGACCCGCATCATTTCCGGAGTCCGTTTTTTGGTATTGTCGGTGGGGGGATCGATACAGGTTTCACCGCTATTCATCACCCCGGCAAGACCGGAGGCATTCAGCGCCATATTGGTCGGAATATCGGTTCCGAGGGCGATCCATTTGCGGGGAGACGCCGCCGGACTGAGAAAAACTGCAATATCCCGGGCAACATCATCCCGGTTCTTATGAAGAATATTGGTATTGTTTTTGGTCAAATCGTGAAGCACCATCCAACTGGTACACTCATGATCCTCTTCCGGAATATTGTCAATGGCAAAAAGCTGATTGGAAAAAATTACACCGAAAAACGTTGTGATTGACCAGAATTTTTTCATTTCCCATGCCCTTTCTCTGTTACTGGGGAGATTTACCGCAATTTATTGAAAGCACCGCACTCCGGAAGAGACCAAAAATAACCGGATTTTCAAAAAAGATCGCCGATGTTGCGTTTTTGACATATCGCCTTATGCCGCAACAATGAAACTTTCTCATACTATAGCACAGCTGCAGTGATTTGTCAAATCTCATGCGGTTCCGGCATGGTAATGCAAGTTCCTGCAAACGGGAAACTCCGTCTGCAGGAAGCAATAAAGGTCAAAATGTCACCATGGAATAGTTGAGGTAACTGTAAAACGCCTCTTCCACGGCGGTGAAATTATCTCCGTAACTCAAACTCATGTGATGGGGAAATCCGTACCGGAGCAGCTGTCGTAATTTATATTGGAAATTGTCAAAATGAGCCACCCCGCCG
>JAFTUS010000119.1 GCA_017466125.1 Lentisphaeria bacterium | reverse complement strand
AGTGTCAATGGTACTTTTCAGCAATGATTTTGATAAGGCGATGGCGGCGTTTATTCTTGCCAACGGACTTGCTGCCTCTGGAGCGAAAGTCAGTATTTTCTTCACTTTCTGGGGGTTGGCAGTTCTGCGGAAAGATCCTGCCCCGAAAGTAAAAAAATCTCTGATTTCAAAAATGTTCGGATTCATGCTCCCCGGGAGTGCGGAGAAACTGGCTCTTTCCAAAATGAGTATGATGGGTATAGGCGATGCCATGATGAAATCGGTGATGAAGAAAAAGGGCGTCCTTACATTACCGGAACTTATGCGTTCTGCCAGAGAAGCCGGAGTCAAGTTCATTGCCTGTGATATGGCTATGGACATTATGGGGATATCGCGTGAGGAATTGATAGAAGTCGATGAAGTTGCGGGGGGCGCGACTTTTGCCTCGCTGGCAAAGAACAGCAATAACACCTTGTTTATCTGATATTCTTTCTCCCCGATGCTGGTCAAAAACTGTGTCGGATCAGAATTTATCCCGTTCACAGAGGCGTGTCGCGGCGGTTGTTCCCCGGTTCGGCTGGTTGCTTGGGAGCGTTCCTGATTGCCGCCAGAGTTGCCATGTTTTTGCGTTTGTCCAACTCCGTTTTTGCAGATTGTATATGACCTTTCCGCATAAACCTTTGATTTTAAGGTAAGAGGTCTTTCGCAGAAGTCGCCAGTTGAGTAATAGCGGCAAGCCGAAATTCGGCATATTCAGTTTATAGCGTTATTTTGCCTTGCAGAATATGCTTTTTAAGCAGAAAAGTATGGTTTCGGAAGTTGTAAACAGTCGTTATTGCAATTTGAAGTTTTGAGCCAGTAAGAGGTCAGAGAATTTTTTTAATTTTATGCGACACCTTGATAACATTCCAACCTACCAAGGATACTCCGAATTGAGGGGGAAAGTCTGCTTGCTCCATTGGGGGAGTAACAGTACATAACACTGCAGTGTGCTTCAGGTGATTTTCTTTCTCCGGCGGAGGTCTGGTGACCTCTTACAGCGGAGATTTTGGAGAGAATTTATTTAAGCACCGTCAGGTGCGCTGTAAAAAGAAACACATCCTCCCGCCGCAGGCGGCAACTTCACAAGTGAAGCGATAGCGGAACGCCTTCACAAGCGGAATGAAATGGAGCGTCTTCACAAGCAAGGCTTCCGGAGTTTGGTGAAGATGTGAAGAAAACCTTCGGTTTTAAGTGAAGTTGCGCTTCGCGCAGTGAAGTGAAGACTTGCGTCTTCGTTATTTTTTTTGCCTTGATTTCAAGGCAAAAAAAATGGGGTGGTAGATCGGACTCGAACCGACGACCTCCTGGGCCACAACCAGGCGCTCTAACCAACTGAGCTACAACCACCATTTTTCGGAATATACTTAATATATCCGTTCTATTGAAAAAGTCAAGTTCAACTGAATAGATTTTTACGTTTTTTTGTGTTTTTTTACACCCTGACGATTGTAAGACGATAACATACAAAGTAAACGCTGGATTGGGATGCCATTCCCCAAAAGAGAAAGAAACTCTGCCGGAAAATCATGAGTTCAAATTGCAAGCACCTCAAAACTCAGGTTTTCCGGCAGCGTATCCCGATGTCGTAAATCAAAAATTGGCTATGCAGAAACAGGCAATGCCCCCAAGGATCACTGCAACTCCGCCGAAGAAAAGCCGGGAGGATTTCTCTTTGAAGAAAACGACAGACCAGACCGAATATCCGGCAATGCAAAGCCCGATAGCAATAGGAAAGAAGACGCCGTTCATTCCGCACGCTTTCAAACGGTCAAGGGCAAAGAACTGCATCGCCTGAACGATAACAGCCTGCATCGCAAGCAGCAAAACGACCCAGAAGAGTTTTTTGGGGAAGTAAAACCCCTTATCTTTCAAGTAGATTTTTCCGGTGATCGTTGCCAGTATTCCGCCGATACCGGCGATAAACGGACGGCAGATGCCCGGGTCGGTGTAGGTCATAAAACTGGTCGCCGAGGTCATACTCTGTGCCAGACCGAGTACGGCAAACGATACCACCGCCAACTGCAGACCGTAGCGGGGTTTCGGCGCATCGTTTTGTTGTTTTTGGGAATTTCTGGCGGCAATCGTTATCATACCGGCAACGATCGCTGCGGTTCCCGCCAGTTTGAGCATATCCCACGGTTCGGAAAAGATGATCGTAATGGCGAAAAACGGAACGATAAGAGCGCATTGACCGATTGCCCATGTCACGCCGCTTTTGCCGTAAAGCATACTGCGCTGGAGAATATAACACCCTCCGGTGTTGGCAAAACCGGCAAAAAGCACAAAGAGGGCATACCCCCAGGAGGGCAACGCAACGTCACCTGTGATGAATTTTCCGGTTTTTGTAACAAAAGTCAACGTCAGCAGTATACCGATCAGCCCGGTAATGATACCGACATTGTAGGGATTGAGTTTCCAGTTTGCCATCAGCTTGTAATAAACGCCGACAAAACTCCAGAGCAGCCCGATCCCAATGGTCAGCAAAAGTCCGATAACAGCGTCACTCATAACGGATTATTCCCACTTTTTTCCGAAATCAACGACCTTGACGATCTCTCCGTCTTTTTGAGCAGACTGGTGGGCAGCAACACCCATCGCCATATACATTGCCGCATCCCATGCGGAAACCTGCGGACGGCGGCGTTCTGCCACCGCAGAAACAAATTCATGCACCAGATAGGGATGAGAACCGCCGTGACCGGAGGCGAGGAAGTCTTTGACTTCGCCATCTTTCCGGGAAAGGGCTTCGCTGAATGCCGCAGAAACTTCCGGCGGCAGCGGGTCACGCATCTCTTCTGCGGTCAGTTTAGTAAGTTCATTCTTTTTGGGTTCAGGAGTAGGTTCGACGCGACCGTTGTTCCGCCACTCGTTCAGAGAGTAACTGCCCCGGGTACCGAAAATACGGAAATCTTCGTCATCCAGACCGATATTGGGAGAAATCTCCCGCATCTCAGCAACGCGCAGCGCACAGCCGTTATCCAGTTTGAAGAACGCAGAGATATTACTGAAATCATGATTCTCAAAGAACGGATCATTGTTCCGGTTGGCAAAACCGATGGCAGAAACGCTCACAGGCTTACTGCGCATCACTTCCACCACGCCGGAAACCGAATGGGTCGGGTACGCCATGGGGTGACTTTTGCATCCGCGCTGATAGTAAGGAGCGAGGATCTGCTCGCGCATCTGACCGATTTTTCCGGTGGAGCGATGGGCAGAAACCTTACGCAAAGAACAATAGAAGTTATCCAGATCGTGGGCATATTCTGCTTCGGCATAAACGAAATCGCCGAAGAGTCCCTGTTGTGCCATGCGGCGGCAGAACATCGTCTGCGGACGGTAAATCGTGGTTTCGCCCAACATGTATTCCATGCCGGTACGTTCCACAGTCTCAATGATTTTTTCGCACCAGTCCAACATTTCATTATCATCGGGCAGAGAGATCACGGGGACGGCGGAATAGACATATTTGCCCGCCTCAAGTACCTGGATGCACTGGGGAGCGTGAAGCCACGGCTGAGTGATGATGACCACCGCATCGCAATCGGATTTGCAAACTTCATCAAGAGAGAGCATCTGCCCGGCAACTTTCGGAGCGATCGCCGGATCTTCCGCATGTTTTTTCACCTTGTCGGCTTCGGCGTCGCAGAGAATGACGGAGTCCACAAGGGGGTGAGACGCAAAAAGCGGAGCGAATGCACTGCCGAAAGCACCAAGACCGACAAGACCAAGTTTAATACCCATTTTTAATCTCCTTTTGTTGGGGTTTGTGTATAATATAACTTGATTTTTTATTTTTGCACGCTATATTTATTCTTATAATTTACACAAAATACAACAAAATTTATATTTTTGCAAAAAAATGATTACTCCAAAAATTCTGAATGTCGGCGTTTACCGTGAAGCGCAGAAATCCTCTCAAACAATTCCGGTACTGTTTCTGGGGCTGTATGTCAGAGGATTGATAAAAAGCACCTCTTTTTACCCGGATGGCACCTTGTACAAAATCCGGGACACTTCTCAAGAGAGGGTGCAACCGGGGCTGAGTTTGACACCTCCGGGGTTTCACAGTATCTTTGAATACGGCAAAGATCGTGAAAACTGGGTCGTGATGCTGGCATTTCCGGCGATACAATTCGATGAGGCCGCCCATCAGTTGTACTGGCATCATAACGGGAATGCGCTGCCGCTCCCCCGCAATGTTCCGTTGAAGGAGGCTGAACTTCTGGAAATGCGTCAAACATTTGACACGCTGAACCGTCTCTATTACAGTTCACTGCCGCAAAATCAACTTGCCGCAGAACTGCTTGTATTGCAGATCCTGCAAAATTTTCTCCGCTTTCCCGAAGCAGGAGATGATGTCATTGAACTTTTCCGGAAACGTCTGGAAGAAGATGTTTTGTGGGAAAACTCCATTACAGAACATTGCCGCAAGCTGAACGTCAACCGCGATTTGCTGCGGCAGGAGTTTCAAACCCGTTACAAAATCGCGCCCGGCGAATACCGTATCCAGCTGCGTCTGCGTAAAATCTGTCATCTGCTGGCATACAGCGATTTGAATTTGAAAGAGATCGCCTACGAAGTCGGCATGAAAAATCTCTCCCACCTGAGTTGTTTTGTAAAAGAAAGATGCGGAAAAACCCCGACAGAACTCAGCAGAGAATACCGTAAAAAGTAATTACCGCAGCCAGTGTAACGAATTTTCTGTAAAATTGCGTATGCCGGAAGCGTAGAGTTATGCATAGGGCGTGCTCCGACAAGAATGGGTCCTCCAACTCGTCGGAGTCGGAGCGCAAACTGTGTGTAACTCGGTTGAAATGACGTACGGGCACTGCTGACCGCGCTTTCTCTGGAAAATGACGAATCTGAAAAAACGTGATAAATTCTCTAAAAGACTCCTGAAAAAAGTCACAAAAAAGAGGATTTATCACAAATGGGATATAGCACAGAAAAAGAGATTTTGCAACCTATTTTGGACCATGGAATGGAAGGAATGTCCGAAGTTTTACAAAAATTGTTCAATTTTGCAATGAAATTGGAGCGTGAGAACGTCCTGAAAGCCACTCCGTACCAACGGACGGAAGTTCGTATTCCTCGGGAACTACCGCGAAATCTGAATAACGATGCCGCTGCCGGAAATCCGGACTTCCGGCAGCAGCATAAGACTGCGGCAGGGGGAAATCCCTGACGCAGTTCTTTTTTTCTTTTTTTTCTTTTTGTTCTTGACAATATCAAAAATGGTGATATATTTATTTATGGGTAACGTTATCCATGTTTTATTCAAAGGAGATATGTTATGATGAAAAATGTTGTGTTATCGCTTTTTCTGCTTCTTTTCTGCACGGTTTCTTTCGCCGCAAACCACAAGCCTGATAAAAGAAATACGATTATGACTGGAGAAGTGCTCCCCGGCAAACTTTCCTTTGCGCCCGGTGAAAAAATGACCTTCCGCATCCATTGGGAAAGTTCCGCAAAACCGGAAAAAGGGAAATATTTTGTTCAATGGCTCCGTTCCGGCGATGACAATACGACCCAAAAGGGGAAAGTCCCTTTTGAGGAGAAAGAACTCCAGGTCGTCACGTCATTGCACACGCCCGGGTTCGTCCGGATCGAAGCAAAATTGGTCGATGACAGGGGCAACCCCTGCGGTCCCTTCTTCGACGGTGGAGCCGGTGTCGATATCCATAAGATCACAGGAACTCCTCCGCCGCCGGACTTCGATGAATTCTGGCAGCAGCAGCGCGCCCGCCTCTCTGCCGTTCCCGTTAAGGAACTGGAAAGAATTAAAGATCCATCCGGCAATCATGAAGTTTTTCAGTACCGCGTGAAAGTCGCGTCGCCCGGAGAACGTCCCGTCACCGGTTATCTGACCATCCCTGCCCACGCAAAACCCGGCACACAAAAGGCCTGTGTCAGTTTTTACGGTTACGGCAGTCGCGGGCAGTCTCCCCAGAAACTCCGTAAAGACGGCATCTATCTGGAGATCAATGCCCACGGCTTTGAACTTGCCAGAGACAAAGCCTACTACGATGGTTTCACCCGCAAAATCAAACATAACGGCAAACCTTACGCTTTCAGTAAAATTCAGAATTCCAACAGGAACACCGCCTATTTCAACGGAATGTCTCTCCGGGTGTTCCGGGCCCTGGAATACATAAAGACCCTCCCGGAATGGGACGGCAGAAATCTGACCGTTCACGGCGGCAGTCAGGGCGCTTTGCAGGCGATCTGGGCGGCGGCACATGATCCGGATGTCACTTTTGCTGATATATTCATCCCCTGGTTCTGCGACATCAGCGGCAAGGAACGCAAACCTCCCCGGCTTTCCGGATGGCAACCCTACTGGACCGCCGCACTGGAGTATTTCGACCCGGTCCACCACGCATTGAAAATCAAATGCCCGGTTCTCATTTCTGCCGCAGGTCTGGGGGATTACACCTGTCCGCCTTCCGGAGTTATGGTACTGTACAACCGTTTGAAGGGGGCTAAAAAAATCCTGTGGCTTCAGGGAATGCAGCACGGATACCGTCCCCGTGATCCGCAGAAATTTGAAATTTCAGAAAATTGGGTCAAAAAGTAAAAATCCGACTTGACAAAATTGTTTTTTTTGGTATAATATATAAGAGAATGTTCAACGTTACCCCTGGATATGATGAAAAAAACTTCACTGAAAGATATTGCGCAGCATCTGAACTGCAGTCTGATCACGGTTTCCCGTGCGCTGAACGGCAGAGAAGATGATCCGCACGTCAGCCCGGAGTTGCGGAAAAAAATCCGATCTGCCGCCGAAGAACTCCATTATGTCCGCAGCCGTTCGGCACGCACTTTGCGTCTCGGAAAAAGCAAATCCATCGGCTTGGTATCAACGTGTCTCTGCGGCCACTTTCACAGTTGCAACATCGATGCTTTTTTCAAAGAAAGTCTGAACCGGGGGTATCAGTTCAAAATCGTCCTGACCAAGTATGATAAAGAACAGGAAGAGAATGCTTTGAAAGAACTCCTCCAGGAACAGCCCGATGCCATTCTTTACCAGCCCTTTCTGGACTGCAGTTCTCCGGTCTCGCAATTCCTTGAGAAACAGAATTTTCCGATGCTCCTGCTCGGCGGGGCTTCTGAAAACAACCACTTCAACTCCATACAGTTCGATCAGGAATCTTTCTGGGACGATATCTTTCAGACGTTTGTGGAACGGGGACACAAAGAAATCGCCATCCAAGCGGAACTATCCGATGAAATGCTTCACTTCTACGCGCTGAAATATGATATTTCTCCGGAACGTATGCTGCAGAGAGGAGCAACACGCAAAATGCTGGACGAAAACCATGAACGTATGGCACAGAGAAAAGTAAAGGCTCTCGTCAGTATGCACAGTCAGGATACACAGACTTACTTCAATTATTTGCAGCAACGGCGGCTCCCGTGTCCGGATGCGATCGGTGTTTACGGCATCCCCGGAGAATTGGTGCTGCATGAAAATTATCTGGGTGCTGTTGTTTCGGATCTTCACGAATATGTGGAACTTTGCTTTGATAAACTCATTGCCGCCATAAACGAACCCGATACCCCGCCGCAAAATTATATTTTACCCCGGCGTTTCTTTCCGGTCGATGAATTGAAAAAACTTCAAAAACAGCAAATGGAGGATCCCTGGTATGGCCTTTATACAACATAAAATTTTTTTCAAATATGGATAACGTTGTCCATAAAAATAAATAAGGAGGATTTTCAAAACCCAAAAAAAATTCACCCGCCTATGGATAACGTTATCCATAAAACAAAAAACAGCAAAATACGGAGAAAAAAATGAAAAACAAACACTTCACCCTCATCGAACTGTTGGTGGTCACCTCACAACTCTGCCGTGATTTTTTCAAACGCTTTATTTGTACGGATCAGTACGGATGTGTACGGAAACATACGGAGAGTGCCGCTCACAAAAATACACCGCATCATACTTGCAAAGCAAGT
>JAFTUS010000118.1 GCA_017466125.1 Lentisphaeria bacterium | reverse complement strand
TTTACCCTTATCGAACTTCTGGTTGTAATTGCAATTATTGCTATTCTCGCCGCCATGCTGCTGCCCGCCTTGAACAAAGCACGGGCGTCTGCCAGAAATGCCGGCTGCATAAGCAATTTAAAGCAACTGGGTACGGTTGCCATGTTTTATGCCGGAGATTACAGTGACTTTTATCTTACCAATAATGAGGGTTTTGCCTGGAATGGTACGGTCGGACTTTATCTTTATCTTTACAATGACAAGCAGGGAGATGTCGGTGTTTGTCCCGCAGACACCAGCGGTCAGTATAAAAGTCTTGGTCTTTACTCGTACCGGTCATTTTCCTGCGGTTGGGATCAGTGGGCCAATGACCGCGGTGTCGGTTATTCTGCATTCGCAACGAGCAACAAATCAATTAAAACACCCAGATCGCCGAATGAAGCAGTGGAATTCCGGTTTGAAAAGATCAGCAAATTAGCGAATTTTCCGAACAGCAATAAATCTCTCTATTTTAATATCGCACTTTTTGCCGATGACCCGACGATGCCGATCCATTACAACAATGACACAGCATTTCATCTCAATGCAGTCCGGGCAGACGGCAGTGCCAGAACCTGCCGTAATCTGCCTCCGGAGGCAAAACCCAATCAAGCCTGTCTGACCGATTGGACGAAGCGTCTTTCCTACAACTCCTGGAAACCGCTTCAATACGGATTTATGTCGGCCTCCAATCCAAATCTCAATCCGTAGTCCAACGCAAAACTCTGCAGGGAATTCCGGAGAGGCTCCTTTTAAAAGAGGAGTTCTCCCCCCTGTTGCCAAAATTCACAACCATATACGGCGGGGAGATGCCGTAAAAAGAACAGCAAAATCAATAATCAGATGCCAAAACTTTTGAAATTGGCTCAAAAGGACCTTTCCCATGAACAAGCGTATGCCAGCGTATCCGGTCATCACCCATGACCCCTTCTTTTCCATCTGGAGTTTCAATGACGATCCTGCCGATGGACCTCTGTACCATTGGGGCGGCGATTTCATTGACAATAAACTGTGGATCGATGCTGACGGCAAACTCATCCGTCTTATCGGCAGCGGCAGTGCTGCCCAAAAAAACGACAAAACACCAGTTTGGGAAATTACCGCGACCCGCACCACGCTTACCTGGGAACTCCCCGGCATCTCCTTTGCTGTGGATTTTCTAACTCCCGCACTGCTGGAAAAACCTGCTGTTCTTTCCCGTCCTCTCACCTATGTGATCTTCCGGGCAAAAAGTACAGACGGCAGAGAACACGCCCTGCGGATCTTCTCCGGTTTTGATGCAGGAATAACCGTTGCCGCCGGAACCGATGCTCTTTACAGACGGCTCGCTCACAAAGATGCTCAAGTCTGCTGTACCGGTGCCCGCGACCAAAATCCTCTCGCCCGTACTGCCGACCGGATCAAAATCGAATGGGGATACTTCTATGCGGTGGTTCCAAATGGTCAAAATACCCTTATGCGCTGCGGAGACCTCAATCAGGCTTTGACGGATTTTCAGGAAAACAACTGGACTCCTTACGATGAATTTTCCCGGGCAAACGATACCGATCTTCAGGGGATCTCCCTGCTGACCGGAATGAAAGCAACTCCTTCCGGCTGTGAAAGTTATTTCGCCATCGCCTGTGATGACCTTTACGCAGTAGAATTTCTTCAGCAACGTCTGGATGCTTACTGGAAAGGTTCCCTCCGTGATATGGGCGAACTGTTTTCTGCGGCGATCGCTGATTTTCCGGTTCTGCGGCAGGAGTGTGCCGCTTTTGATGCCAGACTTTCCGCCGACGCTGCGGCTGCGGGAGGTGAACAGTATGTCTTTCTCTGTAACGCCGCCTGCCGGCAGGCGATCGCCGGTCATAAATTGGCAAGAGACAACCGGGGCAATATGCTTTTTTTCTCCAAAGAAAACGACTCCAACGGCTGCATTGCCACTGTGGATGTAACTTACCCATCCGTACCGCTGTTTTTCCGTTACGCACCGGAATTTGTGGAAGGAATGCTCCGCCCCATTTTTGAATATGCCTCGACCGAAAAATGGAAATTCAACTTTGCACCCCACGACCTCGGAAGATTTCCCCGGGCAAACGGACAAGTCTACGGCGGGGTCGCACTCAGCGAAATTTATCAGATGCCGGTGGAAGAGTGCGGCAATATGCTGATATTGTCAGCGGCACTCCTCCATTACCGTCCGGAAACGACCCTGGTCAGAGAATATCAGCCGCTTCTCAAAAAATGGGCGGAATATCTGCTTGAAAAGGGGTATGATCCGGAAAAGCAGCTTTGCACCGATGACTTTGCCGGACACCTCGCCCACAATACCAACCTTTCATTAAAAGCCATCACTGCGTTGGCAGCCTATTCCCGGATCGCAGAATATTCCGGCATCAACTCTGAAGCGGAGCAATACCGCAAAGCCGCAGAAGAGTTTGCCGCCCGCTGGGTGGTGGAAGCCGATGACGGCGACCACTACCGCCTCGCTTTCGATCAGCCGGGCTCCTGGAGTCTCAAGTACAATCTTTTCTGGGATAAACTGCTCGGCTTCGATCTTTTTCCGCCGGAAGTCGCAGAAAAAGAAATTGCCTTCTACAAAAAAATGCAGAACCCCTATGGCGTTCCGCTGGACAACCGGGCCGAATACACGAAATGTGACTGGCTCCTCTGGACTGCCACTCTTACCGGGAAACGGGAGGATTTTGACGCCCTCACAGAACCGGTTTGCCGCTGGCTCAACGAAGGCATTGACCGCTGTCCGATGAGCGATTGGTATTTTACGACCGGAGAGGGAAAAGTGTGCAGTTTCCGGGCTCGCACAGTAGTAGGGGGCTTATTTGCCGGACTTTTGAGAACTTGTATTTGAAGCCGGAAAACATACTCAAATAGCGGAGTGTATTCTTATGGAAAAAAATTTTTTGGAAAAATTTCAACAGGCCGGGGCGGCAGCAGGGATTGTCCCATTCTGGGGGTGGAACAGTGAACTTGATTTCTCTGAGCTGGCACGCCAGATCGGAGTCTTCCGCGAAATGGGATTCAAAGGCTTTTTCATACATTCACGCGTCGGATTAAATGTACCTTATCTGCAAAAAGAATTTTTTGATTATGTGAAATTCTGTGTCAACGAGGCGGAAAAAAATAATTTGGACGTTTGGCTCTATGACGAAGACCGCTGGCCGTCAGGAACGGCAGGCGGGATCATCAGCCGGAACGACAAATTCAAAATGAAAGCAATGTTTCTCGAAAATATAGAAAAAACTCCGCAAAATCTTGCCGCTGAAAAAATTTTAGGCTTTTACGCCGTCCAATTTACCGGAGATAAAAAAGATATTACATCTTACCGCCGGATCGATGACCCGAAATCCGCAAACCCAAAAGAAAATGAAGAACTCCTTGTCGGATATTGGGATTATATGATAAAAAGAGAGTGGTTCAACGGGGAAACCTATCTCGATACGATGAATAAAGATGCCGTCGCAGAGTTTATCCGGGTCACTCATGAGGCTTATAAATCAAATATCGGCAGCCGCTTCGGCAGGCAGGTAAAAGGGATCTTTACCGATGAAATGGGGTTCAGCGTTACTGAAATAGGATGCGGCGTACCTTATACCGAAAATTTACCGGAGCTTTTTTATGAAAAATACAAGTACAGTATCATTGATTTTTTACCGGAACTCTTCTACTCCTGCGACCATCAGGTGAAAAAAAGCCGTTACGATTTTTATAATTTCATTACTGAACTTTTTGTAAATGCAACCTCACGGCAGATGGGCGAATGGTGCGAAAAAAATAATCTGCCTCTCACGGGGCATATTTTTAATGAAGACACCCTGGCTTTGCAGCACTGTTTCAATGGCAGTGCAATGCGGTTTTATGAATATATGCAGATGCCCGGCGTCGATGTTCTCACGGAACACTGGAACTTGTTTACGGCAGTCAAACAGTGTGTTTCTGTGGCAAATCAATTAGGGCGCGAAATCCGCCTGAGTGAAGTATTTGCCTGTACGGGCTGGGACTTTTCCCTGACCGGACACAAAGCGATCATGGATTGGCAATACATTCTCGGCATCAACTTTTTCGTACCTCATATTTCTTTGTACACCCTGAAAGGTGAAGGCAAAAGAGATTATCCGGCAAGCATTTCATTTCAATCCCCTTGGTACAAAAAATACCGGATCATCACTGATTATTCGGCGCGCCTCTCGCTCCTGAATGAAAAAACAGCAGACATCAGGGATATATTATTCATTCATCCGATCGAAAGTTTCTGGAGTTGCGTCGGACGCAATGAAGCATTTCTGACCGATTGTTTCAGCGGCTTGCACCCCAAAGAAACTGACTTTATGCGCCTTTCCGGTGAACTGCTGGCGGCACATCTGGACTATGATTATGGAGATGAAGACATCGTCTCCCGTTACGGCCGGGTCGATAAGGACAGATTGTTGATCGGCAAAGCCGCGTACCGTGCCGTTTTGATCCCCGAAGTCGCTACGATCAGGAGTTCGGTCCTGCTGCTTCTTGAGAAGTTCGTTTCAGTTGGCGGTCAGGTTTTCTATTTCGGGGAAATTCCTGAATTTGTCGATGCCTGCCGGAGTTCATCGGCAAAAAAGGTCTATGGAAAATTTCAGCAGGTGTGTGATGAAAATTACCGTGAAATGCTCTCCGCCGTCTGCCGCCGGGTATCGCTGAAAGACAGCCGTAACGAAGAAATCGGACAACTGCTCTGCCGCCTTAACGGTAATGAAAATCACATGGTGCTTTCGGTAAATAATTTCGGTTGTAAATTCAGCGAAAATATATTTGCAGAGAAACAGGTTTTGGAACGGAACGGGGATTGCCCCTATGTGAAAATCGAATTTGACTGCGCGATCAATGGTGAAGTTTATGAGTTTGATGCCGTTGACGGAACGGTTGGAAAAGTTCATTTCAAGCGTAACAACAGCACATATATCATCGAATGTTCCATTGGCGCATTGGAAATGAAAACGTTTGTCGTGTCTGAAAATAAACTGCCGGTTCCCGGGGACGGAAACATTCCGATTGCTGACCTGAAGGAAAAATACAGTGTTCACTCCTGGGATCTCCGGTTGGAGGATTTCAATGTACTGGTTTTGGATCATGCAAAATTAAAAGTGGAAAACAACATCATCAATGACCGTATGTATATACTGGATATTGATGATTTTCTGCGGGATAAACTTGGCATACAGAGGCGGAAAGATGCGATGCGTCAACCTTATTGCCGAAGCTGGAACAATGATAAAACGACCACTTTTGAACTGGAATACGGTTTTGACTGTTTATTGCAGAAATCCCAAGAGTTGTTTCTGGGGATCGAGAGTCCGGAACGGTTTGAAATTTTCCTCAACGGAACTGAAATAAGCAATCAGGCAGTTTCATGGTGGACAGATCCTGCGATCTCCTGTGTGAAATTGCCGCAGGGAAACTTGCGGTATGGTAAAAATATCCTGACTGTGCGCGGAGAGTATGATTGCAGTTACGCCGGAGTGGAAAGCCTTTATCTGCTTGGCGGGTTCGGCGTAAAGGATGATGTGATCGTGCCGATGGTCGATAAATCTGTCTGCGGGGATCTGACGGAACAACTGCTGCCGTATTATTCCGGCAATGTGATCTGCGAAACGGCGATCCCGCCTTTGAGCGGTGGAAAACACTTGTATATGGGCTTGCCCCGCTGGAATGGTTCTGCTCTGGGAGTAGTTATCAACGACAGCAAAGAGATCGACGCAACATTTTGCAAGGGGGTTCTTGACATAACCTCTTACTTGAAAAACGATGGCGAAAATCGTGTCAGAATTATTCTCTATGGTCACAGAAGAAACAGTTTCGGTCCCTTTTATCTGCGAACCCCCAAACCGTTCTGGACGGATTGTGCCGTATTCAGAAAGCAGGAAACAGCGAACCGTAATCTGGTGCCGTTCGGCTTGGCGGATGCTGTGAAATTTTTTGAAGATTGATTGACTTCCGCCATCACCCCGACCGGCACAGGAGAGCAGTACGCTTTTCTCTGAAAACAAAAGGCCGTTTCCGGTTGTTACACCGGAAACGGTTGCTCCTCCTGTTCTCCTCTGTGGAACAATATAAACTTTTTTTCAGGAATATCAAACCGTTTCCGGATAAATAAACGTTTTGAATTCCGTTTCAGGCGGAATATTTCCGCATTTTCTGCTGTACAGCCATAAATTTTTTGGTTCTGTACGAAAGGTTGACTGATTTTTACAGGGGCTTCGGAATGCTTCGTCCGCTCAACGCCCCGATAAAATACGCTACGCTCTTTTTTCGAGGCATCGCTCCCGGCGAGTGGTATTGCCTCATGCGAGGCAATATCGACG
>JAFTUS010000117.1 GCA_017466125.1 Lentisphaeria bacterium | reverse complement strand
TTTCCCCCATGAAATCCGCCATGCGTGCGGCGGCATCCAATGCACCGAGATAGTGGGCGGAGAGCCATGCATTGGGACCGTAAAGTTCCATATCCAGCGTATGGTGCTGACGGCCGTGGAGGATGCCCGTCTCTTCCGGGTCCCAGCGGTCGGGATTGTCGGGACTCCAAACGTATTCCACGGTTTTGCGAATGGTCGGCCACCAGCGGCGGATATACTCATCGCTGCCCGAAATAAGCCAGTCACGGTACATTTTCATCACATCGCCCAACTGACCGTCGGCACAGGGGCGGTGGTCGGAGGGAAGGGCTTTCACCCCCAGAGGCAGCTGCAGACGGAAGTGACTGCCGCCGTTTTCATCCACGCTGTATTTCAAATGGGACTCCCGCATGGAACGCTCCAGGTCGGGAAAGAGAAAAGGCAGTGCCTGCTGATAACCCCAGACGTGGGAACAGGAACCCTCACAGGAACCGAAATGCCCCTGTACGCCCTCCCAACCGTAAAAAGTTCCGTCTTCCAGCCGCAGACAGGTGGGGGATTTGAGAACGGAAAGACAACTTGAAACAGCATCCTTTACCGTGTCGGGCAGATTGCCGTATTGGAGTAGTTCGCTGAAAAGGAATGTGCCTTTGCGGAGGCGTTCATACTCTGCTGCGGCATATTTCCCGGACTCCATGGAATTCTTCCAGAGTGTGGCGTAGTAGTTGCGCCAGTGAAGCGGCAGCCCCGCCTCCTGCGCTCTGGTGTCTTCGGGATAGTGCCAGTATTTTTCGTAAACCGGAATACTCCATGTGATGATAAAGCGGGTGACTTTCCGCTCCCCCGGAGCCAGTCTGAAATGGGCGGCAAGCAGACCGTGTTCCTGTTTTTTCCGGGGTACGTCCTGTCCGTAGCGGCGGTCGGCGAAACGTCCGCCCCGCATCAGGTCGTTGTAATACATCTCCTGACTGTCATTCCAGTCCCCCCGGAAGAAACACGTTTGATATGAAATGTTTTCCGGAGGTTCATCAACGGTCAGGGTCAAGTCGCCGGTGCCGTCTCCGGAACAGACGGTCAACTGGTTTTGGTTTGTGTCGTTGTAACTGGAAGTCCGGTCATCCCAGGGGTTGTTGAGTACGCCGATGACAGTATAGTCGATCGTTCTGCCGGTGTTGTTGGTCAGTTCCACTTCAAAAAAGGCACCTGGCAGAGAGGAGTCCCGGCTTTCACCGGGGATCATCACGCTCCAGGCGCAAAGTTTGCTCTGTGCGGGGAACGCATCATCCTTGAAGGTGATTTCTGCAACCGGATAGTTTCCCGAAAATTCATGTTCGGGAAAATGCGGCCAACTGGAAAGGGTATCTGTTGCCGGACCGTAACCGAAACCCCGATGCCCCGGCTGTGTCTGATGTTCGCCGTTGTAAGGGGCGGGCAAATCGCCGTTCAGAATACGGAACGCGGTTACTTTGCCCTCTTCTTCGGCACGGACTGCGAAGTGGGAAAGACCGTTGCGGCTGCATTTGGAGGGGCGGTTGAAAATCTCCCAGTCGATCAGAGAACCATTTCCGGCAAGTCCGATGCATCCGCTGCCGATGCCGCCCAGCGGGAAGGAGATCATTGAGGTATTTTCTTTCTTGAATATCATGATAACAGACCTTTCTTTTTTGTTGTTATTTGTATTTTTGTGTGTCACGTGTATATTATACTGCACAAAGAAATAAAAAACAATTCAAAAAAAGGGGATTTTGTTGTATGTTTCGGGGACGGAGAGATCTGCTGGAACTCCTGGAGGCGGCAAACCGGGTCCGGTTGGAGTTGTACGAGTGTTCAGAAGTAAATCTGTTGTGGTCGGGCAGCAACATTCTGCCCTGCAGCCGACTGTTTGCGGTAATGGAAAGCAACGGCAGATCTTATGTGGAACAAATCGGCGGCAAACGTCTCTGTTTGCGATCGGGCTGTATTTACTTTCTCGGTGCCGCCGAAGAGTACGGTTTTCACTTTGAATACGGAACACGCTTTTACGCATTCCATTTCGATACTTTAACTCCCGCCGGAGACGATTTTTTCTTCAAGTCCGGGCTGTTTATCGAAGAACCGGAGTGCGAGGCGTGGATCGGTATGATCGACAGGATCTTTGCCGCACCCGGGGAGGCTGATAATGCGCTCCGTCTGAAAGGGATGCTCCTGCAAAAGATATTGAACTATCTGCCGCAGAGGGAGAAAAGCAGTGAGAAACCGCTGGTGTGCGAACGGGAGTTGTATACATTTCTGCGAAATCACGCCAATGCACAGACCACGATCGCTGATCTGGCGCAAATCGTCGGCTTGTCGCCGGATACCTTTTCCAGACATTTTTCACGGCGGAACCGAATTCCGGTCAAACAGTATCTCGACCATTCGATCGCCGCAAGGGCATCCCGGCTGCTCCGTGACCCCGCACTGAAAATCAAAGATGTGGCAGAACGGCTGAATTTCAGAAGCGAATATTACTTCAGCCGCTTTTACAAGCGGGAAACGTCCCAGACGCCGTCGGAATTCCGGAATGGAATTGCTCCGGAGTGATTTTTGAGGCTTTTTTCTGAATAACGGTTGAAAAAAAAAAGAACTGTGGTATCTTATTATCGTTTATAGTAATATCACCGTAAAACAGAGGTTTTTTATGAAAATTCATGTTATTTTGAATTCACACCTTGACCCGGTCTGGCTTTGGAACGCGGCCCAGGGGATCGATGAGGTCATTTCAACGGCAGAGAGCAACTGCGAGATCCTCGATGATTACCCCGAAGCGATCATCACCAGAGGGGAAGCGTGGTTCTATGAGATCCTTGCTGAAAATGCTCCTCAACTTTTTGAGCGGGTCAGAAAGTTCGTCCAACAGGGCCGCTGGCAGGTGGTCGGCGGCTGGTACATCCAGCCCGACTGCAATTTCCCGGATGCCTGTACGATCGCATGGCAGCGCAGTGTTTCCGCTGAAATGTGGAAAAAATTGGGTGTGGAACCCACTGTCGGATACAATGTGGACAGTTTCGGACATACCGCCTCGCTCCCCGACCATTACGCCGCCTGCGGGGTGGATTCTTATGTGATGATGCGCCCCATGGAGCATGAAATGCACCTGCCGTCCAGCCTTTTCCGCTGGGAAGGTCCCGCCGGAAACCGCATTACCACCTACCGCATCCAGGAGGGCTACTGCACCCGCAGTTATGCCGGAATGAAGAGACAACTGGAAAGCGTTATTGCAAAAACCGATGAGAAGATCGGTCACAATATGTTTTTCGTCGGCATGGGCGACCACGGCGGCGGCCCCGGCCGTCACGAACTGGATTGGCTCCGGGAACACAAAAATGACTATCCCAGCGTGGAAATCGTTATCAGTTCGCCCCGTCAGTTCTTCGATGAGATCGCCGACAAGATCGATCTGCTCCCCGTTTACAAGGGCGAACTTCAGCAGCATGCGATCGGATGTTACACCATTCTGCACAGTTTCAAGCGGCAGATCCGTTCCATCGAAGAACAGTTCCGCATGGCGGAGCATCTCGTTGAACGCTATCCCGATATCGCCGCAACCGTTCCGGAATATGCGGAACTGGAAAATGTCAAAAAACTTCTGGCATTCAACTGCTTTCATGACATCCTCGCCGGAACGTGCATCAAGAGTTCCTACGATTTGAGTTATGCGGATCTCGGACGCGCTTACAGTACCGCTTACCGCTTCAACACCATGCTGACCCGCCGTCTGAATAATAAGACCATCGGACGTGACAACCGTCAGCAGCTTGTGCTGGATAACTTCAGTGACAGACCCTATTCCGGTATGTATACTGCCGCTCCGTGGTTCGGTTACGAAGAGAAGATCGAATACCGTCAGTTCACCTTGCAGGATGAAAACGGCAACACGATCCCGCATCAGCTCATCCGCAGTGAGGCGGCTGTCAATCATAACCGGATCGTCTTCCCGCTTACACTCGCTGCCGGTGAACGCAAGATCATCTGCATCAACCGGGAATTCGCCTATGCCAACTCCTGCGACCTGTCTGCCGAACTGGAAAAGGCCGTTGCCGCCGTCTGCAAAAAAATCTCCTTCCAGATCATGGAGGATGACAGCGATACCTGGACACACGGTCTGAAACGGTATACCGGTAAACTCAAATATGAGTGGAAACCGGAAAAAGAGGCGTTTCTTACCGCCGAAAACGGCTCTCTCTTCGCCGTGGCAAAAGCGGCGTGGAAATGTCCCGCCTGCGACATTGTTCTTTCGGTCAGCAAATATGCCGGAGAAGCGGAGATCCGTCTCGGTATCCAGGTGGAATACCATGGCCGTCAGGAACTGCTCAAGATGAGTTACCTCCCCGATGCCGCCGTGAAAGAGTATATCGCCGGATGCCCCGGCAATGTATTTGAACGTGAAGTGGACGGCAGAGAACTGCCGATGCATGACTTCGTGAAACTTGATGACACCGCCCTGGTCAGCCGCGATATTTACGCCATCGACTCCCCCGGAGAGGGCAGCGAGGCTTTCCGTATGACGCTGCTGCGCAGTCCGTTCTACGCTCACCATGAGCCTTTCGTCATCAAGCCGACCGATGATTATCCGTTGACGGAACAGGGCGAACATTTCTTCAACTGCACCATCATTCCCGAGGCGGATGCAGAGAAAATCGAAGCGGAAGTCACACGTCAGAGCAACGTTGTGATGTTCAGCGAAAGCACCCGTGGATGCAACCGGAACTATTTGGCAGAAAGAGAATAATTCAGGAAAGGATTTGAAACAATGAAAAAGTTCATGATCACAGTCGTTGCCGTATTGAGTATGTCGGCAGGAGTTTGGGCGGAAGATATCGTGCTTCCCTTGTTCCAGAACGGAAAACCGATCGCCGGTTTCAGTGCCGCTGCGGATGGCGGCATTTGCCTCAATGCTTCTTACAAGCAGTGGGGCGGAGCGACAGTTCCGCTTACGCGCGGAGCGGGGAAATACACCGTCACGATGGAAATTCTGACTGCCGAAGGCGAACAGGCCGCCGCAGTGTTTTATTTCATTATGGCTGACGGCAAACACAAACAAGTCAGTCCTGCCCTGAAGGGCGGCAAAACGGCCCGCAAGCATAAAATCGTATTCAATGCCCCGACGGGGGTGAAGGGGTTTATGCTCAAGAAATCAGACAAAACGGCTGCTCCGACTCTGGCATTCAAGGATCTCCGTATAAACTACGTTTCTTCTGAACTCCCTGCTGCCGATGCCGTCAAGGGCAAGGTTTTCGCCTATCCGCTGAGTGAACGCCGCTCAAAAATCGCCTGCACGGTGGACTTTGAAGGCAAAAAAGGAACGGCGATCCCGGCTGCAAACGGTCAGTATTCCTGGAATACCATTCAACTCGGCAAAGAGTTCCCTGCCGGCAAATATCAGTTGAAACTTGACGTTATCGCCTCTGTTGACAATCCGGCTGCGGCCGCATTCTATCTTGCCGGAGGCAAAACCGCCGGTCAGAAATGGCTCAAAGGTTTCGGTGCCAAAAAAGCGGGGGTACAGAGTGTGACTTTTGTCTTCACAGCGCAGAAATCATTCACGGAACTGATCCTCAAAAAGATGAGCAAGGGGCAGGTGGAATCCGTCGGTGTCGGTGACTTCACTATCACGGTGCTGTAATTGACTGAAATATCCCCGGTGCGGGATATAAAGAAAGGACTGCTGCAAAACCTTAAAAGGTAAGCAGCAGTCCTTTGTCTGTCGTTTTCGGATCAGACCAGAGTCAGAACGACTTTGCCGATGTTTTCGGCGCGGCGGAGTACGCCGTGGGCGGCTTCCACTTCAGCGATGGGGAAGACCGCGTGGATGTTGCTGATCAGTTTGCGCTGACTGAAAAGCGGCCAGAGTTCTTTCTGCAAGGCGTGCATGATATTGCTCTTTTCCTGCGCCGTGCGGCTGCGCAGTGTACTGCCGATCAGACGGATGCGTTTGCGCCAGACTGTTTCCAGATTGATGGTGGTCTCTGCGCCCGCCATCGTGGCGATCATGATCCAGCGGCCGCCGAAAACCATGTTTTTGAAACAGTCTCCCATCAATTTCCCGCCGATGCAGTCCAGTGCCACGGTCGGCGGATGTGCTTCAATGACCGGGCGGACATCTTCGGTACGGTAGTCCAGCACATAGTCGGCACCGAGTTTACGGACAAATTCCGCCTTTTCGGGGGAGTCGATCGTCGTGATGACTTCGGCACCCATGAGTTTTGCGAACTGGATGGCGGCAAGACCGACACCGCTTGCCCCTGCCTGCATATAGAAGACATCACCCTTTTTCATGCCGCCTGCTTCGAGCATCAAATTCAAATAGACGGTGGACCACACTTCGGGAATGGAAGCGGCTTCGACCATGGAAAGTCCTTCGGGAATGGGGACGACCATGCCTGAAGGAACAGCGATTTTTTCGGAGTAACCGCCGCCGCCGACGAGGGCGCAGACTTTATCGCCGACTTTGACCTCCGCATCGGCGGGAGCCTCCAGAACGATACCGGAAACTTCCAGACCGCACCACTGAGGCCACTCCGGGGGGGAGGCATAGCAGCCGTCTTTCTGCATCAGGTCGGCACGGTTCACTGCGGCGGCGTGGACTTGAATGAGAACTTCATCTTCCTTGCGGACCGGGTCGGCGACATCCGCCCATTTGAAATTCAGTTTTTCATCGAGGATCATTGCTTTCATAAAATTCATTTGCTCCATGTTGTGCATCCGGCCGCAGCGAGGGTCACTTCGTGGACCAGATATTCGTGTTCATAACTGTACGCAGGGGTCGCTTCTCCCCGGATGACCTGTGCAAATTCGGTCAGTTGATCGATATAACGGTCGAACTGTTTGCCGAACGTAAGCGGATTGACGCCCGCTTTGTACTCCCCTCTGTCTTCCCGCAGATGCAGTGTTGCGGTCAGTTCCTTTCCGTCGAAACGTTCGTGGGGAGAAAGTTCAAACGTTCCCACCGTACCGGCAACCGTCAGTTTCCGCGTGCCCCAAGCCCTGTGTGCGCTGACACGTACAGTCACGAGCGCATTGGGGTATTCCAGCACTGCCAGAGTGTTGTTGAGCGCACCGGGGAGGGTTCCTCTGACGTTTTTCAGGAAAGGCGTGACCTTATCGGGACGCCCCAGCAGAGAGACGATGAAGTCGATGTTGTGACACCCCAGATTATACATCACTCCGCCCTTGAAACCGGCAAGGTAGTGCTGATAGCGTTCGCCGCCGTAGCAGTGGCTCATATCCATTTCGATTTCGAGGATGTCGCCGAGGATACCTTCCTGAAACAGTTTGCGGCAGAAGTTCATGGCGGGATTGCCGCGGTACATATAGCCCATTTGCAGCGGAATATCGGCGGCTTTGCAGCCATCCACCAATTCTTTGAAACGGGCGGGATCTTCGCCGCCGGGTTTATCGACGTGCATGGCAAGACCTTTTTTCATGCAGAGCAATGCGATTTCAGCCAGATCGTTGTTGGGGACTTCCACCAGAACGGCGTCCAGTCCCGGATAATTGAGAGCCTCTTCCAGCGTGAATTCCCGCAGACCGGAGTAGGGCCAGGGCCAAGCCTGCAAGTCCTCATTTGCCAGATAGACGGAAGTTCTGGAAAAACTGCGGTCATCCACATAACCGGCCACTTCAAAGATATCCTCCATTTTACGGAGGGTGTTCATTTTCCCGGTAGCGTGTTCGTGCTGGATGCCGATTTGAATTACTTTGAGTTTTTTCATGTTTTACGCCTTTTCTGCCAGTTCATCCATCCGTTTCCACATCCCGGCGATCCAGTCGGCGGAACAGAAATTATGATCTTTGGGGCAGCGGCCGATCTCATAGGCAAGACCATCGTAGAGCGGCTTCAAATTTTCCTGTTTCATGCCGGTAACGGAGAGGACCTTGCTGTTGTCCATGATGCGGGTGAAGAGCCGGTCACATTCCAACTGCCAGCGGGCTCCGAGGGAACAGCCGTCACCGCAGAGCATTTTAAGGAAGTCCTCTTTATCGACCCAGACGGTTTTCAGGCCGCAGATATCTTTGTAGTAATCGGCGATTTCGCCCCAGGAGTGGTGTTCTGCGGTCGCAACAGTGAATGTTTCGCCGAAGGCCCTTTCGTTGAAGAGGAGTTTTGAAATCATCTGCGCCACGTCGCCCGCCCAACTCATTGTGCCCTGTATATCCTTTGCCTGTGCGGGGAGAACCACCGGTTTCCCGGCGAAAGCACGGCCCACAGTGAGGAAGGCTTCCAGCGTAACGAGTTGATACCGCATAAGCGAATAGGTGATCGCCGGGCGGATGATCGTCCAGTTTTTGCGGGGGAGAACGTGCATGATATTTTCGCCGCGCGCCTTGTAGACGGAGTAGTCATCGGAGTTGCGCAGAATGACATCATCTGCGGTGTCGAGCAGACGGGGAGACGTTTCTTTGATGGGAACTTCTTTGTTATCGTAGATCCGGTAGGTGGACAGATAGATGTAGTGTCCGGTACTTGCCGCCATCATCGGCAGCCATTGTGCCAGAAGGGGGGTATTGTAGATCATGAAGTCCACAATGGCATCGTACCTGTTTTCCGTAACGAGTTTGCGCATGAACTCATAGTTCTGCGCATCGCCGGAGAAACTGTTGAGGTTGGGGTGGGTGTACTCCAGCGTATTGAGTGCGAGAGCATCGACCTTGTGACCGTTTTCCGCAAGGATCGGTACGAGATATTGCCCCATTGCACCGGTTGCGCCGACAACGAGAATACGTTTCTGTTCCATAAATTCCTCCTTATTATTCAAAATCCGTCCAGTCAAAGAGAACGCCCAGCGGCGGCTGTTTGGAGAAGCCGAGTTCTTTGTAAACTTCGGGGGTCTGACGTGGGGAGACGATCTTGTTGATCAGCGGTTTTACGTTGAGTACACCGGCCTTGACCAGTTTCATAAAAGTCGCATAATCATCTTTTTCGGTCCAGTAGCCGGGGTGGGACTCCTGTTTCGGACGGGTCATGGTGTGTGCGCCGATGATCTGGATGCCGCGGCCGTGGATGTAGCGGTAAACGTTGATGGGGGCATCGGAAATACGGGTGCAGCCGAGAATGGAAATGCGTCCCATGGGGGCGATGTATTCGAGAGCCTGCTGGAGGCCGGAGAGATAGCCGGTCACTTCCACCACGGCATTGGGGCCGTTTCCGCCGGTCAGGGATTTGACTTTTTCGATGAAATCCGGTTCGCGGGGGTCGAGGGCATGATCTGCGCCCAGTTCGAGGGCGAGTTTGCGCCGTTCTTCGGAGAAATCGCAGGCAAGGACGGGATAGCCGCCGGAAAGTTTGGCAAGCTGTACAGCGATCAATCCCAGAAGTCCGAGACCGGCGACCATGACCCCTTCGCCCAGTTGGATCTGCAGTTTACGCACGCCGAGAAAAGGGAAACTGGCAAGGTGGGCAACAGCACCCTCCTGCTGACTGACGCCTTCGGGAATGAGAAAAAGTTTATCTTCTTCTTTTTTGAACCAGGAGCGATGACCGCTCCAGGGAACGACCACATTGTCACCGGCTTTGAATTTGGTCACGGCAGAACCGACTGAAACGACATGCCCGGAGACACTGTAACCGGGCCAACGGGGATAGATCCCTCTGTCATCGCCGAAAACGTTGGTATTGGGTAAATCGTGGTAATTGGCAAGTTCCGTTCCGGCACTGATCAGGTCATAATCGGCTTTGACCAGAACTTCATTCGGCTGAAGAGACGGGTCAAAATCTTCGGTGATCAGGACGGCTTTTTCTTTTGCCTCAAAAAGGACGTATGAAACTTTCATGTTTTTTGCTCCTTGATTTAAGTGTCCTGATATAGTATATACCTCAAAATGGAGATAAACAAATCATTTTTACAAACTTTTCAGAAAAAAACGTTGAAACAAAAGATTTTATTTCACAAAATAATCATTTTTTATGCAAATAAATCAAATGAGGCAAACGGAATTGTTTTTATCGGAACGATAAAAGCAATTCCAACGCAAAAGTTTTTGGAAGATGGGGTGCGGGGAAGATAACCTTTTTTCAAAGGCTGTGTACGAAAGGTTGACTGATTTTTACAGGGGCTTCGGGATGCGCCGTCCGCTCAACGCCCCGATAAAATACGCTGCGCTCTTTTATCGGGGCATCGCTCCCGGCGAGAGGTATTGCCGCAAATGCGGCAATATTGACGCTTCGCTTATACTTTCGCCGCCATTTTAAGGCGGCGACCAACGTTCCGCCGTTGGATCACGTCCGGGTACGACCCGGGGCGGGGTACGCGCTGCGCGCGGATTTTTTTATCCTTTTCAAAAAGGTTTCTTCCCCGCAGAACCACTTGCAACTATCTTTTACCGGGTCAGATGGTATCCGGCGAGGCCGCCTTTGAAAGCTCCATTGTCGGCGCGGAAGCGCAGAATGCCGTTGCTCCATTTTGCCGGGATCTCTCCGACGGTATCGCCCTGCATATTGACCGCTTTGACTTTGAAGGGCGCGGGCGTTTTCAATTCGACATCCACGGCGGCGCGGCGCAGCAGAAGCGGGGAAGTCCCGTGCTTGATATGCAGTTTCAAGTCCTGATCAGCAAAGGTGTCGCCGGTCGCCATGACATTGGTCAGGTGAAGGATCATCACGGATCTGCTCTCTTTCAGTGTTTTGTTGTCAAGCGAGGTGGCAAAGAGCGTCTGGAACGTATCTGCCCCGGAAACGGTCAAAGTGCCGCTGGAAAGTTTACCTTCTTTCAATGTCACGCTGACGGAACGGGGCGTTTCCACGGTAAAGGTGGTCTTTTTCGTATCCAGTCTGAGTTCGCCGGTCGAACTTACAACGACGCCGGTTTTGCGGAAGTTTTCCAGCAGGTTTTTCACGTGGGGATCTGTCACTTTGTCGAAGGGTTCCACCCCCGGAACGGGACGGTCGTCAAAGACTGCGCCGATCTGGGTGATGCACCGCAGAGGACGGATCGCCGGGAAACCGATGTCACGGGTCTTTGAATAGAAATCACGCGGAATGGTGTAACTGTACTTTTCGGCAGCGGCTTTCACATCTTTGCGGACGAAAAGTGCCGCAATGATACGGTCGGAGAGCTGCATGACGGGATCGTTGACGGACTCAAAGAGAATAAGCCCGCCTTTCAAAGAGAGGAAACGTTTGTTTGAACTGGAGAAGTTGAAGCGGTAAAGTCCGCTGAAATCCTGCAATGCAGAGTAGGCCCCCATCAGCGGCCCGTCCTCTGCACGGTAGATGTTGGGGGCGCAGAAGTTGAATTCCGTGATAAAGAAAGGCTTGCCGTAGATGCGTCCCGGAGAGAGAAATCCGGGCAGACTGGCTTCGGCATTGATGGTGGAGTCCTGACCGTAGGCACAGGGCATTCCCCACGGATTGACCGGAAAACTGGCATGGTCGTGATACGCATGATCGTCCACCACGTCGAAACGGTCACGCAGAAGAGTTGTCGCCAGATTGCCGTTGTGGTTGATACTGGTCAGCGGATATTTTATCTTGAGTTCCTCTTTGAGAAAACGGGTCATTTCATCCAGATAGACGGTGTGGAGGTGGTGCAGAAATTTAGCGAAATGCAGATTGCCCAGACTGACCCGCGTATCCTGAATACCCTTTTCTTTGCAGTGTTCCAGAAAGAGTTCGGTCAATGCCGGTTTCACATCGGCGAAGTTCCAGATATAGAAGAGGGACTCTTCATTGACGATATTGGCAAAGAGGATGGCGGGATCTTCCGCCCATGTGAGTCCGGTGTAGGGGTTTTTGTGGGTCATCCAGCGTTTGACGAAGGTTTTCCAGTTTTCGATGCCCTCTTTGCAGATGATCATGCCGTACTTTGAACGGAGTTTGGGGAATTTTTTGAAAAGCGGGATGTTGTCGCCGGGTTTGAGTTTGCGGCTGGTGTAGAAGTCAAAAGTGATGTAGATGCCGTTCTCTTTCAACTTGGCGAAAAGATAATCCAGTTTGTCGAGATTTGTTTTGTTCAGGGTGACGGAGTCGGCGGCTTTGGGGTCAACAAGACCGTTGTCGTGGTGGTGGAAACGGACGGTATTGACACCTTGCGCCCGCAGAAATTTTACCAGTTTGTCCGCCTCGTTTTTTTCGGGGAAGAGAGCCGTTTCGCAGAGGTTCACGCCGTGGACGCGGAAGTGCTTGTCCGGAGCCTTTTCAAACCCGAGCGAACCGTTGGGGCGGGGGAGGGCATAGCCGTATTTTCCGGCGGGGGCCTCATTTGCTCCGATAAAGGAGAAGTCCAGCGGACTGCCGGGGGTGATGCTGCGTTTGTAGTCCAGAGCGACCCACTCTTTATTGGCCCGGGCGATGAATTTTTTGGGGATGCGTTTGGGCAGGACTACGGGCTGTTCCGTCAGGGTGACGGCGGCGATCATCCATGACGTTTCCGGATCGGTGATGCGGAAACGGAGGCGGCGGGGTTCTTTGCCGCGCAGGGAAAACGTGGATAAATATAATCCCACCGGAACGGAGGGATTACTGGAACGCCATACGGCTTTTGCATTGGGCAGATCGCCCGGATTCCACCAGTTGCCGCACTCATTGCCGCCGCGGATGGGGAAGATTTCTGTGCCGGTATCGGAGTAGGTCACTTCCAGTTCCCCGAGTTTGCCGGAGGGGGGCGTCCAGGCGGAGGTGTGGAGCAGGGCAATACCCCGTGCTGTTACGGAGGGCAGCGGCAGTTCGACTTCAGCGGGGGCAAACCCCCGTTTTTCTCCGGCGACGATGATCGCACCGGGCTGTTTGGACTTTGCTTCATCGGTAACAGTGAAGTCAAGACCGCTGTAACTGTGTTTGCCCGCAGGGAACATGCGGAAATCGTTTCCCGCCCCCTGATCGGTCCAGCCGCCCTGCCGGTCATCGGCAACATCGTCACGGAAGGAGCGGTTTGCACTGCCGGCAAGCGGAACGGGAATGGATTTTTGTTCCTGCCGTTCCACAACGGCTTCAAAGGGCATCGGCATAAAGAAACGCAAGCCGAAGTTATCCAGTTTGAAGCGGCGGTTGTCCTGAATGTAGAGGCGTCCTTTGAAGTTGAATACCAGCCGTTCACCGTTGGCGAGCAGTAAAGTGACACTTGTGATGCCGGACTGGTTCAAGAGAGCCATTTTGCCCTCTTTGTCGGGGAAGTTGAACCGCTGGAGTTCTTTTTTGCCGGAAACTTTGTATTCCACGGCGGAGGCGAGGGAGAGCGGCACAATGACCGAGAAGTAACGCTGTGTGACCTTGACCGTCGGCGGCGCAGCGGGGGTGATTTTGATTTTGAAACAGTTCTTTCTGATCGGAGTCAGCGTCGTGGTATAAGAACCGCTTTCGGTCTTGAAATCCACGGGGGAGGTCAGGGTAACGGCGTTGTTTGCTCCCGGAATGATTTTTCCCGGTCCGATCCGCCCCGCGTTCCAACCGTTGTAGATCGAGGTGAAAGCAAAGTCGATTTTGTTCCATGAGATAAAACCGGCATTTTTCATTTTGAGTGCGGCGGGCAGTTCTGCGGCGGGTGCGGTCTGCCGTTCCACTTCGATTTCAAAGGGAACTTTGCCGAAGAAACGGATGTTGAAGGAGTTGAGTTTGAAACGGCGGTTGTCCTGAACGTAAACCCGTCCTGCGGAGCGGAAGAGCCATTTTTCGCCGTTGGTCAGTTCAACTGCCGTTTCGGAAACTCCCTTCTGCTGAAAAACTGCCATTTTACTGTATTCGGCAGGGAACTCAAACGTTCCGTTGACTTTTGCTCCTTTGTAAGAGAGTTTTTGGGCAAGTTTTGAAGGAATGGTTACGGAAAAATAGCGATCCGTAATTTTTACATCCGCCGGAATTGCGGGGGTGATGCGAAGTTTGAAACGGTTTGCCGACAGCGGAGTGATGAGCGTTTTGTATTCGCCCGCCGCACCCTTGAAATCTGCGGCAGAAACAAGTGTAACAGCATTGTTTTCACCCTTTTGCGTTTCAGCGGCGGCGATTTTGGGAACCTGCCAGTTGCCGAAAATGGTGGAATATTCCAGCGTGATGCCGTCCCAGAGAAAACTCCCGGCATTTTTCACCTTGAGCGAGGCGGGCAGTTCCGCACCCTGTACCAGCAGAGAGGAACACAACAGAAGAAGAGAGAGAAATTTTTTCATCGGTCGTCATCATCTCCATACCAGAAGGGAACTTTACGATAGGTGTCAATATCTGCACGCCGGGTCGTCATCGCGTGACCGTCAACGTAGAGTACCGGTGCTGTACTTTGACCGTCGCCGTGTGTAACGAAAATAAAGTCAAATTTAAAAGTACTGAAGCCATTGGCAAAACCATACGAGGCATAGTAGCCCTCTGAAGCAAGAGCGCACAACGTGGGGTATTTTATTTTTGTAACGGAAGCATATTCCGTGGCGTACCATTGGATATGGGTATTCATCGCATAGTTGAGATGATCCATGTGAGCCGGATTGGTGGGGATGTTGGCTTTGCAGCGATAAGTTTTTCCCAACTCTTTCAAATGATTATCATTGGTGGTCGAAATATTTAAACTGTTTGCCAAAAGAGTTTTCCAACTTGAGCCGGTCGGTTCAACAGCCGGGAAATAACCGTTGTAACTGTCGGCGTAAAATATAAATGCCAATCCCAACTGTTTCAGCCCGTTGAGACAGTCAATGCTGCGCGCCTTATCCCGCGCCTTGTTCAGCGCGGGCAGCAGCATGGCGGCGAGAATTGCAATGATTGCGATTACGACCAAGAGTTCGATCAGGGTGAATTTTCTTTTCATTTTTTTGCCTTTTCTTGTTTGCAGTTGAAAGTTTCTATTGACTTTTTATTGTATCTGTGTATATTATACCACAGAAAAGCGTGAAATAAAATGGCAGAAAAACACAAAAAAATAGCATTATCGCACATTGCGGAGATGTTTGCTGAAAACAAGTCCGGAATACGGAATATCTGGTTTTCCGGCGGGGTTTCGGCAAACTTCGATTTCGTGCCGGAAAATATCCTTGCATGGACCTCCCGTGAAAGTTCCAAAGTGACCGGAACTTTTATTCATCAGCGCATGGCTCTTGCCCTTGTCTTGAGCGGGAAATGCGTAATGAATATCGACGGAGTGCGTATTCCGATGAACCCCGGGGAGATGGTTTGTATCCTGCCGTTTCAGTTCCACACGATCCGTCTGGACTGCCCGCCGGAAGAGTATCAGACTTTGTGGATCACGTTTACGGAAAAGAAGGGGGATTATTCATCGTTTTTCTCTCTGAAAAACCGTCTGCTCAAGCCTGACCGTTCTGATTTTGCCTGTATTGCGGAGATCGTTCAGGGGACTCTGAAGACAGAGACCCCCGCCGAAAAGACCGTATTGGCTCTGCTGAAACTCCTGCTGAATTTCCGGCGCAAAAAACAGAGCCTGCCGGAGAGTTCCGAACCGCGCACACTGTTCGACCGCATGTGCGATTATATCCGCAACAATTTTGAAAAGGAAATCTCGGTAAAAACACTGGCGGATGAGTTTTCCGTTTCCACCGAAACGGTACGGCGGCACTTCCGCAACGCCGATACCGGATTGACCCCCCATGAACTTTTGATACTCCTCCGCCACCAGTTGGCGATCGAACTTCTGGAACAGACCGATTTGAGCATTGCCGAAATCGCCGCGAAGTGCGGCTGGAGTGACCCCTTTTCGTTCAGCCGGGCCTTCAAAAAAAGAGATCATCTGTCACCGCTTCAGCACCGGAAAAAATTCCGCTGAGCGTGAAACTGTCAAAAGTCCGGAGGCGTTTGGCTTTTACTGCCGCTGCCAAAAGGGTAACTGCCCCATACTCTTCAACGCTCGTATCTTCTGAAAAAAATGCCTTGGAGACTTGATATATGCTGATTGTGGCTGTATAGTATCAGGAACAGAGTTTATCAGGAGTTTTTTATGGTATTGAAAAAACATTTTTTGCCGCTTGCCGCTGTCGTTTTTCTGCTGGCGGGGTGCGCTTCGGAAATCGGTGTGCGGGAAAATTCTGTAAGCGGCAGACGCAATTACAGTGTTGCCGATTTGACGACAAATGAACTCAACGGCAATACGGTCAACTTGCTCAGCAACTTTCTGCTACACGATCTTTTCCGCAATGAGCCTGAACAGTTGATCGTTCAACTGGAACAGCTTTACCGTAAAAACAGAGATGTCGCCTGCGTCGCCGCTCTTGCGGATACTTCGCTGCGGATCGGTTACCGCTTGCAGAGCGAACCCGACCGGAGCTGCCGTTTTTTTCTTGCCTCCGCCGTTTACAGCGGACTTTATCTGAAGTTGATCGACGATGACAGAGAGTTGTACGATGAACAGCGTATCCGCTTCATCCGCATCAACAATCTTGCCATGACGGAGTTGTTCTGCTATCTGAAAGAACGGGGACTGGAACGGAAATCCGGTTTTGAACTGGCGATGCCGGGGAATATCCGGAACGTCCGGTTTGATGTTCCGCAATATACGCTGCCCATTCCGGAAAACGAACTTGCCCAACTTCAGCCCTGCGCCCACTTTTCGACCCGCAATCTGACCCACGACACCCGTGTTTTTGGTTTGGGGGTTCCGCTGGTTGCTTCCATAAAGCCCGGCAGCCGTGATGTCGGCGGTATTCTGGTGCCGGGGCTGCCGATCGCAGTGACGGTCGTCGGTGATTTTGATTTCGAGCCGACGGCGGGAAAAGTATCTGCCCGTTTGCGTTACATCTATTCCAGAACGCAAAGTCATGTGAAACTCGGCAAACATTCCCTGCCGCTGGCGGCGGACTTCTCCACGCCGCTGGCAAAGGCGGCCGGCGCACCGCAGAAGAAAAATTTTCTCCGCCGCACTTTCAAGGTGAAGGAGGCGAAGGAGTTTACCGGTCTTTACCACCTTGAACCCTTTGATGACAAGCGTATTCCGATCGTTTTTGTCCATGGTTTGATGTCCGATATACGCACTTGGGGACAGATGCTCAATACCCTGCTTCACGACAAAACGATCCGGGAAAAGTATCAGTTTCTCGGATTTGCCTATTCCAGCGGCAATCCCATTTTTGTTTCAGGTGCGATCCTGCGGAAAGAGTTGCAGGATTTGCGGCAGAAACTGCTGGAGCAGAAACGTTCCACGGAGGCATTCGATAAAATGGTACTGGTCGGTCACTCCATGGGAGGGCTTCTCAGCCGTATGCAGATCACCTCATCTTCCACAGAACAGGTCGCCGTTGTGCTGGGGATCGAAGACCTCGAAGCGATCCGGAAGGAGTTTGCCGCCGAACAGTTTGAAAAAGCATTGCAGGTGGTCAATTTCAAACCGCTGCCATTTGTCAAACGGGTGATTTTTATTGCAGTTCCGCACCGCGGTTCACAAATCGCCGAAAGCTGGATCGGGCGTCTCGGTTCTGCGCTGATCGAACTCCCCGCAGAACTGGTACGGCGCAATTTGCGGGCAAAAAACGCCAATTATACCGGCATCGACAATCTGAAACCCGGCAATGCCATGCTCAAGGTGCTGGGTGAATTGAAGTTTGCTGAAAATCTGCCCTGTCACTCCATTATGGGAAATCAGGAAAAAGCCTACACCCCCGGCGGCAGTGATGGTGTTGTACCCTATTGGAGCAGTCATCTTGACCATGCCGTAAGCGAACTCGTCGTGAAGTCCGGTCACAGTGCCCACCGCAATCCGCTGGCGATCCAGGAGGTGCGCCGCATTCTGCTGCTGCATGTGAAACCGTAAGGATTTTGATTATCCGGGGCTATTTCAAATCGATTTTCTGCGTATAAAACTTTTCGTTTTCTGTATCGACAGTGATTTCCGCCATAACGCCGAACATCGTGATCGAACCGGCGCAGATTTCACCCCTGCCGTCGGCATCGACTTTTTGCGACGGCTTGTGGACATGCCCGCAAAGCGAAAGGTCGATCTTCTTTTCATCCATCAGTTTGAGAATGTTTTTCTGCCCGATCAGGGCGTGGCGCAGCCGCAGAATGGGGTGTGCTTCAAGCATGGGGTAGTGCGAAAGCAGAATACGGGGTGCCGTTTTGGGCGCATTGCAGAATTGCTCCACAAAAGCGGAATCTTTCCGGGTGACAAATCCCCACGAACAGAGCAGATTTGAGGGACGGGAGGTATTCAGCAAAATAAAATCCACTCCGGCGATGCGGCGGACGGCAGGGAGTTCGTCGAAGGAATAAAGACCGTTATTCAGATATTCTACTGCCGCTTTCATGGCATTGACGCATTTGGGGCGTTTGACGTAGCAATCATGATTTCCCGGCATATAAAGAAAGGGGATGCCGCTTTTTTTCAGCGGTTCGAGATAGGGGCGGATCTTCTCAAATTCGCCCGGCTGCCCGGTGCTGGTGAGGTCGCCGGTGCAGACTGCAACATCCGGTTTTGTGTCAAGAATGTACGCAACGGCGCGGCGGAGCCGTTCCAGATCGACCCGGTACTGACGGCGGAAACGGTAGTTGAACACCCCCACCCAGCGTTTGTCAAAATAAGCCAGCCAATCTTCAGCCGGCCCTCCCGCATGGGGATCGGAAAAATGTACGATTTTCAAAGCAAACCCTTTCTGAAATCACTTTACATAAAATAGCACTTTATTGACTGTATTTCAAGCAGGACAAGTGATTGTAAGCATAAAAAAAGAAATTGGTATCACTGGTATGTAAAAATATGATTATATGAAAAGTGTACAAAAACGGCAAAAAAGTTCATAGTAAATGAACATTTTGTGAGTTATATTATGCATCAGTTCATTAAAAAGGAGCAGGGAAATATGAAAAAAATATGGTTTGATTTTGAGCGTTTCGGCATGTTCATTCATTGGGGCGTATATGCCGGTGCGTACGGGAATGAGTGGATCAAGTCGGACAACAAACTTACAGATGTTCAATATCAACGTTATGTGGATAATTTTGAACCGGACCTTTTTGCTCCTGATGAATGGGCTGAAATCGCTCAAAATGCCGGTATGAAATACGTCGTTTTTACGGCAAAACATCACGACGGTTTCTGTATGTTCGACTCGGCTTGTACGGATTATAATTCCATGAAGTATTACGGAAGAGACTTTTTGCGTGAAATTCTTGAGGCTTTCCGCAAAAGGAACTTTAAAGTCGGTGTCTATTATTCTCTGCCGGATTGGCATCATCCGAACTATATGATCGATGCCCGGCATCCGCTCCGTGATTTCCCGGAAGAACGTGATACGCTTGTTTATACCCGTTATCTCCATGAACAGGTTCGGGAATTGATGAGTAATTACGGAAAGATCGATATGCTCTGGTTTGATGGAAGTTACCCGGAAACCAAATTCATTTGGCACAGTGAAGAATTACGGGAAAAAATTCTTGAACTTCAACCGGAAATCATTATTGCCCGTTTGCCGGGATGCTCGGATTTTACAACTCCTGAACAATGTATCCCGACCGAAGGAGTAAGAGATGAAAAATCTGTTTTACTGCGTTGGGAAGGATGTCAGGTCATCAATGGACAATGGGGATATTCAACCCTCAACAATCACTGGTGGACTCCCCGGCAGTTGGTCGAAATGCTGGTCAAACATGTTTCCCGGGGAGGGAATATGCTGTTGAATGTTCCGCCTACCGGCCGCGGTGCTGTCGATGGGCGTACCGCCGGAATTCTCAAAGAGGTCGGCTCATGGATGCGTTTGCATGAGCGTGCCATCAAGCATTGTACCAAAGCCCCCGATGAGTTTCCGGAACCTGAAAATTGCCGTTATACCTACAACCCGGAAACCCAAAGACTTTATCTTTTCTGTTTCGCATGGTCACAAAAGGAAATTCTGCTTAAAAATCTGGATGGCAAGGTTCAATATGTCCGCTTTTTGCATGACCATTCGGAAATACCCAATCTCTTTCACGATGAAAAAAATGTCAATACACTGCGTATTCCTGCCGGTGTGTTGAAATTGAATTTACCCACAGAACCGCCGGATGTTTTATTACCGGTAGTGGAACTTATTTTGAAAAAGTAATTTATTTCCCAAAAACAAAAGGAGATTTGAAAATGAAAAGAATGTACAGCAAAAAAAGGGCAAGTAATAGCAACGTTGCCGCCGCCTGTGGCAGGAGGAAAGGAGAACCTTTTTCCCAAAAGTTTTCCCTTTCTCTCCCGACGCCGTTTACCCTTATCGAACTTCTGGTCGTCATTGCCATTATCGCCATCCTCGCCTCCATGCTTTTGCCCGCTTTGAACAAGGCCCGGGATAAGGCCCGGGATGCCAAGTGTGTCAATAACCTCAAACAAATCGGGCTTGGAATTGTCAGTTATACGGATGATTTCAACGGGAATACCTATTGCAAATGGTATACGTCTACCAATGCCGCTTATAATTTTACCCAGTCCGGCAATATCCATTCCGGAGACCCGGTACCCGAAAGCAGTTACGGTCCCGCCGGATATTTTTACCCCAAGTATTTTGACTACAAATTATTGGCGTGTCCCCGGATTGCGGTTGATGCTCTTTCTGCTACGCAAAATCGCTTGTTCAATCCGGATTGGTATGTCAAAAAAACAACGAAATGGACCTCTTCCACTTATGCGTTTGTCGTGCATGATTTGGATAAAGTTACAAAAGAGCAGCCTGTGGCGGGCAATGTTTCTTATAAACTGACCAAACCGGGAGAACCCATGGTAATGGATGGATGCAAAACAGAATTGATTCATGATGATTTCAGCGTAAATGTTCTTTATCAGGATGGTTCTGTTGCGGCAAAACGGGGGGAATTACTGCCCAATATGCAGTGGTATTCCTTCCGGGATTATTTTAAGGCACGTCGCCGTTGATTTTATCTGGAGGAGTTGTGAATCATGTTTGAGAGTGTAAAAAAATATGGTATCGTTTTTTGCGGGATCATTGCCCCGTTTTTGATGGCTCTGCCCCCGGAAGTGCGGAGCGATAAAGCCGGAATGCTCACGCTGGATGGCTTAAATGCCGCCGTTGCTCTCTGGGATTGGCAATGGAAAAATTTCCGTTTGGATGCAAAGTCCACCACCCCGTTACCCAGTTATCCGGTAATTACTGAAAAATATCATGAATATCAGGGAACATGGAAAAATTTTTATTACCAGATCTGGATTCGGGAAAAGACTTCCGATACGGTTACACTGCAGTACTTGCTGCGTGATCCTGCGGGGAGTAAGGTTCGTAATCTCGTATGGACAGTGACATTGCCGCACAACCGTTTTATGAATCGTCAAATCACAGTAGACGGCAGAAATTACGATTTGAAACCCGTTACGCTGAAAAATGTATCTTCCATTTCATTTTTGAATGGAGAGCGTAAGATTACCATTACCGGAAAAAATCTGAATTTGGAAATTTTCAACGGAGCGGGATTTAACGTGCGGAGTTATCAGCTGCGCATCAAATTTCAGCCGGGAAGCGGTAACGTCCGTGAGGCACGTTTGAATCTCGCTGTTCACTTTGCCCCGCTGCATGAGGACAAACTGACACTGCCCAATGTTTCTGAAAGCAACGTCCCTTATAAACTTCAGCAAAAAGTTTCCTGCAACGGTATCAGTTTTGATTGCGGAAAAGCCAGGAAACATCTTGTTCTGAAAAAAGCTGAAAAATGCACCGTAGATTTGACGGGTAAGCGTGGGAAATTCCTTTATATGCTCCATGCCGCAGATGATGAGGCTTTGCCCGTTTTAGAAGTCGGGGCAAAACATATCACATTAAAAAAAGGAATTGATTTTGCCGGTTCAAAGACGCTTGACCGTTTGCCGAATGGAGCATTGATTTCCACTGCTGCTGACCGTGAAGCGGGTTTCCGTTTCAGCCGGTTTGAGATCCCCGCTGCTGCCGGAAAACTTTCTTTGCAAAATTCCGGTAAGGGGAAATGGCGGATCGCTGCGGTTACTTTGAGCGATACGGATATTTCCGCCGGACAGGTTGAAAGCATTTTTTTTCAGTTGCCGGGTGAGAAATGGGGAACGCTTGAACCATTCAAACGTCCGGTCGCCGGAAGTATTCTGGACTTTTCTTTTATGCAAGATGCTCCGGCAGGTAAAAACGGTTGGATAAAGATAAATAAGAACGGGCATTTCTATGCAGAAAAGGCCCCGGAGCGCATTCTCCGTTTTTATGGCGTCAATCTGGTGCAAACTGCCCTGATGCTGAACAAAAACGAGGCTGATGCATTAGCAGATGAAATTGCTGCATTGGGATTCAATACTGTGCGTATCCACCACTGGGAACGCAACCTCACTCACCGGGGGAAAAGCTGGCTTTATCCGGAGGGGGATGATTCCTGCGAATTTCTGCCGGAGGTCATTGATCAGTTTGATTATTTGTTCGCCGCATTCAAAAAGCGTGGTATTTACATGACTTTGGATTTGTTCTGCAACCGGCGGTTGCGGGCTGCCGAGGTGAAGGGGTGGCCGCGTAAGCCAAATGAGTTCCGGCAGGCACGTTCTTTCAAATCTCTTTTGCATATTTATACGCCGGCACAGGAAAATTGGAAAAAGTTTGTTCGTGCCTTTATGACCCACCGGAATCCGTATACCGGTTTGACTTATGCCGAAGACCCTGCGCTGTTTTACGTTTCTCTGATCAATGAGGCATCCGCTTTCAACTTTTGCGAAGAGCCGCTTTATATCAAAGCGTATGGCGAATGGTTGAAAAAACAGAATTTGTGGAGTGCGGAAAATTTTGCCAGACGGGATGGACTTTTTATGAAATTTGTTTCAGAGGTTCAATGCCGTTTTGCACAAGAGGCAAGCCGTTATATGAGAGACGAGTTGGAATGTAAAACGCTTGTTACTGATCCGAATTGGATGAATAATTATGCTCTCGCTCCCGCCCGGGAAAAAACGGATATCGTCGATGTTCACCAATATTGGGATCATCCCTTTTTCAAACCCGGTTCCGGCGGTATGCCTTTGCTGCACAATCAGACTTCTGTTTTGAAACATGCGCTTTGGAATCCCCGGACGATTTTACCGATCCGTATTTTCGGCAAACCCTTTGTCGTGTCCGAATTCAATTATGTATTTCCCAATCGCCACCGGGCGGAGGGCGGACCGGTTTACGGCGCGTATGCCGCTTTGCAGGATTGGGGCAGTGCCCACATTTACACCTGGCATCATTACAGGGAAGGGGTACGGCATGAATTGCCGATCCATGGTTTCAATATCGCACAGGACTCTCTGGTGCAAATGGCACACCGTTTGGCTGTATTGCTCTTTTTGCGGAGAGATGTCAACGTTGCACCCTCTGCTGTTGCACAAACATTTGATCTTTCCATGTTTGATAAAAAAATGAAAATGGTTGACATGGAACCGTCCCTTGCATTCCAGAATCTCGGACTTTTCTGCCGGGTCGGTTCTCTGCCTGCGGAACGGAAATTCCCCGGTGTGCGAACCATCCGGGGGGACGAAGATTTGACTGCACAGGAGAAGAAATTCGCTGCTTCTCCGGTGAAAGTCAGCGAAACCGGAGAAATTATCTACGACAGCCGTAAAGGTCAATTTCAGGTAGTCAGCCCCAAAACTGAAATCATGATTCTGGAACAGGGAACGCTTGCCGGAAAAAGACTTCAGGCAACTGTTCGGGAAAAGGAATTTCAAATTATTGCCCTGACCGCCATGGATGGAAAAGAGATCAAAGAAAGTTCTTCTCTGCTGCTTTTCCATTTGAGCAATGTTACCAATGAAATGATCCAATTTTCATCAGCGGCAGGGCATCAGGTCAATGATTGGGGGATCAACAAACAACTTATCCGCAAAGCAAAGGCTGATGTTACGCTCAAACTCACTCCGGGAAAATGGAAACTTCAGGCTCTGGATATGGGCGGAGTCCCGAAAGGAGAAGTGGCGTTGTCTGCGGATAAAAACAGTATCGGTTGTTCTCTGGATACGACCCGGTTTAATGGAACGATGGTTTATCATCTCAAAAAAATGGAAAAATGAATATGAAATACAGTTTGTTCGGGGCAATATTTTTAATTTGTCTGACCGGAACCGCCTTGGAACTTGCCCCGGTTTTTTCATCCGGAATGGTGCTGCAGCAGGAAATGCCGGTTTCTTTTTGGGGGACTGCCCGGCCCGGAGAAAAGATCGAAGCGGATTTCAACGGAAGCAAGCAAACTTGCACCACTGCCGCTGACGGTAAGTGGCAGGTGACTTTCCCGGCAGTAAAAGCCGGATACAAGCCCCTGACGTTGAGCGTGACCGGTAAGGATAAAAGCATTGTGCTTTCTGATATGCTTGCCGGAGAAGTATGGTTCTGCTCCGGGCAAAGCAATATGCGTATGATGATAGGCAAACGCTATCGCAAGGGTTGGGCAGCCCTGAATGCCGCGGAAGAAATCCGCAATGCCAATTATCCCGGTTTGCGTTATGCCCAGCAGACCGGAACGATTTCGCACAACGTTTGTCTCCCCGCTGAAATGATGAAGAATGCGGCATGGGTAAAGACCGGACCTGCTATCGCTCATAGTTTCAGTGCAACGGCTTATTTTTTCGGGCGGGAGTTGCATAAATCTCTCAATGTTCCGGTCGGCTTGATCGTCAGTGCCTACGGCGGAACTAAAATTGAAACATGGATTTCAGCGGAGGGGTATAAAAAAGCCGGATTGCAGAAAGAACTGAACACTCTGAAAAAATTTCAGTTCACACAGACGGAAAAAGAGCAGTATGAAGCGAAAGAGAAGGAACGTTTTCAGCAGGAAATGAAAGCATGGCACGATTTGTTCAGTGAAGCATGCCGCTCCGAAATGGAGAAGAACAGGGAAAACAGTAACGTTTCTCTGGATGACTCCCAATGGGACCGTTCTCAACGCCCGCAATGTTTTTGGGAGGCTCAAAGCCGCTGGTTCCGTTTGAAATTCTCTCTGCCGGCAAATATGGCAGGGAAAAAAGTCGTTTTGAAGTTCGGAAAAATAGGCGAGGCCGCAGATATTTATCTCAACGGGAAAAAAATTCACAGTTACAAGCCGGATTTCCCGGAGGAGAAAAAATCCGGAACGGTTGAAATCCCCGTGGAGTTATGGAGTAAATCCGGCGAAAATCTGCTGGCTGTCCGGGGTGAATATTATCATATTTACCGGAGCCGTGACGAGATGTACAATTTGATGCGGGGCATTTCTCTGGTTGTCGGAAAACAGCAGTTCCGGCTTTCCAACAAAGGTTGGAAACAACTGCTGGAATACCGTGCGCCAAGTCGCAAGATCGCCGGAAAAATGGCTCCGGAATTTATGAATTTCCCCTACAAAGACCGGAACTTCCCCTCCAATCTCTATAATGGTATGGTTGACGGTTGGACCAAATTGCCGGTTCGGGGTGTCATCTGGTATCAGGGATGCAGTAATGTTGGCGGGAAATATTATGAGAAATTATTGGAAACCCTGATCGCAGATTGGCGCAGTAAATGGCAGAGACCGGATTTGCCGTTTGTGATCGTTCAGCTTGCCGGATATGACCCGGTACTTGGAAACAACTGGCAGAAAGGCGATCCCAATAAGGTTTACGGAAATGCTCTGATCCGGGAAATCCAGCAGAAAATGTTGAAATTGCCGAATGTCGGTTTGGTAACAGCTATTGATATTGGCGAAGCCGATCAAATCCATCCGGGTAATAAACAGGAGGTCGGCAAACGTCTCTCCAATGAAGTGCAATCCATGGTTTATGACCGGAAAGTCGCAAGCCGTGGACCGCTTTTTGCCAAAGCGGTTCGGGAAAATGACCGTATGCGGGTATTTTTTCTCAATGCCGGAGGAGGTTTGAAAACATCTGACAATAAATCTCCGGGGGCTTTTGCCATTGCCGGTGCAGATAAAAAATTTGTTTGGGCAAAAGCGGTGATCGAGGGGGATTCCGTAGTCGTCTCTTCTCCGGAGATATCAGAGCCGGTTTATGTCCGTTATGCTTTCGCCGGATATCGTGGTGATTGTAATTTGCAAAACAAGGAAGGGCTTCCCGCTTTCCCCTTCAGAAGTGACAAATAGAACTCCTTTTTTTCAAAAACGTGAATTGTAAGATATAACATACAAGACTTACAATCGTCATGGGCGGTTTGGGCATGAGTTTTTTGTGATCCGGGGGAAAATGGCTTGAAAAAATCCTGTTTCGGGAGTATATTATAATTTCGTCAATCACGGGAATATTTTTTTTATGAAGAAAACAGTCCGGGCGGCGTTTGTCAGTTCGCTGCCCGTTTTAATGGGATACCTCTCTATGGGAGCCGCTTTCGGGGTACTGCTCAGTACCAGCGTGAAAGGGGCGGGGCCGTTCACCGCTTTTTGCATGAGTACCAGTACCATTTCCGGCAGTATGCAGTTCGCCGCGGTGGACATGTTGAAAAATCCGGCGGCGTATTCGCTTCTGCTTACCTTTCTGCTTGCCGTCCTTATCAATATCCGCTATGTGATGTACGGTTTTCCCTTTATCCGTCTCTTCTCCAATTATCCGTGGTATCTCAAATGGTATCTGACCATCGCATTGACCGATGAGACCTACGCCATTATGACACAGGATGAACGCACCGGAAAAGAAAAACAACTCTACCTCTTCTGTGTGGCGTTTTTCGATCACTGCTACTGGATCACCGGTTCGGTGCTGGGAGCCGCCGCCGGGAAATTCATCACCTTCAACACCGAAGGCATCGATTTTGCCATGGCAGCCCTCTTTATTGTGATTTTAGTGGATCTGTGCCGGAAAAAAGTCAACTGGATCCCCGCTGTTGTCGGAACGACAGTTACCGCTCTGACGCTGGTGGTGTTTCTGCAGATGTTCCCGGCGCATATCAATAAGATGCTTCTGCCCGCCATGCTCCTTATGGTGGGAGTACTGCTTCTGCTCCGGAAGAAAATCAGTGTGGAGGAACGGGCATGAACTCTCACCAGATCGCCATGATCGCTGTAATGGCTGTTACTGTTATTCTGCTGCGGGCATTGCCCATGCTGGTTTTCGGGAGACAGAAACGTATTCCGGCTCTGCTCAACTATCTGGGGCAGGTGCTTACTGCCGGAGCGATCGCCATGCTGGTCATATACAGTTTGTATGGTGAATTGGATTATCTTCAAGTTGGTTTCGGACGTTTGGGAAGTGTGCTGATCGCCTCTGCCCTTACCGTCATTTTACAGTTGTGTTTCCGTAATCCGCTGGTATCCATTCTCGGCGGAACGGGGTGTTTCATGATTTTAATACAAAGGATTTTCGTATGAACACAATCGCAAAATTTATCAGTGACTTTGACGCATTTCTCTGGGGACCTCCGCTGCTTCTGCTGCTGGTCGGGGTACACGTTTTTCTGACAGTGCGGCTGAAATTCATTCAGCGGTACATTCCGCTGGGGATCAAGTTGAGCATTCAGAAAGACAGCAGTGCCGCCGGGGATATTTCGCAGTTCGGCGCGCTGGCGATCGCTCTGGCGGCGACCATCGGTACCGGCAATATCATCGGGGTTGCCACGGCGGTCGTGCTGGGCGGGCCCGGAGCCGTTTTCTGGTGCTGGGTCTGCGGTATTTTCGGTATTGCCACCAAATACGGCGAAGCGGTGCTGGCGGTCAAATACCGGCTCGTGGAAAAGGACGGTATGATCTGCGGCGGCCCCATGTACGCCATGGAACGGGGCATGAACAATAAATTTCTGGCGATCCTGTTTGCGATTTTTACATTGGGAGCCTGTACCGGTATCGGCTCGATGACCCAGAGCAACGCAGTCGCCTCTTTTGCACAGGACGTTTTTAATGTGCCGAATTGGCTCTCCGGCGGCCTGGAAACGCTGTTGATCATTGCGGTCGTTGTCGGCGGCGTGAAAGTCGTTTCCAAAGTCTGCGGCACACTGGTTCCCTTTATGGCGATCCTCTATGTGGGGTGCTGTATCGTCATTCTGTGTATGAACGGGACGTTCGTTCTGCCCGCATTGAAACTGATCTTGAAGAGTGCTTTCAGCACGGAAGCCGTCTCCGGCGGTTTCTTCGGCAGTATGATCATGCTTGCCATGCGTTACGGTATTGCCCGCGGACTTTTCTCCAACGAGTCCGGCCTCGGTTCTGCACCGCTGATCGCCGCCAGTGCCAAGACCATCAACCCTGTGCGTCAGGCGTTGATCTCTTCGACCGGAACATTCTGGGATACGGTCTGCATCTGCGCTCTGACCGGTGTCACGGTGATATCCTCCGTTTTGAAAGTCGATCCCAATGCGGATTTCTCAAAATACAGTGCGGTTGAATTGCCCAAAATGGCGTTTGCCCAACTTCCGGCGGGACATATTTTCCTCGGGATCGCGCTGGTGATTTTTGCATACACGACTATTCTGGGCTGGTTCTGCTACGGCAGACAGGCGATCCATTATCTCGGCGGAAAGTGGTCTTTCCAGATTTTCCGGGTCGTCTTTGTATTTCTGGTGTTCTTCGGGGCGGTCATCAAGCTGGATGTGGTTTGGAACATTTCGGATATCGCCAACGGACTTATGGCAATTCCGAACCTGATCTGCCTTGCCGTTTTAAGCGGAGTCATTGTCAAAGAGACGGAAAAGTATCTCTGGAGCAATAAACTTGATGAACCCGATCCTGAATGTATCCGCATCAACGAAGCGGGCCGCGCCCTGTCCGCCGACGGTGAACTGGAAGATTGAAGAACAGAACGCGGCGGGGTTCTGAAGCGTCAGTATGCGGCGAGCATATTCTGCAATGTCTGTTTGAACTCCTCCCGCAGTTCAGCGGGTTCGAGCAGAACTGCATCGCCCTGCTGTGAGAGCAGGAAGGGGAACAGTACCTCTCTGGCAACGGCAGGGATCTCCACGATGCCGTCCTTTTTGATTTTCTGTTTGCTGTGCAGCGGAGCCGCCTCCAAACGGGCGAGGGCGTGCAGCGAAGCCTGAAGTTTGATTTTCCGGATTTTTTCAAAACCGAGAAAATCATCCGGAGTGATGGAGTTGATGATCGCCGGGTCCGGTTCAAAATGTGTGGAAAGCATCTCTGCTTTCCGGATGCGCAGCAGCGCGAAAGTGCGCGGCTTGCTGCGTTTGCAGCAGAACGCCTTGGTGTACCAGCTGTTGTTGAAAAATACCAGTGTCTGCGGTTCGATGATACGTTCTGAAATTTCCCCCTTGTAATCGGCGTAGGCGATTTTTACGCAATGGCGGGTCTGCCATGCCTGAAAAAGTGTCATGAAAATTACCGGGTCGATTGCCGCATACAGCCCGGAGAGAATACTCAGACTTTTCACATTGGCGGTATCGAGAAAATCCGGATTGTTGCCGTTGAGCAGAACATCGACCGCTTTGCGGACTCTGCTTTTCTGCGGTTCGGGAAAGATGTCTTCTGCGACTCTTGCCCCGATAACGGAGGCGATCATCTCATTTTCGTCCAGCAGTGCGGGGGCAATGAAATCCCAGCCGTGGTGTTTCAGATAATATCCATTCTGCCCCCGGTCAAATGCCAGCGGACAGTTGTACTCTTTTTTCAATACCTGTAAATCCCGCAAAATGGTTTTTTTACAACATTCGATCGGAATTTTTTCCACCAGTTCGATCCGACGGAATTCTTCCATCAGCGTTACGGCGTTCGGGTAGCGGTTTTCTTTGAGCAATGCGGCGATCCGCATCAGGCGGCGCACTTGAGATTTACATACAGGCATAATACCTCTTTTTTTATAAAAATTTCATTTTTTTGCTTTTTTCTGTTTGCAGGGACGATAGATGTCCACTTGGTTGTAATATACTATATGCAGACACAAAAATCAAGCGCAAAGGAGAATAAAAATGGTACTTATGAAATTTATACTCAAGATGTTTATGGGCATTGTGGCGTATGCGGTCCTTTTTACCAAAAATCGCTGAAACAGACGGTCAGTTGTTCGGCACGGGCGGACGGCCGTTCTTGACCCGGTCGATATCCACTTGCAGTTTGTTCCAGGAGAATGGGCGGTCTTTGGTATCTTTGGAAAGCATACTCATAATAAGAGTTTCCAGATGCTCCGACACCTCCGGATTTTGTTTGCGGATGGATTCGGGGGTGGTGGAGATCATATTCTGATACAGTTCCAGTTCATTGTCGCCGTCGTAGGGATTTTTCTTGGTCAACAGGAAATATGCTGTTGCCCCCAGCGAGAAGATGTCGGAGGTAACGTCCACATCTTTGGCGTTGCGGAACTGTTCCGGACTCATAAATCCGGGGGAACCCATGACCCTGCCGTTCAACGTGAGCATATTATCCTCTTTGAGGGATTTTGCCAGACCGAAGTCGAGAATTTTCAGTTCGCCGCTGCTTGAAATCATGATGTTGGATGGTTTGATGTCACGGTGGAGCAGTTCCAGACGGTCGTAGGCATAACGGAAAACCATTGCCAGAGTTTCCATGATCTCAAGGGTCACATCGGGGGTGAACTCATAATCCTGTTCCACCATTTGTGCCAAATTCAGCCCGTCGATGTATTCCATCGCCAGATATTCGCCGTTTTCATCGTTCCAGGAGTTGTAGTATTTGACGATATAATCCAAATTCAGCGATGCCAGCAGACGGATCTCACGGTTGAACCGTTCCCGCACGGTGCGGTTGTCCAGAAACTCTTTCTGCAAAACCTTCAGGGCGACCCGCATCCCCGGATTATCCACCGGGTGTGCCAGAAAGACCTGTCCGATGCCGCCGGCTCCGAGTTCTTTCAAAATGCGGTATTGACCGATGATCATTCCGGGACCGAATTCCCGGAATTTTGCAAAAGGCGCACCGCAGTTCGGGCAGAATGCCGCCCCGTCCGGCAAATCTTTTGCGACTACGCCGCAACTGGTGCAAAGTTTTCCGGACGGCATATCCCCCGGCGAAAAAACGATCGTCTTGTCATCATCCATAAGCGTCACCTCGGTAAACGGTTTTTCAACATGTTTCTGATTTCATCAGAAGAAGCCTGATTTACGGTTGTCTGCGTCGGCTTCAGACCGATGCTCAACAGCCATCTTATCGTATTTGCGGAGCATTTGTTCCGTACTGCCGTATCCAGTGCAGAAGCATCTGCCTGCCAGCCGGAGCGGTTCAGCCACATCTGCGGCAAAAACATTTCACTTCCCGGATGCAAAGCATGATTGAAGCACTGAGTTTGCTGACGGCTTGTGAGTTGAGAGAAGCGCGACAGCAGCAATCTTATGATATGCTGGCGGAGCGGTTCGGTCATTTTGGCGGTTCTGTGAAGATAGAAACCATGTTGTGTGAGCATTTGGCTCAACAAGGTACAGCCGCCATAGCCGGACGGCGGTACTGCGGTATTTGCTCCATGATGGATCAGCGTTTGAAAGACCGATAAACTTTTGGGTAATTTGCCGAATGCGATCTGAAGGGGGGAATCCTTTCTGAAACTCCCGATCGCTTCACTGTAATTGACATCGGCTTTTGCTTCCAGCAGAATACGGACCATTTGAAAATTGTTTTCGCGGCATGCGTATTGCAACGGCGTCAAGCCGTCCTTCATCGGCATATTCACGCTGACATTATCTTTGGAGATAAGTTCCTGAACCTTGGAGTGTTGACCTTTTTGCAGAGCAATGGAAAACAACCCCTGATTTTTATAATCCAGAGGCTTCAAACCTCTTTTATCCTTAATATCGGCATCTGCTCCCGCCGCAAGAAGGGGCTGGATCACAGAGAAATTTCCTGTTATGACCGCATAGGCGGCCGGGGTGCGCCCAAAACGGTCAACGATATTGGGGTCTGCCCCCGCTGCGAGCAGTTCCTGAACCAACTCCGGTTTTCTGTGTATTGCCAGAGTCAGAGGATTATAGCCATACGGACTGCTTAAATCCGGATTTGCACCTGAAAGCAGAAGTTTATTGACAGTCTGAACATTTACTGTCGGAAAATTGAATTGCCGGAGTAAAAGCGTATCACTGCCGTCTCTTCTGGTGATAGAATCAATATTATCAAAGGGTTGATCCAAAAGCATCGTCAGCACGGAATTAATCGAATAAGTGAATAATATTGAACTGTCCAGTTTCGGGTGACGTTTCTGCCATGTCGGAATGAAGTGTTCGACTGCGGGGATACGGCCTGATGCAAGAAGTTTTACAAGCGGCCCGTTGTACCGTGCATAAGTGCCGTCTGTGACTTCGATATCCGGATCGATATTGTGTTTCTGGAAATATTCAGCTATATCTTTCGCTTCACGATAATCTCTGCTGTCATATCCCCAATGGCGTTTTCTCGTTGTATATTCAAGGATACGCCGCTGAAACTCTCTGCCGGCAGTTTGATCATAAGAGGGTTTCGGGGTTTTATCCCATTGGTCACGTATTTTCGTTAATCTCTGAAGCTGCTGAATTTGCCGATCCAGGAAATTCTGCCGTTTCTTCAGAAAAGCGATACGTTTCTCTCTGTTTTTGCGATTTTTGATTTTGGCTGCCTGCTGCTGCAGTTCGGGAATGGATTTATATTGTTCCAGTGCATATTGCAGACGCTCATCCAGAGAGCGGGAGCGGATTTGCGATGTCTGCGGAAGGGGGGGCGGGGCTTTCTTTTCCGGTTCCTGATTGAGTTTGCTCAACTGCTCAAATTCAGCATTTTCCTTGAACGGGACGGCGGACGATGCCGTGCGTGAAGGCGTGCTGTTTTTCTGCGATGATTTGCCGTCAACGAGTGCTGCAATTTCTTTCCATGCGGGAAAATTACGGTTCCGCTCGATGAGCTCTTTGCATTTTGGCGTAACTTTTGCTCCGGCTTCGATCAATGCTTTTGCCCATGCGATACGATAAAATTGACAGGCGTACTCAAGGACGGTCTGATTTTGTTTGTTTTTCGCTTCCAGATCCAACCCGGAATTTACGAGGAACTTCAGATGTTCCGGAGGTTGGGGAAGCAGGAAATGGTTGAACAGGATCGTTCCACCCTCCTGATCGCGCATATTGATATCCGCACCGGCATCGAGCAGATATTTCAGCGAATCGGGGTTCGGCAGGGCGTAAAAGAGGGCTGTTTTTCCGGAAATGTCTTTTGCGTTGACATCGTCTTTTGCTTTTTCCAGCAGAAGTTTCACCATTTCGTGGTTTGCGGCAGTTTTCATCAACGGAGTTCTTCCGCTGTTGTCACGATAGGATACCGGCATGCCGTTTTCGAGGAACAGCTGCAGAATATCCGGATTTCCCACAGCGGCTATGACGGCAGTAAAATCAATCTCCGCAAGTTGGCTCACCGGCGGAACGAGTTTCTGTTTCAGCATTTGTTCCAGCAGAGGGATATTCTGCTGACGGATCGCCTCTCTTGCCAGATAATGATACGCTTTGCGGCGGGAAGGACCACGGTATTTGTTGGCAAATGCCACCAGATTTTCAAAATTATTCTTGTCCACGATGTCAAAGATGACACCGCGGGCAAAGGTGAGGTTTTTTGCTTTTTCCGCCTCCTGATCCTGATAGAAATTGTATGAGATTTTTACTGCCAGAAACAACAGAGCCAATGCCGGCAGGACGGCGACAGCGCGGAGAAAAGATGAAACATTCTTCTGCAAACTGCCGTTCTGCTGTTTCTCCTCTCTCTGTTTTTTTCTTTTCTTCTGCAATTTCTTTACTTTTCCGGAAACGGTTATGTTTTGCGGGTCGATCGAACGGAGTTCCCGGAGCAGTTCCACGGCATTCGGCGGGCGGTCTTTGGGGTCTTTGGCGAGCATCCGTTCCACCAGATCACGGGTCATGGGCGAGATGTTTCTGCCGCATTTTTCCAACGGCGGGAGCGTCTCTTCCAGAACCTTTGCCATGACGTTGAAAACGGTATCTCCGGCAAACGGCATCGTGCCGGTAAGCATGTGGTACATGGTTGCGCCGAGACTGTACACATCGGCGCGGGCATCCACGTTGTGACTGGAACGCAGTTGTTCGGGGGAAGCGTAGTTCGGAGTACCCAGAACGGCATTGTCCTGTGTCAGTGTCACGCCCGCGATGTCGGCATCGCCTTTGGCAATCCCGAGGTCGGCGAGTTTTATCATGCCCTGTTTGGTGATCATGATATTGGCGGGTTTGATGTCACGGTGGACAATGCCGATGCGGCTGGCGGCGACCAGAGCGGAGGTAACGTTTTTGGCGATTTCGAGAACCTGTTCTTCCGGTATCGGACCTTTTTTGAGCATATCCTCCACGGTCATTCCGTCCACATATTCCATAACGATATAGGAACGGTTGTTTTCGCGGTCGATACAGGCATCGAATACGGTAATGATATTCGGGTGCTGGAGTTGTGCGGCTATTTTCGCTTCACGGATCAGTCGTTCCGGCAGGACCCGGTTGCGGGCGGCGACTTCCGGCTTGAGCAGTTTCAAGGCGCAGAACGTCTCCATGACCGTGTGGCGTGCCAGATAGACTTCGCCCATGCCGCCGATGCCGAGACAACGGCAGATCTGATATTTGCCGAGGACTTCGCCTTTGGCACAGGAAGCTCCGGGGATCGGCTTGTGATACTCTTCGCGGAAGCCGATTTGCGTTTCCGGCGGAGTGGAAACACAGTGCAGTTTGATCTCTTTGTGACACGAGGGACATTCCGCCTGTTCACCGATCATCCAGAGATCCACCCGCAGGGAGGTTTTACATTCGGGGCAGGGCAGCACCATTGTCCGGTTTTCCACCGTGATACGGGCGGCGCAGTGCGGACACTCCACAACCGTGCCGACGCTGGTTTCCGGTACGGAAAATTCCCATTGGCAATGGTGACAGTACATGTTTTACTCCTGAAGCAGTTTTTTCAGTTCCTCTGCTGCCATTTGCGGATTGGCTTTGCCTTTGCTCAACTTCATGACCTGACCGACAAAGAATTGCAGTACCCGTTCATTGCCTGCCTTGTACTGTTCGACCTGTTTGGGGTTGGCGGCAATGGCTTCTGCGGCGATGGCGGCGATCGCACCGGAATCGGCGACCTGAACGAGGCCTTTTTCCTTCACGATGGCTTCGGGCATACCGCCGTTGGCGAACATTTCAGCAAAGACCTCTTTGGCGATTTTGCCGTTGATGGTTTTCTTTTCGATCAAAGTGACCAGTTCGGCGAGGGCATCGGGAGTGATCTTACATTCGCCGATGGAAATTTTGGCATTGCCGAGTTCCCGCAGCAGTTCCGAACCGATCCAGTTGGCGATCAACTGGGGATTGGAGGATTTTGCCGCCGCTTTGTCGAAATAGTCGGCAAGGAAACGGTCTGCCGTAAGCACATTGGCATCGTATTCACTGATGCCGTAGGAGTTGACGAACCGCTGACGTTTGGCTTCGGGGAGTTCGGGCAGGGCGGCGCGCACCTCTTCGATGTCGGCATCCGTCAGCGTGACGGGCATCAGGTCCGGATCGGGGAAGTAACGGTAATCCTGCGCCTGTTCTTTGGTGCGCATGAGATAACTTTCACCGGCATCATCGTTCCAGCCGCGGGTCTCCTGACGGAGTTTGCCGCCTTTGTCGAGGATGTCTGCCTGCCGCCACATTTCAAATTCGATGGCACGGTGGGCGGCGCGGAAACTGTTGAGGTTTTTGAGTTCGATCTTGGTACCGAACTCTTTCTGCCCGACGGGGCGCAGAGAGATGTTCACATCGCAGCGCATCTGTCCTTTTTCCATATCGCAGTCGCTGATGTCGCCGTACTGCATGATCTCTTTGAGGGCGGTCAAATAGGCGTATGCTTCATCGGCGGAACGCAGATCGGGTTCGCCGACGACTTCCAGCAGCGGAACGCCGGAACGGTTGTAGTCCGCCCCGGTGGAGCCGTGTTCATGGTTCAGTTTTGCGGGGTCTTCTTCGAGGTGGATACGGGTGATGCCGACAAATTTTTCTTCCATCTCTTCGCCGGAAAATCCCTTGCCGCCGATTTTGAGGCGGCCGTTTTCGCAGAAGGGCAGATCGAACTGGGAGATCTGATAATTCTTCACCAGGTCGGGATAGAAGTAACTTTTGCGGTCGAATTTGCTGAATTGAGCGATTTTACATTCGGTCAGCAAACCGGCTCGGATGCACTTTCTGATCGCCTCATGGTTCGGGACGGGCAGAGTTCCGGGATACCCCATGCAGACGGGGCAGATCAACGTATTGGGTTCGGCTCCGTATTTATTGGGGCAGGAGCAGAACATCTTGCTTGCGGTACGAACCTGAACGTGTACCTCAAGACCGATCACAGTTTCATATTTCATGTGAATTTCCTGAAATTATTGATTTACAACTATACATGCTGTAAAATATACCACTGTATTTCGGTTTTTCAAGAGAGATTTACAACTATCATGTGATTTTTCAAAAGCGGTGATTTTGCGGATGATCGTAATTGCCTGACGGAAAAAAGTGATTTTTTTGTAATAATGACGTGAAATTTCTGAAAAGCGGTGTATATTATGAGATATGTAAATCCGCTTTTGAAACTAAAAACAAAACCTAAGGAGAACAACTCATGAGTTGTCCGTATCAGTGTTCGCACGAAGTCGAGCAGATGTGCAAGGTCACCAAAGGTGCCAACCACGGTCCTGCTCCGATTCCGGAAGAAGGCAAATGGGTAAAATCCAAACAGATCAGCGATATCTCCGGTCTGACCCACGGTGTGGGCTGGTGCGCCCCTCAGCAGGGTGCCTGCAAATTGACCCTCAACGTCAAAGACGGTATCATCCAGGAAGCATTGGTCGAAACCCTCGGCTGCTCCGGCATGACCCACTCTGCCGCTATGGCATCTGAGATCCTGCCCGGCAAAACCCTTCTCGAAGCCCTTAACTCCGACCTCGTTTGCGACGCCATCAACGTGGCTATGCGCGAACTCTTCAAACAGATCGTTTATGGCCGTACCCAGACTGCTTTCTCCGAAAACGGTCTGCCCATCGGCGCCGGTCTCGAAGACCTCGGCAAAGGACTCCGTTCCCAGGTCGGAACCATGTTCTCCACGCTGGAAAAAGGACCCCGCTATCTGGAAATGGCCGAAGGCTATGTTCTGGAAATCGGTCTCGATGCCAACAGTGAGATCATCGGTTACAAGTTCGTTCACCTCGGCAAGATGATGGAAGCCATCCGCAAGGGTGTTGCCCCCGCTGAAGCCTTTGAGGCGAATGTCAAGAGTTATGGCCGCTTCGATGAAGCCGTCAAGAAGATCGACCCCCGCAAGGAATAAGGAGTTTCGTCATGAGCGTTACATTTGAAGGTTACGAACGCCGGATCGCACAGATCAATAAAGCGTTGGAAGAAATCGGCTTGGAGTCCCTCGAAGCCGCCCGCGACCTTTGCCTTGCCAAAGGTGTCAATGTTGAAGAAATCGTGAAGGGCGTTCAGCCCATCGCGTTTGAAAATGCCGTCTGGGCATACACTCTGGGTGCTGCTTTCGCTTTCCAGAAGGGTGCCAAAGATGCTGCCGAAGCCGCCGAACTCATCGGCAAAGGTCTTCAGGCTTTCTGCATCCCCGGTTCTGTTGCCGATTCCCGTCTCGTGGGTCTCGGCCACGGCAATCTGGCCGCCATGCTGCTGCGTGAAGAGACCAAGTGCTTCTGCTTCCTCGCCGGTCACGAATCTTTCGCCGCCGCCGAAGGTGCCATCGGCATTGCCAAGACTGCCAATAAAGTCCGTAAGGAACCCCTCCGCGTTATCCTGAACGGTCTGGGCAAAGATGCTTCTTACATCATCAGCCGTATCAACGGTTTCACCCACGTCGAAACCGAATACAACTATTTCACCGGCGAACTCAAAGTCGTCAAAGAAACCAAGTTCTCCGACGGCCCCAAAGCCGCTGTCAAGTGCTATGGTGCTGACGATGTGAGCGAAGGTGTTGCCATCATGATCGCCGAAGGCGTCGATGTCTCCATCACCGGTAACTCCACCAACCCCACCCGTTTCCAGCACCCTGTCGCCGGAACCTACAAGAAGTGGGCGATCGAAAACGGCCGCAAGTATTTCAGCGTCGCCTCCGGCGGCGGTACCGGCCGTACCCTGCATCCGGACAATATGGCTGCCGGTCCTGCCAGTTACGGCATGACTGATACCATGGGCCGTATGCACGGCGATGCTCAGTTTGCCGGTTCCAGCTCTGTTCCCGCTCACGTGGAAATGATGGGCTTGATCGGTATGGGCAACAACCCCATGGTCGGTGCTTCTGTCGCCGTCGCCGTGGCTGTGGCTCAGGCCAAATAATCAGTCTTTCTGATAAATACGAAAACTGCCGTGATTTCACGGCAGTTTTTTTGTTTTGTACGTACAAAAATGGCTGTTGCTTTTTGAAGGCAACAGCCATTTCGGAGTCTTAAAACTCAGCGGGATCAGTTTTCACGTTTAGTGAATTCGCGGCGGGGGCGTTCTTCGCGGGGACGTGCTTCATTGACGACGATCTTGCGGCCGTCAACTTCCTGAGCGTTGAGAGCTTCGACAGCCTGACGTGCCTGTTCGTCGTTGGGCATTTCCACAAAGCCGAATCCTTTGGAACGGTTGTTTTCCCGGTCGATGACGATGCGGGCAGAGGTGACTTCGCCGTAGGCGGCAAAGAGTTCTCTCAGACCGTCACGGTTGACGGCGTACGGCAGATTTCCGACGTAGATGTTCATTTTTTCCTTTTTCTGCTTCCCTGTTTGCTTTTTTTTAGTTTTTTATTACGAAGATCATTACTGCAACAACCTGAACCGCAGGGAAGAGACTGAGTATCAAACAGTCAGAAAATCAACAGCAAGATCAAAACAGCAGAACCTTCTGCTGTCGTAAAAATCTACCTGAAACACTATATCGAAATATAGTCTAACAGTAATTATATTGATTTTTTTTAAAAAAGCAATAGCAAAATTGAAAAAAATGTAAAATTATTTTTGGTAACTGTAACTTGCATCAACAGTTACAACATTTTTGTTCGAGATGTCCGCTGTGTTGAGGACTCCGGAAACATGCGGAAAATTGTATTGCCGCATGTTTCCGCCCGGGGCGGGGTCATTTCAGGCGGCAGATCGCTTCGACTGTTTCAAGGAAAAGGACCGTCGGAAGTGGACCGAAATCATCGGCTTCTTCGTGGGTGCCGTCGATGCGGAAATACATATCTTCTTCACCTTCAAACATCTCCACTTTGCGGAAAGCAAAATCGCAGTTTTTGGCGTTGGTATTGAGGGTGTAAACGCCGCTGTCGGGCCAGTTTTGCACCAGATCGTCTTTGTTGATGATGTCCATGACCGCTTCGCCGTCGCTCCAGAAGTAGACCTGAATACGGTTGACGATGTTGTGTTTGATTTCCACGGCGGTAATGATAACGGCATCTTTTTTCAGCAGTTCCGCCGCTTTTGCGGCAAGTTGTTCAGCGTTGGGCATGATTATTTCTCCGCATTTTTGATCCGTTCAACGATGGTGGTGGTGGAAAATCCGGGGATGAAGGGCTTGAAAACGATTTCGGTTCCCGCTTTGAGCAATACTTCCCGTTCCACCGGATTCAGACTGTCGATGGTGTAGTCTCCGCCTTTGACGTAAATATCCGGGGCAAGTGCCGCCAGTTCTTTGTCGCACTGCTGCGCATCGAAAATCACAACCGCATCCACGCTTGCCAGTGCAGAGAGCATATAGGCGCGGTTGTACTGGTCGATCACCGGGCGGGTCGGTCCTTTCAGGGCGCGGACGGAGGCATCGGAATTGGTCAGCACCAGCAGTGCATCCCCGAGGTTGCGGCTTTCATACATATATTCTGCGTGTCCCCGGTGGAGCAAATCAAAACAGCCATTGGTGATGACCAGTTTCTTTCCCGCTTTGCGGAGTTCCTCACGCCATGAAACCGCCTCATTGAGCGTCATGATGCCGTCTTTCGGATTTTCAGTCATTTTCTTCCTCCTTGAGCGGACGGATGATAACGCCCGCCTCTTTGAGCAGACGGGTTGATACATCGTCGATCGAGTACCGCTGATGGTAGACGACCTCCACGATCCCGGCGTTGATGATCATTTTTGCACATTGCAGACACGGACTGAAAGTCGTATAGAGCGTCGCCCCTTTTACGGCAATTCCGTGATATGCCGCCTGAACGATGGAGTTCTCTTCGGCGTGACTGCACAGACATTCATGAAGTCCGTGACCCGACGGGGTGTCGGAATTGCAGCGGGGGCAGCCTCCGTCAGAGCAGTTCCGTACACCGCGGGGAGTTCCATTGTAACCGGTAGAGATGATCCGGCAATCTCTTACAAGCACCGCCGCAACCTGACGGCGGGAGCAGTTGCTCCGTGCCGCAACCATGTGGGCGATGTCCATGAAATACTGATCCCAGGAGGGACGTTTGCGGGGTTCATTCGACATAGTTCAATCCTTTTTTTCGGCGAAAAATTGCAAAGCGGTGATCACAAGAAGCAGCAGAATTGTCTGGGCGACGATGATCCCGGCGGTCGCGGGCGTTCCCCAGAGAATGGGCAGTACGCCGATGCCGATGGTCAACGCCAGCAGATGCACCAGCATCACTGCACGTTTGCGGCTCATTCCCATTTTGACAAAACGGTGCGAGATGTGGTTGTGATCCCCGATCCAGAAAGGCTTTTTATTGCAGGTGCGGATAATGACCACCATTGCCGTATCAAAGAGCGGCAGAGCCAGAATGAAAAGCGGCATCAGTACCGGCAGACGGGTGGCGGAACTTTCCTGACTGAAAAAGGTCACGCCCGCCGCCGTCACTGCGGCAAGGTAGCCCAGAAAGTGACTCCCGGAATCCCCCATGAAAATCGAGGCGGGGGTGGTGTTATAGACCCAGAAGCCGCAGCAGACACCGCAGCAGAGCGCTGCGAATACCGCGATGAAGTATTGCTGGTTCAACCCGGCGACAACCGCAAAAAGCCCCATGGCAACAGCGATCGTGCCGACCGCAAGACCATCCATGTTATCGAAAAAGTTGATGGAATTCATCAGCAGCATGATCCAGAATACCGAGATGCACCAGACCAGTACCGGACTGGTGAGGAACAAGCCGATCTGGATCTTGCCGAAGGTCACTGCGATCGCCGCAACGATGAACTGTCCGAGAAACTTTGTTCCGGCTTTCAAAGCATACTTGTCATCGATCAGACCGAGAACGACCGCAAGCAGTGCGCCGATAACGATGGAGAGCAGCGGCAGAAAAACCGATTTCAAGCCATTGAGATACGGCTGCAGCAGTTCCATTTTTTCCGCCAGACCAAGCCCGATGCCGATGCAGATGAGCCACGCCGTGAACATGGCAAGTCCCCCCAGCAGCGGCGTCGCTTTGGCATGACCTTTGTGATTGTCTGCCGGACGGTCCATGAAGTCCAGTTTCACGGCAAGACGTTTGCAGAGCGGAGTCGTCAGCAGCGTCAAAATCAATCCGCCGCCGAAAGCCGACAGATAGAGCCAATCCCATGCTGTTATAATCAGTTTCATAGAGCCGCCCTGCTTTCTGTCTTACATGGCATCCGGAACTTTGATGGTCATGGTGTTCAGACCGTCCACGATGACCCGGCGGCAGGATTCTGCCAGTGCCAGACGTGCGGAGACCAGTTCCGGAGTTTCTGCCGCCAGAACCGGACATTCCCGGTAGAAACGGTTGAATGCCTTGGCAAGATCCAGCAGATATTCCGCCAGTCCGGAGCAGTCCCGCCGTTCTGCCGCAAGTTGAAGGATACCCGGATAGAAGCCGATGGTCATGGTGAGGTTCTTTTCCGCCTCCGCCGTAAGGATGCTCCAATCCGGATCGCTGAAATCAAAGCCTTTTTCGGCGGCTTTGCGTTTGATGGAGTTGATACGGGCGGCGGCGTACTGGATGTAGGGGCCGGTGTCGCCCTCAAATTTCAAACTGGCGGCGGGGTCAAACATGATCGTTGTCTTGGGGTTGAATTTCAGCAGCATGAACTTCAATGCACCGAGACCGATGATCTCGCCGCGGTTTTTCAACTCTTCTGCGGAAAGTTCATCGCCGCCGCGTTCTTTGCACGCATCCATGGCAAGCCCTGCCATTTCGTCGAAGAGGTCGTCGGCATCGACGACAGTACCTTCACGGCTTTTCATCTTGCCGGTGGGCAGATTGACCATGCCGTAAGAGAGGTGATAGAGGCTGTCCGCCCATTCGTAACCGAGGCGTTTCATGATTTCAAAGAGCATCTGGAAGTGGAGGTTCTGTTCATCGCCCACGACCCAGATGAGGCTCTGGGGTTTGTAATCTTCAAATTTCCGCAGGGTGGTTCCCATATCCTGTGTGATGTAAACGCTGGTGCCGTCACTGCGGAGAACCACTTTTTTGCCCATTTTTCCGAGGTCGCAGATCACAGCGCCGTCTTCTCGTTTGGTGAAAACGCCCTTTTCGAGACCGGCGGAAACGATGTCTTTTCCCAGCAGATAGGTTTGGCTTTCCAGATAGGTGTGTGCAAAGTCGATGCCCATGCGCTTGTAGGTTTCGGCGAAACCGTCAAAAACCCAGCCGTTCATTTTTTCCCAGAGGGCGCGGACTTCCGGCACTCCGGCTTCCCAGTCCTGAAGCATCTTCTGTGCGGCTGCGCCGATTTCGGTTTGGAGGAAAAGTTCTTCACTGTCTTTATCCGCCAGTTCGGGGTTGGATTCTTTCAGTGCCTTGACCTGTTCGGAGAACGCCTTGTTGTATTCCACATAGAACTTGCCGACCAGATGATCGCCTTTCATTCCGGTACTTTCCGGAGTGCAGTTGTTTCCGAATCGCTGATAAGCCAGCATGGATTTACAGATATGGATGCCGCGGTCGTTGACCAGATTGATTTCAATGACATCGTGGCCGACCCGTTTCAGCAATGCGGCAAGGCTCATGCCGAGCGTGTTGTTGCGGACATGGCCGAGGTGCTGGGGCTTATTGGTGTTGGGGGCGGAGTATTCGATAAGGATGCGGCGGCGGAGATTTTCCGGGAGTTTTCCATCTTCCAGCAGTTTTTCGATATCGGCAACGGTATCCCGGTGGAGAGCTGCGGCTTTTACGGTGACGTTGACGAATGCTTTGACCACTTCAACGGCTTCCACATCGGGGTGGTTCTGCAGGATCTCCGCAACGGCGGCGGCCGCCGCCATGGGGTTGCCGCAGTATTTGGCGAAACGGAAACAGTTGACAGCGAAATCCCCCTTCATCCCGGCGGGACACCGTTCAAGCGAAATGCTCAAATCGGCGGGAAACTTTTCAAAACGGGCACGGAGTTCTTTTTCCAGTGCAGAAACAAATTGATAACTCATTTTTTCCTCTATATTTTTTGCAGATCGACGATGGAGAGCATGGCTCCCCGGTGACTCTGGTCGCCGTCTGAACTCATTGTATAAATCACATAAAGTTTATTTCCCCATTCACAGGCAGCGGGATAACTCCACTGGGGATGAAGATCCCATTTGGCATTGTATCCACTCTGCAGCAGACAGCCTTTGCTGAATTTGAGTGTTCCGGGGTCGCTGACGAAGAGAGCCAGCCGGGCACGGCTTTCCGGGGAATATGCCGCTTCTACCGAATCTGCGATATTTCCAATCAGATAATTTCTGCCGTCGGCGAGGGTGCCGGAGTAGATTTTGGAGTTGGTAAAGGGAATATCGTGTGCCATGACTCCGCTCCAGTTTTCGCCGAAATCTTCAGAACGGTAGAAAAGCGGTACGTTGCGATTGTCGTTGCGGCTGAATATGGTAATGACGTTTTTCTGAACGATGGCGGTCAGTTCCGGATGAACCAGTGCCGCTCCGTCCGGCAGGAACTTGTCCTGCTGGATCTTCACCAGACGCCACGGGGCATCGATTTTACCGGAGTCGGAGATCAGCACCGCCGGAGTCGCCGGAAAAGAGTCCATTTCTGCGATCCGTCCCGGCAGCAGCAGTTTGCCGTTATCCAGCGCATACACATTGGTGTTGAGTTTGAAAGGGATCGGTTCGGATTTCAGAAATACAAATTTCTCCGTTGCCGGGTCGAATTTGAAAAACTCGATGGAGTGGATCAAATCCGCTCCGACCATGGTATTGATGAGCATATAAAGTTCACCGTCGCAGATCCCGTAGACGGGCGGACAGCAGATCAACTTTTTTTCGGGGTCTTCTGCAATGGTTTCGACCTTGCTCCACGTTTTGCCGCCGTCTTTGGAGAATTTTCCCCGGATGGGGGTGAACCCTTGAAGTTCCTTTTCCGGACAGTTGTACCAGGAGCAGAAAATAATTCCCCGCCAGACGATGACCGCCGCTTCGTGAAGGAAACTGTATTCATCCGGATATTGAACAGGAAAACTCTCCACAGCATCGGACTGTTGGAGTGAATTCAAATCAGCAATACCAAGAAAACTTTCAAAGGGAAGCATATTGGCAAGGTTGATGTTTTCCTGTTTCTGATAGGATATCGGCATCGTTATTTTCCTTTGTTCTCAATCTCTTTGCTGATGGCAGAATGGTTTTTCAGCAGGGTCTGCTGGATTTCTGCCGCCAGTGCCGTAATGGCGCGGCTGGTGACGGTCGCACCTGTGATATAGTCGATTTTGCCGCCGTCTTTGGCAACCTTGTAATTGCCGGTTTTCTTCCCTTTGAACTGGTCGAGAAAAGCGTTGGGGGCAAGTCCGGCGGGAGCGGGTTTCCAGAAGTTGAAGATGGTCTTGATATGTTTGCGTTCGCACGCTTTTGTGCCGAGTCCGGGAGTTTCGCCCTGTTTGGTGATGAGGATGGAGCGGATCGTGCCATCGGGTTCAAAACCGATGACGGCGGTGATATTTCCGGCATAGCCCAGTTTGTTGGAACCTTCTGCTGCGAAGCCGACCAGTTTGCCGTTTTTCTTCGCACCGTAGAACGTGATGCCGTTGATTTCTGTTTTGCACTGGCTGGGTTCATTGTCAAAAGCCGGGAGAACATCCTTCAGTGCGGCGGTCGCATTACGCAGTTCTGCGGCCTTGATGGGGCCCTCCGCTACGCCGGAGACAACGGCAAGCACCAGAGCGGAAATCAGACCGGTCAGAGCCAGAAAAATGCCGAGAATAACGATATTTTCAGTTTCGCGCAATTTCATTTTGCCACCTCACTTCCAAAGACTTTCGGCATGGTCCAGCGGTCGATCAGAGGAACCAGCGCATTCATGAAAAGAATGGAGAAACTGACCCCTTCCGGATAGTTGCCCCAGATACGGATGAGGGAAGTGATAACTCCACAGCCGACAGCGAAGATGATGCCCCCTTTTTTGGTTACGGGGCTGGTCACCATGTCGGTCGCCATGAAAAATGCACCCAGCATCAGTCCGCCGGTCAGAATGTGGAATAGAGCCGTCGGGGTCATGCCGGGATAGAAGTAATTCACGATGCTGGTGATGACTGCCACCGTGCCGATGTAGAAGAAGGGAATACGCCAGTTGATGAGTTTGAAGCAGAGCAGCATCGCTCCGCCGATGAGCAGAGCCAGCACACTGGTTTCGCCCAGACAGCCGCCCCGCTTGCCGAAAAAGAGATCCTTGCGGAGACCGGCATCGTCAAATTTTCCCATATTGATCGCGTGTTTGTCGGTGGATTTCGGGGTCGTGCCGACTTCCGAAAGCGGCGTTGCACAGGTGACGTAATCTGCCGTTTTGACCGTATCGCCCTCATAACCGCGGGGCGCGGGCCAGGTGGTCATGATCGCCGGGAAAGCGATCAGCAATGCAACGCGGGCGACCAGTGCCGGGTTGAAGGGGTTGCGCCCCAGTCCGCCGAACACCTGTTTGCCCAGCCAGATCGCCAGCAGTGCGCCGATAAGACAGACCCACCAGGGGGCGGAGGCGGGGAGGTTGAATGCCAGAAGCATACCGGTAACAGCGGCACTGCCGTCGGTGATATTTTTCAGAACGGGTTTGCTGAAAATCTTGCACCAGAGGGCTTCTGCTCCTACGCAAAACGCGAGAGTAAGGACGATGACCCGGACTGCATCCCAGCCGAAAAACCAGACTGCGGCGATCAACGCCGGAACAAGAGCCAACAGCACCTTGAACATGATTTTGCGTGTACTGTCGGGGGTGGAAATGTGAGGTGATACGCTCAAAACCAGTTTGTCGCCGGAGGGGAGCATGATGTTGTTGTTGTTTTCTTCCATGATATTTTATCCCGTAAACTTGGTTACTTTTTCTGACGGCGGATTTCCGCTTTTGCGCGGCGGAAATATTGCACCAGCGGCCGATGGGCAGGACAGGCGAATGCACATGCTCCGCATTCCAGACAGTCCATGACATGATTTTCAGCGGCGAGGTCGGTACGTCCGCCCTCAACCGCAGTGCCGATCACACAGGGGGCGAGCAGCATCGGACATGCCGCTACACACCGTCCGCAGCGCAGGCAGTTGGTGGAGTTGAATTTGTAAGCGGCATCCTCCGACAGCAGCAGAATACCGGAGGTGTTCTTGCTGACCGGAACATCGAACGATTTTTCAGCAAAACCCATCATCGGGCCGCCGAGGATCAGTTTGCCCGGTTCGGCGGTGACGCCGCCCGCAAGTTTGAGAACTTCAATGACGGGCGTACCGATGCGGAGCAGCCAGTTGCCCGGATTTTTCACCACTTCACCGGTAACGGTGGTGATGCGTTCGATCAGGGGGCGTCCATCCACGACCGCTGTTTTGACGGCGGCGGCAGAACCGACGTTCTGAACCACGCAACCGGCACTCATCGGCAGTGCGCCGGTGGCGACTTTGCGGCGGGTGATGGCGTAAATCAACTGCTTTTCCGATCCTTGCGGATACTGAACTTTGAGCAATGCAAGTTTGACGCCGTATTTTTCTGCAACAGGGAGCAATGCTTCATAGGCATCGGTTTTGTTGTTTTCGATACCGATGACGACATTTTCCACATTCATCGCTTTGCCGAGGATGGCGGCACCGATGACCACATCTTCAGGACGTTCCAGCATCAAACGGTGGTCTGCGGTGAGGTAAGGTTCGCACTCCGCGCCGTTGAGGATCACGGTGTCGATCTTCACTTCGGGGGGAGGGGAGAGTTTGACCCGGCTGGGAAATGCCGCTCCGCCCATACCGACGATGCCGCAGTCTCCGATGCGCCGGATCAGTTCATCGCGTCCGGCATTCTGCCAGTCGATGGAGGGCATGGCTTCGCAGGCTTCATCCTTGCCGTCGGCGATGATTTCAATGGCGGGGACGAGGGAGCCCATTGCCCCGGGAACATTGACGATGCCGGTCACTTTGCCGCTGGTGGGGGCGTGCAGATTGGCGGATACGAAACCGTCCGCTTCGGCGATAAGTTGATATTTTTTGACTTCAGTACCCGGTTCCACGATCATTTTGGGGGGCTTGCCCACATTCTGGGCGAGGACGACATGGTATTTTTCCATCAGCGGAGCCGTTTGGATGGGGGTGCTGCTGGAGAGTTCTTTGTGTTTTCCGGCGGGGTGGATGCCGCCGGGGAATGAAAGGAGGTTACGTTTCATTTTGCCGGACTCCAATCGGGGTTGTTCTGTTCAATATTCAAGTGTGCCACAGCGGAGAGCAAGGCTCCGGTCGGGCATCCGACGGACTCGGCTTCTTCCACGGTCGGGAGAATTTCCGCCGCATAGTTGACTTCGGCACGGAAACCGTTGATGATGAACTTGTCGGGGAATGCCTTGACGCACTTGCGGCAGCCGATACAGGGGACATTGCAGACTTTTTTCTTGTCCACGCCCTTGTCAAGGCTGTTGCAGTAGACGTGTACGGCGGCATCGGCGGGAACCAGTTGGATGACGCCGCGGGGACATGCCGCAACACAACTGCCGCAGCCGACGCAGAGTTCCTCATGGATGACGGCGAGCGAGTTGATCATTTCAATCGCGCCGAAAGGACATTTGTTGGCACAGGTTCCGAGTCCGAGACAGCCGCTGGCGCACCCTTTGAACCCCCCGCCGACCATGGAGGCGGAAACGCAGTCTGCCACGCCGATGTAGGTGGCGGAACGTTTGGTCTGGTTCACATCGCCGCCGCAGCGGACGATGGCTTTTTTCTTATCCACGCTGCCGACCTCGATGCCGAGGGCTTTGGCGATGGAAGTGACCTGTTCGGCACTGCAAACGGGGCATTTGCCGGGGGGATTGATCCCGGCGACGACGGATTTTGCGAAGTCGGCGCATCCCGCAGTACCGCAGCCGCCGCAGTTTGCACCGGGGAGGAGTTCGGTCACGAGTTCGACCCGGGGATCGGTCTCCACTCTGAAGATTTTAGCGAATGCCCCGATGATGATGCCCAGTATCAAACCGAGAAACGCCATGAGGATAACTGCAGAAATAATAATTCCAGTCATGATTTTTTCTCCTTAACACAGTCCGGAAAATCCGACGAAAGCCATCGCGAGGATGCCCGCCGTAACAAGCGCGATGGGAATGCCCTGGAACGCCGGGGGCGTATCCGCCAGTTCCAGCCGCTCCCGCAGACTGGCGAAAAGCAGCAGTGCCAGCGCAAAACCGATGCCGGAAAAGAGGCCGAAGAGGGTCGAGGCAAGGACGCCGCGCCCGACATTGGCATTCATGGTCGCCGAACCGAGAACGGCGCAGTTGGTGGTAATGAGCGGCAGGTAGATGCCGAGAGCCTGATAGAGTTTTGCGGAGAGTTTCTGCATGACGATCTCGATGAGCTGAACCAGTCCGGCGATGATGAGGATGTAGAGCAGCACTTGCAGAAAACCGAGGTCGATATGCCCCAAACCGATGCAGTCCAGATCGAATTGCAGCAGATATTTGGAGACGAGAGCCGTTGCAAAAGAGGCGAGCGTCATAACAAATATGACCGCTCCCGACATGCCCATTGCCGTACCGAGGCGTTTTGAAACCCCGAGGAAAGGACAGATCCCGAGAAACTTGGACAGAACGATATTGTTGACCAATACCGCTCCGATCGTCAATTCAAGATAATCCATGAAAAGCACCTTTCTTTACAATTATTCAGAATTATTTGCATAAACAATATAACATACACCGTTTTTGCTGTTTTTTCAAGTTTTTCAGCAAAAGAATATTCGGTTATTTCTCTCTTGCGGAGGCCGCAAAGTGTTTTGCGGCACATATTTTGATATTTTTTTACTTAATCATGCTTGAAAAAAGAGTTTTTTTGCTGTATATTAAGAGAACGCAGAAACTCAATCACCATTCAGGAGAGAAAAAATGCACAAAGTTTTGATACCTACGAAGTTGGATAAAGCCGCCGCTGCCCTTTTGAGCGAACGCGGCTACGAAGTCGTGCTGGACGGAGCCACTCCGCTTGCGGATCTGGTCGCCGCCAATAGTGACGCTGAGGTGCTTATTGTCCGCAGTGAAAAAATTACCGCAGAAATCATCGATCAACTGCCGGAACTCAAACTGGTCGTCCGTGCCGGTGCCGGTTTCAACACCATTGACACCAAATATGCCCGTGAGAAAAATATCGATGTGATGAATACTCCCGGAGCCAACTCCAACGCCGTGGCGGAGGAGGTCGTTGCCATGATGCTCGCCGGTTCCCGTTTCCTCATTCCCGCTGACGCCTCCACCCGCGCCGGTGACTGGGAAAAGAGCAAATTCATGGGCCACGAAGTCACCGGAAAAACGGTCGGTATCCTCGGTCTCGGTCACATCGGTCAGCTGCTGGTCAAACGTCTTTCCGGCTTTGAGGTCAAAGTTCTCGGCTATGACCCCTTCCTGCCCCCCGCTGTCGCTGAAAAACTGGGCGTGGAACTGACCACGGTGGAACGTATTTTCGCCGAAGCGGATTATGTTTCTCTGCACATTCCCGAAAATGACGAGACCCGCGGCATGATCAACGGCAAACTTTTCGGTCTGATGAAAGAGGGTGCCATGCTCATCAACTGCGCCCGCGCCGGTGTGATCAATGAAGACGATCTCCGTGCCGCCAAAGCCGGTAAGAAACTCTTCTTCTGCAACGACGTTTATCCCAAAGATGCCGCCGGTCCGAAGAGCGTTGCCGACATCGCCGATGTCATGGCTCCGCACCTCGGCGCAAATACCTATGAAGCCAACTTTGTTGCTGCCAAACGTGCCGCAGAACAGACGATCGCCTATTTTGAAAACGGCGATACCTCCTGCGTTGTCAACAAAGCGAAATAACAGAACACCTGTTCTGTATGACCCGGAAACCGGGGGAACTCCCCCGGTTTTTCGTTCCTGAAAATACAATATAGAGAGTGATTTATGGCGGAAAATAGAAATATTCCCCACCCCAGACGGGTGTGTCACCTGACAAAACAGAATTTGCCGGGTTTGATGGGTCGTCGGGATGCCGCATGGGATCAGGCGGTGGCGATCACTCTTCATTCGGAGAATGACAACCAGCCCGCTGTGGAACAAATGCAGATATGCGCCAATGCGGTGGAACTGCTGCACATCGCCCATAGCGATACGGATGCCATTCTCAAACTGCTCTCCAGTCCCGACACCGAAAATCGGGAGCGGAGACTTTTCGCATTGCAGGAAATCACCTTGAGAATGGCGGAAGTATGGAATAAACTGACCATGCTGGAACAGGAACTTTTCGGGGCGAATTCCATTCTTGTCCACTTCAACGCAGTCGGCAGTGAAGAGGAAAATTCCCGGCACATCAGAAAACTGCATGACTCCAGAGCCGTATTGCTGAAACAGTTGCGGCATACGCTCAAAAGTGCCGCTCCGCGTCTCGAACGTTACCGCAGTTACACTGCCAACAGTTTCAGTGCCGCATACGCGGGACGCTACCGGAACGCTTACGCCAATTATCAGAGATTGTATGCGGAAAAGTATCCCTGCTGACCTTTATTGCAGATGCCGCTTTTCAAAGTTCAAAGTCCGTAATTTTTTATTCAAAATCACGCAAATCACCGAAGTCAACTTGCGTGTCATCGAGCGTTTCGAGGATCCGTTCCACCTGTTCACGGTCAACGCCGCGGACAAGCGGGATGATTTGAAGTGTTTCCGCCTGAAGGAGATATTTGAGGAGCAGTGCGCTCAAAGAAAGCCCGGTGGTCTCTGAAATTTTCTTCAGTTCAGCCGCACGGCGGAGATTTTCCGGCGTGTTGTAGTATGCTCCGGCGGCAGCGGGATCTTTCCCGGCGCAGACCTTGTGAAAAAATCCGGCAGCCTGACCGGAAAATGCCATGACCGCACAATCCGCTTTGCGCAGAACATCCGGATAGGTGTGATCCCACGCTTCGGTGCTGGGGTCCCACGGCGGATTGTGGCTCATACAGCCGTAATTGATAAGTTCCTGATCGACCCGTATGCCCCGGCAGCCGCGCAGAGCGGCGGCATCGGTGAGAGCCCGGATGCGGGAGGACTTCCAGTTGGAAATGCCGTATTCCCTTATTTTACCTGATTTGCGGGCTTTTTCCATCGCTTCCAGCAGAACTTCCACCGGAACATCGGGGTCGTCACGGTGCAGCAGATAGAGGTCGATGTGATCCGTACCGAGGGCGCGCAGAGAAGCATCAAGGTCGTTTGCATACGCTTGGGGATTTACCCGCTTCGTTCCCATCGTCTCCCACTGCGGGTGACAGCCTTTGGTACAGATGACAAAACGATCCCGGTTTTTCCTTTTGCGGAGGTAGTCGCCGAGAATACGTTCACTGCGCCCGGTCTCTCCGGGAACCCAGTCTGCGTAAAAACGGGCAGTATCGACGAGGTTGCCGTCGGCATCCAGAAAGCGGTCCAGCATCTCAAATGCCGCCGCTTCTGAAGATTCCACGCCGATCAGACTCAGTCCGAGACAAATCTCTGAAACTTCGATTTCTGTGTTTTTCAACAACTGCCGTTTCATTGTTTTTATCTCTGCATGGCGTTGGCGTACGCGAGCAGTTTTGCCTCTTCCAATGCGGGCGCGAGCAGCTGGATGCCGACGGGCATACCGGTCTCTTTGCAGACGCCGCCGGGAATGCTGATACCGCAGTTGCCGGAGAGGTTCAACGCGATCGTGAAGATGTCAGAAAGGTACATCTGAAGCGGATCGGATTTTTCGCCGAATTTGAATGCCGGAGCCGGAGTGACCGGAGTCAGCATCACATCACACTGTTTGTAGGCTTCTTCAAAGTCTCTGCGGATCAAGGTACGCACTTTCTGCGCCCGGAGGTAGTAGGCATCGTAGTAACCGCTGGAAAGGACGTATGTTCCCAGCAGGATACGGCGGCGCACTTCCGCGCCGAACCCTTCGCCGCGGGTCTTGAAGTAGGTCTCCACCAGATCGCGCCCTTCCTTGCGCGCGCCGTAGCGCATACCGTCAAAACGGGCGAGGTTGGCACTGGCTTCTGCCGTGGCGATGATGTAGTAAACGGCAACGGCGTATTTGGTATGAGGCAGAGAGACTTCCACGAGTTCACCGCCGAGAGCTTTGACTTTCGCCTTGGCTTCCTCCATGACTCTTTCCACTTCAGGAGTGAGTCCGGAACCGGTGAAGTATTCTTTGGGCAGACCGACTTTGATTCCCTTGAGGTCTTTGCCGTTGCGGGCGGCTTCGGCGAAACCGCCTGCCGCCACGGGCAGACTGGTGGAATCCATCTTGTCTTTGCCGCAGATCATATCGAGAATGATACCGGCATCTTCCACATCATTGGTCATGGGACCGATCTGGTCAAGACTGGAGGCAAACGCCACCAGACCGTAGCGGGAGACCCGTCCGTAGGTGGGTTTCAAGCCGACAATGCCGCAGAACCCTGCGGGCTGACGGATGGAACCGCCGGTATCGGAACCCAGTGCGGCAGGGGCGAAGTCCGCCGCCACGCAGGCGGCAGAACCGCCGGAGGAACCGCCGGGTACACGGGAGAGATCCCGAGGATTGGCGGTTTTCTGGAAAGCGGAGTTTTCGCAGCTGGAACCCATGGCAAATTCGTCCATATTCAGACGGCCGAAAGGAATGATGCCCTGTGCTTTCAACCGGGCAACGGCGGTGGAATCGTAAGGAGAAACGACCGGTTCGAGCAGCTTTGAGGCGCAGGAACAGGTTTCGCCCTGTGTGACGATGCAATCTTTGATGCCGACGGGAAGTCCGTCATACGGACTGAGTTCTTTGCCCTGTGCGCGGCGTTCATCTGCGGCAGCGGCGGCAGAGAGAGCCTTTTCGCGGTCGAGTTTGAGGAACGCTTTGATATTGGCATCATCTTTATCGACTTTGGCAATGTAGGCTTTGACGACTTCGGAGGCGGAAAACTCTTTTTTGGCCAATCCGTCGGCGAGACCGTGAAGTGTTTTTGCTGTAATATCCATCAGTTGATCCCTTCTCCCGGCAGGGTTTGCGGAACTTTGAAAAGGTCGCCGTTCATCAATGCGGGGGCATTTTCAAACAGAAGAGTGCGGTCAGCGGGTTCGACAGCCTCATCTTCACGCCACACGTTGGAAAGTGCAATGGCGTGGGCGGTGGGTTCCACTCCCTCCACATCGACTTCGGAAAGTTCGGCGATGTAGTTGACGATGTTTTTCAGTTCGGCGGAGAGTTTTTCCCGCTCTTCCGGAGCGATCTCCAACCGGGCAAGGGAGGCGATATAATCAATATCAATATCGGTATTGCTCATGGTTGTGATTTCCTGTTACGGCAAGAGAGGAGGCGCGAACCTCCCCTCCTGTCAGTTGAATTTTATAACTTACTTCTGTTCCAGTTCCAGCGTCTTGGTGACGAGGTCGCAGACTTCAGAGGGGCCGAAGTACTGGATGGGGCCGGGATAGACGTAGGCCGTCTTGACCGCCCAGTCCGCACGGTTGGCGGCGAAGAACTTGAAGGGCGCGCCTTCGAGTTCAACGAGAGCCTTGCGGATCACGGGTTTGTCTTCACCGTGACGGCGTTCGATATTCATCATCATGGTGATCGGAATACCGCCGGCGATCCACTGGTCAGCGGGCTTGGTGGTGTTGCGGACACTGGACATATAGCCGGTCTTGCCCGCGCCGATCAGAGCGGCGGCGTTGTAACCGAGGCTGTAACAGTAGTCGGCATCGTAGTTGGAGGGAGCGGCGCAGCGGCCTTCATAACCGAAGAAGTGGACCTGAGCGGCGAATTTGCCGTTGTACTTGCCGTCGGCTTTCATGGCTTTGAGTTTGGTTCCGACCATTTCGGCGAGCATTTTTTCGGTTTCGATGAGAGAAACCTGAACGTTACCGTGGGGATCACGGTCGTTGCAGAGCTGGATCTGGATGCCCTGGGGCAGGGAGGCGAACACCTTGGCGGATTCGGCAGTCAGATTGGCAGCGGCGAAAGCGGGTTTTTCAGCCTTGTCCATATCTTCGACCTTGGCGGCATTGGCGGCGAGCAGGTCGTTGAGTTCAGCGATCAGCACTTTGATTTCGGGGATGAATTCCACCAGACCTTCGGGGATGATGCCCACGCCGAAGTTGTTGCCGTCAGCGGCACGGGAGGCAACGATATTGGCAAGATCGGTCACGATCTGGTCGAGGGTCATTTTCTTTTCGGCGACTTCTTCGGAAACGATGGCGAAGTTGGGGTGGGTCTGCAAGGCACATTCCAGAGCGATGTGAGAAGCGGAGCGGCCCATCACCTTGACGAAGTGCCAGTATTTCTTGGCGGAGTTGGCATCACGTTCGATGTTGCCGATAAGTTCACTGTAAACACGGCAGGCGGTATCGAAGCCGAAGGAGGTTTCGATCCACTCATTCTTGAGGTCGCCATCGATGGTTTTGGGGCAGCCGGTGACCTGAATGCCGAGGTTGTTTTTCTTGAAGTATTCCGCCAGCATACAGGCGTTGGTGTTGGAGTCGTCACCGCCGATGATGACCAGAGCGGTGATGCCGAGAGCCTTGCAGTTGGAGTAGGCGGCCTGGAAGTGTTCGACCGTTTCCAGTTTGGTACGGCCGGAGGCGATCATATCGAAACCGCCGGTGTTGCGGTAGGCGTCGATGATCTCATCGGTGAGTTCCATGTACTGATTTTTGATCAGGCCGTCGGGTCCTTTGAGGAAACCGATCAGGCGGTTGGCGGAGTTGAGGGATTTGAGACCGTCATACAGACCGGCGATGACGTTGTGACCGCCGGGGGCCTGACCGCCGGAGAGGATCACACCGGCAGTGATTGCGGGCATGGTTTTGGCTTCACCGGCTTCAAAGGTCAGCACGGGGCTGCCGAAAGTGGTTTCAAAGATGGCTTTGATCTTTTCGACATCGGCCACGGCGGTGGTGGGGGCACCTTCGGTCACTTTGACGGCGGCACCGTTGCGCAGGGCGACGGGAAGTTTCGGGGCATAGGCGGCACGCGCCTTCTGCAAAGGAGAGATTTCGTTCATGATTTTGATCCTTTTATTTAAATTAAATAATGTGTCGTGCTATAAGATACACCGGAAACGTCATTTTATCAAGTCCGGAACGGGCAACAAAAATTTTTTTTACATTTTTTTTGCTTTTTTCTTGACAAACTGTTATAACTGTGATATTGTATTTTAGAAAAAACAAGGAGCGTGTATGCTGAACGAATTTACCGATTTTAAGCGTAACGGCACAGGGAGCATCCAGCGGGAGATCGCTGAATTCATCCGGAAAAAGATCGTTTCCGGCAAACTCCTTCCCGGCGAAAAACTGCCTTCTCTGCGCAAACTGGCGGAACTCTGGAACACCAACTCTTTTTCGGTCAATCTGGCAATGGATGAACTGACCGAACTGGGGTTCCTGACCAAACAGCACGGCAGGGGCGTATTTGTCAGTCCCGCGAGAGAGAAGATCCGCTGTATCGGCATTTACAACTCCTGTCTGAACTCCGATCCCCGTCAGGAAGTCTCTTTTCAGTTTATTCAGGCGGAACTCTGCCGCCGTCTGACGGAAATGGGGTGCAGTTACGTCATCTGGAACGATGTCCGCCCCGAAGCGGAACATACCGTTCCGCCGGATGAGATGAGCCGCGCCATCGTTTCCGGAGAGGTTCAGGCGATCGCCGGAACTCTCGTGCGTAATTGTGATAAAGAGTGGTTTTCTGCACTGCCCGTCAAAAAAGCAGCAATGAGTGCAGACCGTTTTCCCGAAGGCGGCTGGGAGCGTCTCGCCGCACCCTTGCGGGAACGGAAACGCCCTGCGGCGATCGTTCCGGTGACGGGGCCGCAATCATTTCTGTTGGAAAGTTTGCAGAATGCAGGAGTTCACTTCACACCTTCAAGAGTCCGTCAACTGGAGGAAAAGGAGTACCTCGGCAAAGACTGGACCGCCATCGGCTACAATTTGGCAAAAGAACTTCTTTCCCGGAAAACCAGACCGGATGCCCTGCTCGCTTATCCGGACAACCTCGTTCCGGGCGTTCTTTATGCCGTCTATGAATCCGGCTTGAAAGTGCCGGATGACCTGCTGCTGGTTCTGCACAGAAACGTTGAACTGGACTACTGCTGTCCGTTCCCCGTTCTCTATCTTGATACCAGACTTTCCGCCATCGCCGAAAGATTGGCAAACGCCGTAACCAATACACCCGAAAAATAAAAAAGGAGACTCAAAATGAAAAAACACTTTACGCTCATCGAATTGCTGGTGGTCATAGCCATTATTGCCATCCTCGCCGCCATGCTGCTGCCCGCCTTGAACAAGGCGAGGCAGAAGGCACAGGCGATCAATTGTGCATCCAATCTGAAGCAGACCATGACAAGTCTTCTGCTCTATCAGGAGGATTATGACGGTCATTTTACCGATCAGGATGCCAACGGGCACTGGCGGGCAAAGTATATCAATCAGGGATATATGTCGGAAAAATCGCTCAAATGCAACGGTCAGTGGAGTGTCGGGATGTTCTTCTTCTCCAACGATACCTGGTACTGGGAGTGGCCCGCAATCAAGGAGATCGTCGGAAACATTATAATCAAACGCAACGATGTGCAGGGAAAAACCATGTCGTTCAAAAAAATGAAAGCCGCCAGTAAAGTTCACCTTTTTGTGGAAACGCGCGGCGAAAAAAACAGTGATCCCACCAAAGAAGACGGCTATCCGCAGTGGTATCATCCCCGTGACCGGATCGCTACTCCCACCGGTGCCATCACCATCGATCACAACTGCGCGACCCTTGCTTTGGCTGACGGACACGTGGAGCAGTTGACCTACAATGAATTGATCGCCAACTGGAGTTTCAGGCACTACATCCTCAATTATCAGGTTTATGAGTCCGGCGTCTCCAAAACAGCCAGTTGGACGCTGAAATAGGAGTGTGAAAGATGAAATTTCTGCTGCCGCTGCTGCTTTTTGCGTGCGTTTTTCCGGTCTGTGCCGAACCGGTCTTCTCCTGTACCGGAAAACACCGGGGCAATCTCCAGTTCGACAGGGAACCGATGCCGCTGAAACTGCGTTTCCAAAACAACGGAACTTTTTCCGGGAAATATCAGGAGGTCTTGCGCTTTTGCGACTTTTACGGCAACGGCGATGTTCCGGAGGTTCGGGAAATCACTCTTTCCGGTAATCAGGAAATCGTCAGGGAGTTCACCGTTCCCGCAGAAAAAATGGGGTGCTACCGCTTGATCTACTCCATTATGCAGAATGGGAAGATCCTCTTTCAGAAGTCCGTCAATATCGGCAAATTCCTGCCCGTTGTTCCATTGAACCCCGAAAAATCCTGTTTCGGCATCTACTGTCATTTGCCGGGATACAACGGGGAACGGGATTTCCCCGGCGTGAAAAACACCGGTTTTTCTCTGGTGCGTACCGATATGCCGTGGAGTTCCGTCCAGCCCAAACAGGACGTGTGGAACTGGGAACAGCATGACCGCTGTATCGCTCTCGCACAAAAATACGGCTTGGATATCACCTGGAATTTACTCTACTCTCCCCCCTGGGCGGTGAAGGTGAAAAACGGCTACGGCGGCGACCCCGCCGATTACAATACATTCGCGGAATTTGCCCGCCGCGCCGTCGCCCGTTATCCGCAAGTGACCTATTGGAGCATCTGGAATGAATCCGATGCCGAATCCCATTGGACAGGCGGGGCAAAGGAGTTTGCCAAAATGCTCAAGACGGTCGTTCCCCCCATGCGCAGAGAAAATGCAAAAATCCGCATCCTGCCCGGCGGTGTTACAGGCTTGATCCAACTCGCCGCCCCCTTTATGCGGGAGTTGGGCAAACAGAATGCCGGTGAATATTTCGACATCTACGATTTCCACTATACCGGGCTTGAAACGCATCAGAAGATCGCCGCGGAGATGAAGTGGAAAAAACCTTTCTGGAATACGGAACTCTCCGGCGGCATCGGGGAACGGCTCTACCGCATCCCGCGGGAAGCGGCTCTGTCGTTTGCCAACGGACTGGAAAGAATGATCCTCTTTCTCTGGACGATCCGTATGACCAATCCCGCCCATGTCGAGGAGTTCGGAAACGTGGTGCTGGTGGATAACAACGGCGCGCCGAGTCCCCTCTATCCGGTCATCTATACGCTCAACGCCAAATTCAACGGCTTCAATAACTTTCAGAATATTTCCGCAGGTCCGCTCAAAGCCGTCCGCATGGTGCGCAGCGGCAAACAGAGTGCCGTCTGCTGGAATACCGATGCCCCAAAGAGTACGATCCCTGTAAAAACATCTGTTCCGCTGACAGCAACGACTGCCGACGGGGTGGCTTTTGAACTTGTTCCGCAGAATGGATACTGTTTCGTTCCGGCAAATGATTTCATCTGCCTTGAGGCGGGCAACCACATTGTCACTCCCGTCCCGGGAAAAGGTGCTGCCGCTTTTGAACCGCTGAAAACCACTCCCGTTTACGGACAGAAATTCTGTGTGACTGCAACCGTGCATAATCCGCAGAAACAGCAGTTTGAAGGGAAACTCAAATTACAGCTGCCCGGAGACTGGAAAAATCTTTCAGGCGATGTGAAACTCTCTCTCGCCCCCGGCAAAGTGCAGAAGGTCACTTTTGAAATCATGCCCCGCAGTCTCACCGACCTTGCTGCCGGACGGCTCTTTCTGGTGCTTGAAAATGCCAAAGGCAATATCATCGGGTTCGACAAAAAAGAGATCTCTCTGACCGTGCCGCTGGCATTTGAACTTTCCCCGGCGTTTCAGTGGGGACGCAGAAAGGTGCGTGCCGCCGTCAGTAATACGACGGCGGAGGCGATTTCGGCTGAAATCCATTTTCAAACCGCCAAAAAGAGTGTGAAAATGCCTTTTGCGGCAAAGCCGATGACAACGACTTACGTCTACTTCACCCCTGCGGCGGGAGCGGAAAAAGTCCGCCTGACGGCAACACTTTCGGCAGCGGGCGTTCAGAAAACGCAAACAGCCGATATCGTCTGGCACAGCATTCCCTCCCGGCAGAAAGTCAACGGCAAAGCCAATGTCATTCTCAACAAGCGTACCGATGTGGTGTCGTCTTCGGATATTCTCTATGAGTGGGAGGGCAAAGACGACCTCTCCTGTGAGGCAAAACTCTACTGGACTCCGGAGTTTCTCGTGCTGGAAGCCGATGTGACCGATGATATTCTGCAAACCGGCAGAGAACCGGGCGCATTGTGGATGCGCGATTCGCTGCAAGTGTACTTCAACGGCACCTTGTATGAATTCGGTCTCTGCAACGGAAAAGCCGTTTATTTCTGCAACGGGAAAGAACCGGTCAAGCCGCTTTTCGAGGTCAGCCGTCAGGGAAATATCACCCGTTACACCGTAAAGTTCCCCAAAGAGAACGGCGGAAAATGGAAAGCAAACGACACTGTGCAGTACGCTTTTATCGTCAACGATTCCGATAAAGACCGCCGTGAAGGGTGGTTGGTCTTCCGCAGTGACATCGGTGATGTGCTGAAACGCAGACAAACTGAAATTTCAACTCTCAACAAATAAACAAGGAGAAAAAAATGAATATCGTAAAACAAACTTTTGTCCTGCTGGTACTCGTCTGTGCCGGAATGAATTTGTACGCTCTGGAAGATATCAGAAAGCCGGAAACATGGGTCAAACACTTTTCTTCCAGCGGGAAAATGGAGTTCAACTGGGATGAAGAGAATAACGCCATGAATATTCAAATTTCCTACGCGGATACGGTCAAAGACCGCTGGGCATATCCCGGACTTATTCTTTCTGCCGAAGACAAAAAGGCGGACTTTCTGGAATTTGAGATCAAAGTGGAGACCAATCCCGAAAAACGCGGTTTCCGCAACTGCCTTATTCTCTTTCAGGCTCCGAACTGGAAAAATATCGGTCAACTCTGGTATCCTGCGCCGGGGAAAGAGTTCAAAAAAGTGCGTTTCGATCTGCGGAAACAGAAATTCGATTTGACCAAAGTCCGGGTCGTCCGTATCGGACTCAACGTAAAAGATGCTGCCGAAGCCTCCATCTGGCTGCGCAACATCAAATTCGTCAAAGCCGCTGAATAAAAAACGGAACTCTGCGGCGAAAGCACTTTTTTGAGAGGCTCTGTACGAAACGTTAACTGATTTTTTCCATCAGTTTATGTTCTGTGCAGAGCCAAAAGGTAAAAATTGACTGTGTATCCGGCAGGTCAGCCGAGAAAAACCTTTTCCAGATCAAGATCGGAATAGGCCTTTAACGATACCAGCGTCTTGGTGTGGATAATTCCACGGTCACGGGTCAGTTGATTGGCAATGATGTCGGCAAGCTGCGCATTGTCTTTGACCCGGATCATCAAAACGAGATCATATTCCCCCGCAACGGCGTAGACTTCTGCGATCCCTTTGATATTCCGCAATCCGTCAATAACTCCCTGAAGCATACTGCGCTCCACATTCACAAGAACGATACCGGTAACCATTTGTTCCTCCTTACTTGATTTTTTTAATTACGGTTTTCTTTATCCACAGAGAAAAATCCTCTGAAAGGCAGTTTGTTCGGGTGACGCAGTACCCTGCATTTCGGACACATGAAGTTATCCAGCCCCCACAGTTCCGCCGTCACTTCCGATTGACGGAATTTGACCACATCGCCCTCTTTGACTGCGATATGGTCGGGGGAATTGTCTGCGACCAGCACTCCCGGCCCGCGGACGATCTCTATGGTGATTTGCGATTTCTCATTCAGCACCAGATGATTTACCTCTTCGGTCGAATTGCTGAATGCCAGACCGATGCCGACCCGGAAAAGACTGTGGGTGATGCTTCTGTAATAGGCGGTGCTGCCGTGGATACTGGCGATCCCGACGCCGTCACCGACGACTTCGTTTGCATAAAGTTCACCGTCGATCCACACCCGGTAACGGAGGGCGGATGAGGGGTCGGCATGATGCAGAAAAACATCGTTGACGCCGTAAATCACTTTGCCGCCGACTTCGCCGGAGACCATATTCAGGATCGTTTTATTCAGTTCTCCCTTTTGCAGAGCGGCAAGTTGTCCGGCGCAGAAATGTTCTTCGCACAGCGGAGCCGTTCCGGCATCGCGGATGGGAAAGACCGGCAATCCGGCAAACTCCCGCACCGCCCCCAGCATGGCACCGTCTCCCCCGTGAGAGATCACCACATCTGGAATTCCGTCCGTCTCTTCAAGGTTGAACGTTTTCAGCAGCGGACGGATATCCTGCAAATTTTTTCCCGTCAATTTTATTTTCATACTTCCACTCCATAGTGTGAAACTCCGATAACAGCGTAGAGGATCGCCGCCGCCGCATTGCCGACGTTGATCGAACACTTTTCACCGAACATGGGCAGCGACACCAGACCATCCACCGCGTCAAGGGCTTCGGGCGAAACCCCCAACGCCTCGTTCCCCAGAACGATCGCCAGCGGGAATTCGTACTTTTTTTCCCACGCAAACACACTCCCCGGAGCATACTCCGCAGCAAGGATCATTTTGTATCCCTCTTCCCGCAGAGTACGGATCGCCGTTGCCGCATCGGGCATCACCCGGCAGGGAACCATTTCATCCGTCCCCATGGCGGTTTTTGCCAGTTTCGGATGCGGCGGGGCCGGGGTGTAGCCGCAGGCAATGATCTCGCTTGCGCCGACAGCTTCGGCAATACGGAAGATGTTTCCCGTATTGTGCGCACTGCGCAAGCGGTCAAGAATAATACAGATTTTTTCCAAAATTACCTCGAAAAATGTTATATCTTTCATATAACTTAAATCTTTTCCCGAATTTTACAAGCGGAAAACTTGCCTGAATGCAAAAATAGTGGTATATTATAATAATATCAACATCTTTTTTATGGAAGGAGTGCAAGACTTATGGCAAAAATTCATCCGACAGCAGTTGTTTGTGACGGAGCAATTCTCGACGACAGCGTTGAAGTTGGTCCTCTCTGTTACATCGGTCCGAATGTAAAAATCGGTGCGGGTACAAAGTTGATCGCCCAGTGCAATATCGACGGATATACCACGCTCGGAAAAAACAACACCCTCCACCCTTTCGCCTCTCTCGGCGGTCCTGCTCAGGATCACTCCGTTGTGCCGGGCGAACCCACTTACCTCAATGTGGGCGATGACAACACGTTCTTTCAGAGTTGTACCATCCATACCGGCGCACAGCCGGGTTCTGCCACTACGATCGGCAATCACTGTATGTTTATGAATTCCAGCCACGTTGCCCATAACTGCACCGTCGGCAATAACGTGATCTACGTCACCTGTTCCATGACGGCGGGACACTGTATCGTCATGGATAACGCCATTCTCTCCGGCTGTGTGGCGATCCACCAGTTCTGCCGCGTCGGCCGTTTCGTCATGGTCTCCGGCGGTTCGGTTTACTCCAAAGACATTCCGCCCTTCATGATCGGCTGGGGACGCAACATGGGCCCCCGCTCCTACAATCGGGTCGGCTTGAGCCGCAACGGTTTCTCCGCTGAAGAACAGAGTGCCATCAAACAGGTTTTCAAAATCTTCTACCGCGGCGGTCTTGCTCCCAGAGCCGCCCTCGAAAAAATCAAAGCCGAACTCCCCATGATCCCGGTGGTTCAGGAGTTTGTTGAATTTTGTGAAAGCAGTAAACGCGGCGTCATCGGCGCCGGTGATAATGATTGAAAATAAGGAATAAAATCATGCTCGAAGCATTGACCAGAAATGAAAAATTCACCCCCCGCCGCGGCCCTGTTCTGCTGGCGATCCTCGACGGTGTCGGATTTGGCAAATACGCTGACGGTGATGCCGTTCTCATCTCCAACACCCCCGTGCTGGACGGTCTGATGAAGACCTGCCCCATGACCCGGCTCAAAGCACACGGTACTGCCGTGGGTATGCCCTCCGATGCCGACATGGGCAACAGTGAAGTCGGTCACAACGCCATCGGCTGCGGCCGTGTCTTCTCGCAAGGTGCGAAACTTGTCGAAGATGCCGTTACCTCCGGCAAACTTTTCGACGGCGAAACCTGGAAAAAACTTGTTGCCAACGCCCTTGACAACAACTCCACGCTGCACTTCATCGGCCTCTTCTCTGACGGCAACGTTCACAGCAACATCAGCCACCTCAAAGCCATGATCGAAAACGCCAAGGCCGCCGGGGTCAAAAAAGTCCGCATCCATGCTCTGCTCGATGGCCGTGACGTTCCCGAAACCAGCGCACTGGATTATGTCGATCCCTTTGAAGAATTTCTCGCCGACCTCAATAAAGACGGCGTCGATTACCGCATCGCTTCCGGCGGCGGCCGCATGGTCATTACCATGGACCGTTACAACGCCAACTGGGAAATGGTGCGCAAGGGCTGGGAGATCCATGTCCACGGCAACGGTGACATGTTCAAATCCGCCCATGAAGCGATCGTTTCTCTCCGCGAAAAGACCGGCGCGATCGACCAGGATCTGCCGCCCTTTGTCATCTCCGATGACGGCAAGACCCCCGTCGGAGCCATTGAGGACAAGGACTCCGTGATCTATTACAACTTCCGCGGCGACCGTTCTCTGGAGATCACTGCCGCTTTTGAAGACGACAACTTCACCCAGTTCGACCGCGGCCGCCGTCCGGCAGTGATGTACGCCGGTATGATGGAGTATGACGGCGACTTGCACGCCCCCAAACTCTATCTGGTCAATCCCCCCGAAATCGACCGCACCATGGATGAATATCTCTGTGCGACCAAAGTCCACCAGCTCGCCATCAGCGAAACCCAGAAATACGGTCACGTGACCTACTTCTTCAACGGCAACCGTTCCGGCAAGTTCGATGACGTTTATGACGAATACATGGAGATCCCCTCTGATGTGGTTCCCTTTGAACAACGTCCGTGGATGAAGTGCGCTGAAATCACCGACAAGGTCATCGAAGCCATCGAAAGCGGCAAATACCAGATGATCCGCCTCAACTTCCCCAACGGCGACATGGTCGGTCACACCGGCAGTATGGAAGCTGTCCGCGTCTCCATGGAGGCTCTCGACCTTCAGCTCGGCCGCCTCAAAGAGGCCATTGAAAAAGCGGGCGGTGTCATGGTCATTTCAGCCGACCACGGCAATGCCGATGATATGCTTGAACACGATAAGAAGGGCAATGTGAAACTGGATGCCGACGGCGTTCCCTGCCGTAAGACCAGCCACTCCCTGAATCCGGTTCCCTGTATTGTTTTCGACCCCGAATACAAAGGCGAATACAGCAAGGAACTCAAAGAGGGACTGGGCATCAGTTCTCTGGCAGCCACCTGTATCGAACTTCTCGGCTACAAGGCTCCGGAAGGTTACGACCCCTCCGTTTTCAACTGCTGAAGCAAAAAACACAACAAGAACTGCTGCGAACTCAAAAAGTGAGCAGCAGTTTTTTTATAAAAAAAGGCTCTGTACGAAAGGTTGACTGATTTTTACAGGGGCTTCGGGATGCGCCGTCCGCTCAACGCCCCGATAAAATACGCTGCGCTCTTTTATCGGGGCATCGCTCCCGGCGAGAGGTATTGCCGCAAATGCGGCAATATCGACGCTTCGCTTATACTTTCGCCGCCATTTTAAGGCGGCGACCAGCGTTCCGCCGCTGGACCACGTGCGGGTAGCACCCGCTGGCGAGTACGCGCTGCGCGCGGATTTTTTTATCAGTCAACCTTTCGTACAGAGCCTTCTTAAATGACTTACACTTTTTCAGAATTCTTTGCGGAAAAACGTCAGGAGAAAACGGATGAGATATTTTCCCGCCCGTTCTTTATGATGCAGTTTTACTGTGACGCTCCTGCCGCTTGAAAATTTCGGCGGTTCAAGCGGTTTTAACGTTATTCTGTAAAGCGTTTGAACCGGAATAAACTCTTTTTCGGCAGGGTAAACCGGGATCGGACCGCCGAACGGCTGCAGCAGAGGACCGGGGGGGAGTTTTCCCGGAACCGAATCGATGAAAATAACTTCTCCTTTTATGCTGTGAAGTGCATCTCCGGCAGTGATCTCTGCTGTCATTCCTTTGTGTATCCCGGCAATTTCACGGTCATTTGCGTAGGCATAGATCAATTGTTTTTCCGAAATGATTGCCCCTGCGTCAGTATTGGCTGATAAATAGATGCCGGGAGAAAGGTCAGGCAGATTTTTTACAAAAATACCGTCCGCTTCCCCTTTGACTGTTTGTCTTGCCTGACGACGGCGGAGTTCGCTCAATGCAACCAGATCGGACTGGATCTTTTTTTCTGTGATTTTAGCGTTGCTGTACTCTTTTTCATCCAACTGCTGCAGAAGAAGCTGAGTTTGATCGCAGCGGGTCGTTGCCTCCAACTTTTTGATCCCTGTTTCCAGAAGCGGATTTTTCAGACGGAACAGAATTTCACCCTTGCGGACTTTGCGGGGCGCGTGGTCGGATCTTTCCTGCAGGAAACCGCTTTCCGGTATGGTGACGGGAAGTCTGAACTGCGGAACGATTTCACCGGGCAGTTCGATCCCCCAGGAGAGCGGTAAAAAGAGAATAAAGCCTCCGGAAAGAAGAATTCCCGCAAGTAAAAACAGAGATGATTTTACTCCGTGTTTCCCCGTCAGACGGCGCAACGTTTGAAACTCCACCCAGCAGGGATAAAAGAGAATGGCATAAAATTCCAACAGCAGCATGATCACTGCGAGTGTTTTCGTGAAACTGTGGTAAATCACAAGGATAATTGACGTGTAAAGAAAAATCTTGTAGCAGAAAGAGCATATCCCGAAACAGAACAGAAATTTCCCATTCGGGTCCTGCGGCGGAGTTCCCAGTTTCAGCAGATAATAACGCCACCATTGCTTGATGTGATTTGATGCCCTCTGCATCAGATTTTCAATATTGAGCAGGTCGCAGAGAATGTAATAACCGTCGTAACGGATAAAAGGATTGCCGTTGACAAGAAGCGTGGAAAGGGTACTGACGGCAAAGATATAAAACATGGTGGATTTCAGACTGCCGCCGGGGAGACTGCTCCAGAGCAGGGCGGCTATGCCGCCGATGAGCAATTCGGCAATGATACCCGCCGCATCGATCAGCAGACGTTGTTTTCGCGGCAAACGCCAGCTGTCTGTCGTATCTGTGTAGAGACGGGGATAAAAAAGCATAAAACCCAGTCCGATCCCCCGCACCCGGCAATGGAAGTGTATCGCGGCAATGGAATGAGCCGCTTCATGAAGTATTTTCAGAAGAATGATCGCCAGAAAATATTTCACCAGCCCCGCCCACGACAGGGTATCTGCGAAAGCGGCTTTCACTTGAGGCGCATCCCGCAAAAGCAGCAGGTACCCCGGCAGTGCAAAGAGCAGTAACAGGATCACCACGCTTTTTGAGGCGAGGAATGAAACAAATGGTGCAATGCGCCTGAAGAATTTCTCCGGCCTCCAGGGGGGGAGGCGGAAAAAAAGGTAAGCACTGGAAAAACGCAGCAGCCGGGTACGTTCCTTTTGCCGTCTGAGTTGTTTCTGCTTTGCGGTGATTTCTCCGTATTCGGGAGTCAGTAAATTATTCTGCTGTAAAAAGGCGATGATTTCAAGCAGTTCCTCTTCCGTGGCCAGAATGCCGTTGTCTGCCAATTTTTTCTGAAATTCCGTCAAGGAACATTTCTCTGTCATATACGAGATTATTTCAAGAATTTTGGTGGAAATCTTGAAATAGGCATCTGCCCCCGGATCAAACAGCAACGGCTGACCTTCACGGTTCAGGAGTTTTATATCCGGCCGGAGAATGCCGGTTGTCACTGCTGAGTTCTGCATCCGTTAAAATTTCCTGAAATAAAGAATGAGATTTTTGAAAAGCATATACCCCAAACAGACTTTCCTGCCTGTAAGTTTGGCGATCCCGCGCATACCGAACCGCAGATCGTCGGCTGCAGAGTGAACCAGGTCAGATCGCACCAAATAACAATATGTGTTTTGTGCGGTCAAGGTCGGATAACTGGCAATTTCTGAAATTTCAGCAGCAATCGCTTTTTCCGGGGCAGTATGCAGAAACAGAACTGCGGAAAAATCGTCCTGTAATATGGACGCATCCCGTTCGTTGACCGGAATTTCAGCAACCAGACTGTTGCGGGCGAGAATTTCAAAAAGTTTGTCGCCGGTACGGACGGCTTTTCCGGCAAGTTGTTCTGCCCGTTTATCTGTCAAAGCGAGGATACCGTCTGCGGGGGCTTTGATCTGAGCGTGATCCAGATACCATTGGGCCTCTTCGACCGGAACGGCGAGCATTTCGCATTTTTTTTGCAGAAGTTTGACTTTCCCAAGTTTGGATTCGTCGGAAAAGGCATTTTGCCGTTCCAGTTCCAATTCCGCTTTGGCTTCATTCAGGGCGGCGAGAGCTATTTCATATTGATAACGGCGTTGTGAGATGTCATATACAGCGATAACATCGCCTTTTTTGACCGGCGTCTGATCCTGTTTCAAACATTTTGCGATCGGACCGTCAAACCAGGCGTATGCCGCTGTGATTTGAGAAGATTTCAACGTGAACTCCGCAGTTGTGCTTTCCCGTACCGGCAGCAGCAGTATTCCGATGCACAGGAGAATAAGAGCCGCGAACAACCATTTTTTTCTGCTTTTGACCGGATCTTTCCAGTTGGCGGATTCGGCATATTTTACAAGATTAAGAGCCTCAGAAACGGATTTGCCCAACAGTTTTGCGGTATTTTCTGCAAACGGCGGGAGTTCTTTGTCATATTCGATGAGCCACAGAAGGGTACACCGTTTTTTTGCCCCGGGGGGCGGAAGCAGTTTCAAACAGATGCAGATGCCATTCTCATCGTTGGTTTCATCATAATCTGCGGCATCTTTCAATTCACAGACCATGTATTCATTCTGCTGACGGCTGAAACGGTCTGCCAACTGTTTGAAGAGTTGTACCTGCAAGGTGTGCGGATGCAGTTCCGTCTGACCGAATTGAGCCACCAGTTGGGTACTGTTGTCCGAGAATTGTTCAAACAGCACGGAATTGCGGAAATTCAGCAGCGTTCTGCTGTTGTTGACTGCCATGGCTGCTGCTTGCGAAAAATTCTCTGCCTCAAAGAGATCGTGATTGAACTTCAATATGGCGGCAAACGTTTTTAATTTTCCGGCAAGATCATCATTCGGCATTTATTACCTCACCAGTCATTCCGGCGCGGAGAGTTCCGGCGGCATTATCGATCAGGATCCGGAGGCGGAGAGTGCCTGTCCGGTGATTTACCTGCGGTGAAATTTCGTAGATTTTACCATTTACGATCGTATCATTTTCCAATTTCAATTTGAGGACGGCTCCCGTCGGCTTGACTTTTTTCAGAGGAAAATTCACAACGGCGAACAAAAAACTGTCGTCGATGATTTTCAGAAGCGGTTCACCGGCTTTGACGATCTCGTGTTCCTGTTTCAGCACTTCCACGATTTTCCCGGGGAAGGGGGCGGAGATACGGCAATAGGAGAGCCGCAGTTCCGCTTCTTTCAGTGCGGTTTGTGCCGTTTTGTATTCAAACTCCGCTTTCTGCAATTCAAAATCACTGGTTAAATTATTACGCTTCAACTCCTTTTTATCCTGATAGGCGGAGCCGGTGAACTGCAGATGAACTGTATTGCGCTGAACTTGCAGTGAAAAGGGGGTGCTGTCCAATTCGATCAGAACATCACCGGCTTTGAACTTTTCCCCGATACGGAATTTACAGTTTTGCAAAGTGGAATCCACACGGGAGGAGATCTCCGCCTCCCGGAACGGAAACAAAACCGCCTTGACCGTTTCACCCGCAAGCGGGAGAAACGTCAGAAAAGCGACACTCAACAGCAAAATCTGTTTGGACATACGGTATCGACCTCACGAGACATGGCTTAACTCATCGAGAAGTTTTTCCAAATCACTCTTCATATTTTCAGCTTTTTCTGCGACGGCTGAACTTTGGATCGGAAGATCGTAATTTTCCGCCGCAGAATTGTTTTCTGCCTTTGCAAAGGAACCCGGCAGGAAAAGCGTTGCCATTTGAGATGAAAACGTCATAGATTCATTTTCGTCAGCACTGTAATCCCGCTCAACATAAAGCGGTTCATGACCGGGAGAATAAGTTGAGCTGCGTTTCTCGAAGAGCGCAACATAGTCGGATTCCGGGTGATTGCTGTCGATAAACAACTCTTTTCCGAGATACAGAGCCTGCGGCTTGGTGATGGTTTCACGGAAATTGAGATGTTCAAAGGCGTCCCGCACAATGTTGTCCGTTTCCATCGGACGGAATTTCAACGTATCGACAGTAACGGTCAGTTCACGGTGATCGCTGCCGTAATTCATGCCGGGATGATCCCCGCCGTCAAAGTGACGGGAATAGGAGAGCATCGCTTTGGCAATCAGTTCACCCCAGGGCATTGTATAGATGCTGCCGTCTGCATTGCCTGCGGCAAGAATACTTCCCTGAAGAGCCGGAATCGTCGCCGAATAGATGGAGGCCGTGCCGTCTGTATAGACCACAAAAGCGTTGTCTGTTTTTGCGAACATCTTAAGCGTCAGGGTATTATTGACCAGCTTGTAGTTGGGATCTGCCGGGCGGAGTTCTGCTGTGACCGTATAGGAGCCGGCTTCGACAAAGGTTTTGCCGTTCCAGTCGATCACCAAATCGATTTTATTACCGTTGACATCGGTGATCGTGGCAGACACGGAATCGGACTGGTCTGTGCCGTCAAAGATGTACGGAGCATCAGTGACGAAATCCACCTGAACGTCTTTGGCTGTAATGCTGCCGTCAACAGAGCTATACGGAATATCCTGCGGCAGCTGGTAGTTGCCCGCCTGGGCTCCGGAAAGTTCATGTTGGACGATCGTGATTTTGTCGGCTTCAGCAACATTGGGGGAATTATACTCCCATTTCAGATCGAGAACAACATCATCTCCCTGAATGATGCCATCCGCCGAAACTTTGGCATCTACGGAAACAGTACCATCGTAAGTTTTGCTGTCGGGCACAGTAACGTTCAAAGAAAGAGTCGCTTTGCCGATGTTGACGGTGGTGTGGCTCTGACTGTTGTCGTTGACAAAGTAGTTTTGAGCGTCTGCGCCGCCGAGAAGCAATGTTCCGAGATCGACACTCTTGTCTCCGGCGTTTTTGTTCGTCATCGTTCCAGTGGTGTTGGTGACGGTCAAGTCGTCTCCGGTAATCATGGTTGTAAAGGTTGCGCCCGTGGTATTCAGCTGAACGTCTTTAGTTCCGTCATAAAACCGATCAACAGCGGTGATTCCGCCAACGGTAACGCCGAGTTTGTTTACCGTGAAAGAGTCTCCATTGAACTGCAATTCGTAATTGTTGCCGTTGTTGCCGTCATTGACCGCCAGGGTTCCCTGAGTGATGTCATGAGTTCCGACGATCCAGTTTCCGGAAGTGGATTTGTTTCCGGTAATGGCAAGTTCTCCGGTGATGGTGTCTCCGGGAGCCAGTACGGTGGACGTATAGGTCGGAGCAACCGCAGTACCATATGTGATATCGGCCTGATCATCGACCGTGATGGTGAGATTGGCCTTGGCGATATTCACGGTCGTGGTGGTCTGGCTGTCCGCATTGATGCTGTAGTTGTTCGCATCCGCCCCGCCGAGAAC
>JAFTUS010000116.1 GCA_017466125.1 Lentisphaeria bacterium | reverse complement strand
GAGCCATTCGAGCTAATTTTTCAGCATCTATTCGATCACTTTTTTTATCACCTTTATAAATGAACGCCAAATCCCGGGCGTGCGCAACAATAACATCATATCCACGAGCTTCAAGTAAACGGCTGATCCAAGCAGAGTGCGTGCCGGTTTCAAGGGCAACAACTATTGATTCAGACGGAACAGGTACTTTATCAAAAAATTCATTCAAACTTTTTTGGGTGTTTGAAATTTTGCCAAAAGAGACACCTTTTTCACCTTTTAAAACAAAAATTTCAATAGTCTTTTGAGAAATATCTAAACCGAAGTAGATTTTTTCCTGTTTCTGTGATACATTATTCATGGTTTGTCCTCCTGATTTTTGAAGCGCAGTATGCGACTTCGGTGTTCTTGGATTAACATAAATCCGTTTTTATCAAGAGGCAAACCGCTTTTTTAACTTTCAGACAGAAACGTGAAAGACCTCTTGTGTCTCTCATAATATCTTCATGCACCGAAGGTGCGCTTCATGGCACATAGTGCCGCTTCATAATCCGAAGGATTGCTTCATAAAAACGCCTTTTCAGATGAAGCATTGTTTCGTTTCACTCCACAATATGAAGCATCTTCATTTCATTCCGATATGAAGCACTCCGCTCACGCTCCGTATGATGAAAAAATGAAAAATGAGAGAGCTGTGTTTGCAAATATTCCTTTCTTCTGCAGAATATGATCGGTTGGAAACTCTCTGACGGAAAATCAGAATAACTCTGATCGCCTCAATCAACACTACGAAACAGAATCTTAAATAACCCATTGCGGAAAAGCATTTATTAAACGGCATTTTTGACAAAAACACGTCTTTTTGAATTTTTGTTCTTGTATTTTGCCCTACCGCATGATAAATTATAGTCAAACGGAGTGCATGTTGCATTTCCGGAAAAATAATAGAGGTATAAAAACAAGGCTACGTAACACTTTTTCTGTAAATTCGCTAAAATCCTCGCATTACCTTAGATGTAACGCTTGCTCTCAGCGAGCCATGTTTCATCCAATTCGATCAGAAGCGCAGTTGCGATTCTGAGCAAAGCTTCCTTATTGGGAGATAATTTAATACATCTTGTTCGTTTTTTCAACTCCTTATTTTGAAATTCGTTTCATTTTGTTGTTCTCAGCTTGCGCCATACTCCGATAGAGTCTGGCGCGAGATTTCAAGCCATTCAGCAAATTCAGAAGCCTTACCTGCATATTTTTCAAATTCTTCGTGGTGCGGCAGACCTGTATTGTATTGACTTCAAGTCCGCAAAGTTTTTCAAGAATGTTCCTGACGGATCGGGTGGCAACGCCTTTGGTGATAAATTCTCTTGTTTTTGACTTTATCCAGGAGTCTTTTAGAGAAATTATCACGTTTTTTCAGAATTTCAACCGAGTTACACACAGTTCGCGCTCCGACTCCGACGAGTTGGGGGCCCATTCTCGTCGGAGCGCGCCCTATGCATAACTCTACGCGTCCGGCATACGCAATTTTACAGAAAATTCGTTACACTGCCGAATAATTAAATTATAAAGCCTTAATTTATATATCGTTTCATAAAATGACACCAATTAATTATCTTTGATATTTTTGACATCATTTTTTTGTGGGAAGTTAAATTTTTTTAAATTTTTTGAACACCTGTCTTTTAATATGGCTTCGTTGCCAACAAACTCTCCATGAGGAAAATTCAACACCCAAAATGTCATCTTGCATTGCATAAATTGAATTTTTTCAGTAACTCCTTCCTCAGGCGTTTTCACGATACCATAAGATTCAATCAAATAGGAGAGAACGATCAAGGTTTGCAAACAATTGAGATACTCTTGGTGAGAAAATTTTTCTTTAACAGAATTTTCTGTTCCGGAATTGTGAAAGAGTTTTTCTTCATAAATTTTTGATAATATTTCCGTTTTTTTCTTATGATTGAAACGAAATTCCCCTCTCAAATACCCAAATTGATCAAGATAATTTCCAGTTTCCAGGAAATTATAAATTTTTAATAATTCATGTTTTGTCGCAGAATCCCCCACGTAATTCATGTGGAGAGCTTGAAATTGCTTATATTCACAATTCAAACGAATATATGCCACAACTGTTATTAAGAAAAGAAAAAATGCAATCCACTGTATATATTTTTTCATAATTTTCTCATTATTCCCATTTATTAGCAAAAATAAAAATGTTATAGGCTTTTTTTGTAAGTTACTACACTGCCATCCGGTTTGATTTTCATGTCAATCACGTATCGTGAGTTTGTAAAAAAATCATAAAAACACTCCGATGCCCCAAAGGCAATATAATCAGTTTTTTCATCTTTTTGTATCCTCCCTTTGCAATTGTAAATATCAGGCGTGGCGTAACTTTTGAATGAAATAGTTTGCAGGGGCATTTTTTGAAATAAAATATTCCCATTTTGATCAAATGGAAGACAATGATTTTGTTCCTGATAAACAAGCATTGCCTGACCAAGTAATTTCAGATTATAAACGCCATTCATTATTTTTTGTTTTCTAAAACCTTCATTAATTGGAATGAAAAGTACAATGAAAAGTATAATGAAAAATACACCTCCGGTAAACAGCAAATATTTTTTTATTTTCATCATTCTACTCATACCATGTGGATTACAACCTGTCAAATGCTTCTTGAATTTTTTTGTAAAAATTATTTTGCTTTTTTTATCGAAAAAAGGCTGTTGCTTTTTTTCTTGCAACAGCCTTTGGGAATTCCGGAGCGGTTTTACTGCCAGTCGATATCGAAGTGCGTTTCTGCTCCCTGACGGATCTTCAAGGGCATATCGTGAGATTTGAAGGGCAGCAGCAGGATCGTCCAGTTGGTGTAATTGGTGGAGGCTTCAATGCCCGTGATACTCCGGATCGGCTTGCGGGTCTTGGCATCAAGAATATTGAAAGAGAAACGACCGTAACCGGAACGGGTCAACTTCTGAAAAAGCGGGATCTCAGGAATTGCAATATTCAAAGAGGTATCCGGCAGCGGCACCGGCAGCGTGGGCGTACCGATCGTGAACTTGTGCGTATCAGTCGCCAGCACACCGCAGAGAACCTGGATCAGCACATCAGCATCTTTGGCATCTCTGGTAACGATAATGCCGTTGTTGGCAAGGTGCATTTCAAAGTATCCCTGCACATAGGGTTTATCGACCTGCGGAGCAAGATAGTCGTATTCCAGAAACGCTTTGCGTCCGGCAAGGTCGCTGAAATCAGCACTGCCGATACCGCTCTCCACAACTGTTGAGAGCAGAAACTGTTCCACCGCCGTTCTGCCGGTTTCGGTAATTCGGGGGGCTGAACATCCGCTCATAACACACATCAACAACACACCGGAGACAACTCCGGTCATCCATCCGGATAAACCTTTCATACATCTGCCTTTCTTTATTTCGTATAAAAAATGAATTCAGGAAGCAGAATATACTATTGTTTTTGGTAAAATGCAAATATTAATTCAATTTAATATCAAAAATAGCAGAAATTTGTTGTTCATCCAGTTCCAGCGGCACGGATGGAAGTGCATCACTTATGTTTTCCGAGAAAAATTCATCCGTGCTTATTCCACGGAGAACAAAGAACAGTTCCGGCTCATCATCCAGCCGCGCCCCGGTACCGTACAGCACGGCAGCGGCGTGTTTGCAAGGCTCCGACCAGTCCGTGCAGTTGCAGTCGAAACGGATCTCGTCCGGGGCGGGAAACAGCCCGTCTTCTTCATCGCAGAAAATCCCGAGCAGTTCCTCCGAGAGTTCTCCGGCGATCAAATCCGCTAACGAGGAGATTTTGCCGGCACACTTTTCAAGCAATCTCTGTTTCTTTTCATCGTTCAGCGGGTCGATCGTGATTTTTACCTGATAGACCTCCTGACCGACCACAACCGCTTGCAGAAGTCCGGGGGAGATCTTCAAATCAATGACCGCATCGTTTTTCAGATAACTGCGTCCTGCGGGCAGACGGCTTTCGTATTCCTGATAACGCTCCACATTGCGGCACCAGGCTTTCCCCCAGAAATGTTTGCAGATGTTTCTGCCGTGGGGAACAGCCGGGGTCAACGGACCGTTTTCAGCGGCGTAATCCGCCGCAAGTTTCGCTGCCCATGCCTTGCGCTGTGCCACAGTGCGGGGCATTTCTTCGTCAAAAAAATCATTCATCGCAACTCTCCAATCGGGTCAGTTCAAACAATTCTTCATCGCTCCATTCTGTAAAGGCTGTCACCCCCTCCCCCGGTTCCAGCAGAGCATCTGCAACGCCCTGTTTCCGGCGGAGCATCCGGTCGATACGGCTCTCGATCGTTCCGGAACAGAGAAATTTATGCACCATGACATTGCGGTGCTGACCGATGCGGTATGCACGGTCTGTCGCCTGATTTTCAACAGCGGGGTTCCACCAGCGGTCAAAGTGGATCACATGATTGGCGGCGGTAAGCGTCAGGCCGGTCCCTGCCGCTTTGAGCGAAAGCACGAAAAAGGGAACGCCCCCCGGTTTCTGAAACGCCTCCACGAGTTTTGCCCGTTCTCCGACCGGAGTTCCGCCGTGAAGAACGGCACCGGGTCTGCCGAAAACACGTGCCAGCACATCGTGAAGAACAGGCGTCATCTCCCGGAACTGAGTGAAAACCAGTACCTTTTCGTGTTTCATGGCAATATGCGCCGCCAGCGTTTCAAGCTGCTGAAGTTTACCGCTTTCTCTGCTCTCATACAATGCACCGCCGCGGTAAAGGTCGGGGTGATCGCAAATCTGTTTGAGAGCGGTGAGATATTTCAAAATCACCCCTTTGCGGGTGATGTCGTCACAATCTTTCAATTCGCTGCGCATCCGCTCCAATACGGCAGAATAGACGGCGGTTTGCAGTTTGCTGAAAGAACAGTAAATATTACGTTCGGTTTTATCCGGCAGATCGGGAACGATGCTGCGATCTGTTTTCAAACGCCTCAACACGATGGGCGCAAGCATCTTACGAAGCGGAGACCAATTTTTCCGCTCCGCCATATCGCGGCACTTTTCAGCAAATTCCTGACGGGAACCGAAAAGCCCGGGATTGAGAAAATCCCCGATGCTCCACAAGTCCCCCGGATGATTTTCCACCGGAGTTCCGGTCAGGGCGATGCGCCGTTTTGCTTTCAACTGCCGCACGGCTCTGCTCTGTTGGGAAGAACTGTTTTTCAACGCCTGCGCCTCATCGGCAATGATGACGGGAAAGACGATCTCACGCAAAAACGCCCAGCGCAGTATCATATTGTAAGTCGTTACTGCCAAATGACATCCTTTCAGAAACGCAGCAGGTTCTTTCTGAAACTCCTCCAACTCTTTGCTGTTGAGGCGGGAGGGGTGAAGCACGGTCACATTCAATTCGGGAACAAACTTTTCCCCTTCGCGCTGCCAGTTTTCCAGAAGTGAGGCAGGGGCGATCAGCAATGCGGGGAGAGCATCCAATGCGCCCCTCCCCCGCAGAAGTTCCAGATAACTCAACACTTGCAGACTTTTGCCAAGCCCCATATCATCGGCAAGGAAAACGCCCAAACCGAGCGAATTCATCCGCCAGAGAAACGCCACCCCCTCTTTCTGATAGGCTCGCAGGGTGTTTTCCAGTCTTTGCGGCAGCGGCGGCACGGGAAGAGCTTTTGAGGTACGCCCGGAAAAGACCTCTTCCAACTCCGGAGCGGCTTTCACTTCGCAGAGCGCAGGGTCGGGCGCGGGCAGTCCGCCATGGGGACGGCTTCCGGCAAGCAGCCTCATTCCGGCGGTAAAACTCAACCCGGCATGCTGCGAAAAACGATCGGCACGCCCCCATATTTCCAGAAGTTTGCGTACTTTTTCGCCGTCAGCTTCGACCCATTTTTCCTTGAAACGCACCAAACCGCCGCTGCTTTGCAGAAGTTCGGCAAGTTCATTTTCTTTGAGAACTTCGCCATCCAGCACCGCTTCGGTTTTGAAATACAGCAAAGAGTGTTCCGAAAGTTCTCCGCCGGAAGGATTTTCCAGTGTTATTTCCAACTTCAGTTTCGGCGGACGCCGTTTCCACAGATTGACCATGCGCAGTGCGATGCCGCCTTTTTCCAATTCCGCATGGGCGTTGAGCAGCGAATACGCCTCTGCCGCCGTGAACGGCACGACCTGAAAGATCCGCTGATCCTGAAGCAGTCCGGCAACGGCGGAACAGCAACCGCCTGCCCGTTGGATGCACTGCAATAGTTGTGACATCTTATCTTTTTGAGCCGCAAACAGTTTCAGCGCATTTGCCAGCGGCAGATGCCGCGGTTCGTCCTGTCCGTCAAGGCGGTGAACAAAAGTCGTAAGAAAAAGGAACGGGTGTTCTCCATCCATATCCTGTTTATTTTCAGCGAGATGGAAGGTCACTTTTCCGACGTCGCCATATTCGGGCAACTGCCCGGTCAGCCACTCAACGGGAGTACCGGACTCTTTCTCCCACAACGATTTGATATGATTTGCAAGTTCCCGCAGGATCTTCTGTATTCCGCCGACACTGACATACTCTCCTCCGGGGAGCGGCGGACGGTCGTAGAGAATTTCAGTTATCTCATCTTTTTGCGGCAATGCCAACTCGAAAACCTCTCCGGAGATCTTCTCTCTCAAAAAGCAGACATTTGCCGCATAATCCTGCGCCAGTTTCCGGTAGAAGAAACAGGAGACTCCGGCCTCTTCCGGTAAATTCCGGCACAGGAGTTCCCAAAGCCCCTCCCCCCAGCCGTGCGAAAAGGCCTCTGCAAGTATTTCAGAATTTTCCACTGCGGCTTCCCCGGAAGGAAGCCAGATGATCTCTGTCATAAAATAAAGTTTCAGAACCCCTGCGGATCACTGTTGGTATTGTTCCCCGGCGGATTGATACTGCCGTGCTGGACCTTCACCCAGTTTGCGGCAGCAAAAGAGGGATCGTTCTGTCCATTCACGGAAAGCTGCAATACCCAGACATCACCGGTAACGGTATCAAGTTTGAACATCACTTTCTGCTCCTGCACCGGACCGTTCGGAACGGAGACGGAAACATCGATCTCCGCATCCGTCAACGCATACCGTGCCGGAGTGAAAACCTGTGTACCGCTCTCCGCCGCAGTTGATGCGGGAAAAACCGATACAGCGATCCCTCCGGCAAGCAGAAGCACCGACAACATAAAATACAACTTCTCCATAAAATCACCTCCTGTTATTCAATATAAACCTGCTTTGAGAAAAATCAAGTTTGTAAAACCGATATTCCGGGTGTATATTATATAATAATATTTTTTGTTCAACCAAATGGAGAGATCATGAGTAATTTAAATCGTATTTCAGCAGTCAACACCGTTGCCGCACTTTGCGAAACCCGTCCGGAACCGGCATCCCCCGCCAATATCAGTTTCTACGGGCAGGACGTTTTCAGCCGGGATGCGATGCAGCAATATCTCTCCAAAGCAACCGCCGAAAAACTGATCGACACCATCGACAACGGCGCACCGCTCGATCCCTCCATCGCTGCGGACGTGGCGCACGCCATGAAACACTGGGCGATGGAACGGGGAGCGACCCACTTCACACACTGGTTCCTGCCGCTGACCGGTTCGACCGCCGAAAAACATGACTCGTTTCTGGAAATCAAAAACGGTCAGGCGATCACGGCATTTTCGGCAAAAAACCTGATCGTCAGCGAACCCGATGCCTCCAGTTTCCCCTCCGGCGGACTGCGCTGTACTTTTGAGGCGCGCGGCTATACCGCCTGGGACCCGACCAGTCCGGCATTCATCAAACGTCATGCGAACGGCGCAACGCTCTGTATCCCGACAGTTTTCTGCAGTTACACCGGCGAGGCTCTCGACCGCAAGACGCCGCTTCTGCGCTCGATGCAAGTCCTGCGTGCCGCCGTGAAACGGCTGATGAAAAACTTCGGCTTTGCCGATGAAAGAGTTTCGATCACGCTCGGTGCGGAACAGGAGTATTTTCTGATCGACAAACACTTCTATCTCCACCGTCCTGACCTTATTCAGACGGGGCGCACCGTTTTCGGCGCACCGCCCGCCAAACATCAGCAGTTGGAAGATCACTATTTCGGCTCGATCAAAATGCGTATTCTGAACTGCATGACAGAAGTCGAACACGAACTCTGGAAACTGGGCATCCCGGCAAAAACCCGCCACAATGAAGTTGCCCCGGCACAGTTTGAACTTGCCCCCATCTTTGAAGATATGAACCTTGCCTGTGACCACAATATGCTGGTTATGGAAATGCTCCGTGAAGTTGCCGACCGCCACGGTCTGGTCTGTCTGCTCCACGAAAAACCCTTTGCCGGTGTCAACGGTTCCGGCAAACATAACAACTGGTCGGTGAATTACGGCAATATCAACTTGCTTGAACCCGGCAAGGACCCGCAGCAGAATGCGATCTTTCTGACCATGATGACCGCCATCATCGAAGCGGTCGATACCCACAGCGCGCTGCTCCGCGCCTCGGTCAGCGGAGCGGGCAACGATCACCGTCTGGGCGCAAATGAGGCACCTCCGGCGATCATCTCCATTTATCTGGGCGATCAGCTTACGGAAGTCATTGAACAGGTCGGCAAAGAGAGCCGTGCCGCCGCCCGTTCTGCCGGTTCCATGCGGGTCGGTGTCGATACCCTGCCCCCGCTGCCGAAAGATGCGACCGACCGCAACCGTACCAGTCCCTTTGCCTTTACGGGCAACAAGTTTGAGTTCCGCTCCCCCGGTTCAAGTCAATCCTGTTCCGGCCCCTGTGTGGTGCTGAACACCATTGTTGCGGACTCCGTCAATCACATCTGCGACGAAATGGAGAAGTTCGGCAAAAACGACTTCAACCGTGAATTGCAGAAATTGCTTTCTAAAATCATCTGCGACCATAAACGCATTATTTTCAACGGCAACGGCTATACGCAGGAGTGGCAGGAAGAGGCCGCAAGACGGGGACTTCCCAACACTCCGACCTCTCTGAAATCACTCGGCGCACTTGTCAGCAGCCAGACGCAGGAACTCTTCAACAAGTACGGCGTTTACAACATCCGTGAACTGGAATCCCGTCATGAAGTCTTTCAGGAGGACATCCTCCGCCGTATCTCCATTGAGGGCGGCATCGCTCTGGAAATCGCCAAGAGCATGATTTTGCCGGTGGCGCGTGCCGAATTCGGCAAACTCGTCGATGCGCTGGAAAAATGCAATGCGGCGCACATCCAGTCCGGCAAAGATACGCTGACCGACAACGCCAATATGCTGGGCGATGCGCTCGACCGCCTCAATGCAAAGATACGGGTGCTGGAAAAAGCACTTGCCGCAGAAAACGGCAAGGTCCGGGAAGCCATGGATGCCCTGCGGCTGGTGGTCGATGAACTCGAAAGCCAGTTGCCCGACGAAGCATGGCCGCTGCCCAAATACCGCGAAATGCTCTTTTTGTACTGACAAAGAAAAAACCGGGAGACGTCTCTCCCGGGATGACGCGGCACAGTATGGGTGCATCACTTCCATACCGGGAAACTGTACCGTTGCGTGAAACGGTACAGTGGCATTGTCACGCCAATGCCGGGTAATTATCCTCGGAAAAAAAGAGGCACATTCCGAAGAACATGCCCATCTCTACGCCCAGCACGGCGTGCAAACACACATGCAACCGAAATGTGCCGTGTATACAACACGGACACATCGATTATAAAAGAGTGTTTGCAATACGCCTGTTTTGAAGTGCTGGTTCAGAGATGGACGCTTACAATCAAATTGTCAAAATTTTTGTTCAATAAGTTTTTCTTGTTTACACCTCATTGAGTTTCGACAGAAAAGCCGGATACTTTTCTGCACAACATAATTTACTCTGTCAAACAGTAAAAATCAAATGCAATTCATAAAAAAATACGCAGTTCTGCTGCAAACTCAGGGAAGACGCAGTTTCCAGGTGGTATCTGCGATGAAACCGAGCAGCAGTGCGGCGAGCGCAACCAATGCCATTTTGGGGGCAAATTCGTTGTACTCAACGTACTTCGGCTGTTCAATGGAGGTTTTTTCCAATTTGTTGATCTCCTCCATGACCCGTTTCAGACCTTCGGCATCTTCGGCGTGAAAATAACTGCCCCCGGCACTTTCTGCGAGTTTCCGCAAAAGCGGTTCGTCAAATTCATCCTGTACCGGATAAGGACGGCTTCCGCCGAAAGGATTTTCCATCAGCACAAAGGCGTTTTTCCCGCCGATACCAACGGTATGAAGCGTTACGTTGAACTCCTTGCCGAGCATTGCCGCCTGTTCCGGCGTAAGACGGTTCTCCGCCGTATTCCTGCCGTCGGTAAAAAGCACCAGCACCCGGCGGGGAGCCTGTGAATCCTTCAAACGGCTGATGCCGCTGGCGATCGGCGATGCGATCCCGGTGGCATCGCCCAGCATACCCGGTTCGAGCCGTTCCAGATGACGCAGAAGCCATGCGTGATCCAGCGTCGGCGGAGCCAGACTGTATGCCAGATCCGCAAAACCGATAAGGCCGATGCGGTCATTCGGACGCGAAACGATAAAGCGGCGCACTTCGTCCTTGGCGGTATCAAGACGGTTTTTCAACTCCCGCTTTTTCAAAGCATCATTCAACTGTCCGGCAGTACGGATGTTCGATGGAACATCGAAGGCACGCATACTTCCGGAAAGGTCGATCGCCAGAATAATGTCGATCCCCTGTGAACGGATCACCACCTTTTCATCCCCGGAACGGGGACGGGCAACGGCAATGATAAGCAACGCCATTCCAACCAGAAAACACCACTGCGGGAAATTCATTTTCCGACGCACGACCACCTCTTTGAACGGCTGGACCGATGCCACCACCACCGACGGACGGCGGCGGAAATACACCGTATAGATGTATAAAAGCGGCAGCAGAAGCAGCAGAAGCAAAACATAAGGATGAGCAAATTCAAACATTTTTCACCTCCTTCTCCTCCTCCGGATTTCCGGTGGAAGAGATCAGTTTCTCCGCCTGGTCGATCGCCTGATGCAGCAGCATGACATCCGGCTGCGCTTTGGCAAATTTCACCTGATCGGCAACGGAGAGGAAATCACTTAAAAAGGGTCTCTGTTCCGGCGGAAGCGGATTATTCTCCGACAGATCGTCCAGAAACTCCGCAGTCGTTCTGCGGGAGGCGGGCAGACGGAAACGTTCTTCAATATAATCCCGGACGACATCGGTCAGACGGGCAAATCCCTGTTCCGGCATGACCCGCCGCTGGCGGAGTTCAAAACGGAGCGTTTCCAGTCGTTCCATGGCGCGTTTCCACGGGGGGAGCGGGGAGGATTTCTGTTTATTCCGGCTTCTCTGCCACAGATAAACGCCCACCGCAAGCAGTGCCAATGCCAGACCGATCCACAAATACCGGTGATCGAAACGCTTCTCTGTCGGCATGGCATCCGCCAACTGCAATTCAGCACCGGGCGTCACGGCAAGTGCCGCCGCCTCGAACGGCGGGATCGTCCATGTGACCGGTTCAACATCACTGCTGCGGAATACGATTTTTACCGTGCCGTTCCCGACTGTTCCCGGAGTCAGCGGAACGAGCGTTTGCGAAAAGACAAGTTCTTTTCTGCTCCACAAATACCGTTTCCATTTGATTTCGGGAGTTCCGGAAACAGCACAGCCCTTACCGGGAACGACTTCGATCTCCTTGATCCTCTCCCGCAGCGGCAGGATCATACTGCCGCTGGCAGTTGTCGGCGATCCGACTTTGGTATCGCCGGAAATTGCAAGATCAGAAGCCCCGGACTCCACCTGTTTCAGACGGAAACTCCACAACCAGCCGCTGACTGCGGTCAACGATATAAATAGAACAATAATACCGCCTCCCCACAGGGCAATTTTCACAAAACGTTTCATTTTTCACCCCCGGCTGTTGATACGTTGACGGCGTCCGGCGAAAAATTCAATGACCGGGCGCAATACATCACTGCCGGTTTGCAGTTCCACCAGATCGACTTGTGCGCGGCGGCACAACTCCTGACGGAGACGGCGGCTTTCGGCAAGGTACATATCCATTTTTTTCTGCTGACTTCCGCCGCCGGGGAGACTGAGCAATGCGCCGCTTTCGGCATCTTCGACCACAACGGGGCGCAGCGTGGGCCAACTCTGTTCAACGGGATCGCTGATTTGCAGAGCAACCACATCATGACGGCGGTTGAGAAGTTTCAACGATGTTTCAAAGGACTCTCCGGCGATGAGGTCGCTCAACAGAAAGACGATGCCGCGCTTTTTCATCAGTTTGGCACACTCTTTCAGAGCAAGGTCGATATCCGTTCCGGTCGAAGCGGGTTCAAATGCCAGCATTTCACGGATAAGCCGCAAGGTGTGGCGACTGCCGGAGCGGGGCGGAACGTAAAGTTCGATTTTGTCGCTGAACATCATCAAACCGACCTTATCGCCGTTCTTTCCCGCACTGAATGCCAGCAGAGCCGCCAGTTCAGCGGCAGTGCGCCGTTTGCTTTTCTCCGACGAGCCGAATGCACCGGAGGCGGAAACATCCACCAGAAAGAGAACGGTCAGTTCACGTTCTTCCACATATTTTTTGATGTAAGGACTCCCCATGCGGGCGGTAACGTTCCAGTCGATATCGCGCACATCGTCATCTTGAGTATACTCCCGCACCTCTTCGAACTCGATCCCCCTGCCCTTGAAAACGCTCCGGTAGGCTCCGCCGATGATCTCATCGACAGCGCGCCGGGTGCGGATCTCCAGCAGCCGTATCTGTTTGGTCAATTCCACAGGAAGCATGATCCACCTCCCGGTATTACGGCGTTTTCAATTCGCCCAGCAATCCGTTGACGATGTCATCGGTGTCGATGTTTTCGGCCTCCGCCTCATAGGAAAGAACGATCCTGTGACGGAGAACATCTGCGGCGACCTCCTTGACATCCTGCGGCAGAACATACGCACGCCCGGCGAGCAGCGCAACGCCGCGGGCGGCAAGTGCGAGCGCAATGGAGGCGCGGGGACTTGCCCCGAAACTGACCAGTCCGTCGAATTTTTCCAGTTTGGCGGCAGACTGACGGCTTGAAAGTTCGCCCCGCTGCCCCGGACGGGTGGCAATGACCAGATCGAGGATGTATTCCACGATTTTTTCGTCGATATAAATACGGTCGAGCAAGGCTCTTGCCTCAAGGATGTCGGAAAGTTTCGCTACGGCAAGGGCCTGAGTATCCGGGGCGGGGTGCGCCATACGGTTGACCACAGCGGTCTCTTCGCCGCGGGTGGGATAGGTGACTTTCAGCTTGAACATAAAACGGTCAAGTTGTGCTTCCGGCAGCGGGTATGTGCCTTCCTGTTCGATGGGGTTCTGCGTTGCCATGACCAGAAAAGGGGCGGGCAGCGGCATGGTTTCTCCGCCGATCGTGACCTGCCGTTCCTGCATTGCTTCGAGCAAGGCACTCTGCACTTTTGCAGGGGCGCGGTTGATCTCATCCGCCAGAACGATATTGGCAAAGACGGGGCCCTGTTTTACCGAAAATTCCTGATTGGCGGGATTGTAGATCCGCGTACCGATCACATCGGCGGGCAGCAGATCGGGGGTGAACTGCAAGCGGGCGAATGTACCGTTGAGAGTTTGAGCCAATGTTTTGACAGCCAATGTTTTGGCGAGTCCCGGCACGCCTTCGAGCAGAACGTGTCCGTCTGCGACCAGAGCCAACAGCAGACGGTCTACGAGTTTGCCCTGTCCGGCGATGATGCGCCCCATTTCGGACTTGATAAGCTGAAGCGGTGCGGCATGAAGGCGAACTTCCTCCTGAAGTTCCTGAATGTCTTTCTGTTCCATAATTATTCCTCCTCTTTCGGTGATTTTCATACACAAACTGCGGCTGACAAAAGTACAACGCAGGATTTACGGCAAGTCCGGACTTTTGGCAGTTGCATCACATTATACATTATACACGATTTTTTAAAAAAATCATCAGGTGTATCGAAAAAAAGCGGAAATTATTTTCTGCTCCTCTCTTACTTCTTGAACTCCCAGACTTTGAACGGCACACTGCTGTCGCCGCCGAAAGCCCCCGCCTTGATGCTTTCGGGCGTGATATCCAGTACAAAATATCCCGCACCGTCGGCGCGCCAGTATTGGGTCACGGCATCTTTGTAATCGCGGAACAGATCCTCATACTCCGCTTTCACGCCTTTGCCGTACCCGTCGGGGGCGGCATAACGGACTTGAGGCTGTGCGAGGGACTCTTCTTCCCACACGCTGTTTGCCATCAACTGGGTCATGCGCCCCTGTTCCGTGACACATTCGGTGATTTCCAGAGCGTGAACATGGCCGGTCAGGATCATGACATCGTGTTTCAGGAAAAGTTCACGGAACATCCGGCGTGCATGATCGGAATTCCCGACAAAGCACCAACGGGCAGAAACGCAGGGAGAGGGAATGACTGGACCATGTGAAATCACAAATTTATAACGGCAGTTGGCATGTTTTTCAAAGGCTTCAAAAATCACTTTATAATCCGGATTATTGAAGTCGATCATCAGAAAAAGATCCTGTTCAATGGTAAAATAGAAGGTCGTGCCGGTCACTTTACGGTTCAGCACCCGGGAGTGATACAGGGGCATGACTTCGGCGTAAGCCTTTTCTGCACCGGTTCCGCGAATATCGTGATTACCGGTAACAGAAACAAACGGCAGGGAATTGAACTCTTTTTTGAAGGCTTCAAGAGTATCGAGCAGCATCCGCTTGTGAACTTCGGGGTCTCCGCAGT
>JAFTUS010000115.1 GCA_017466125.1 Lentisphaeria bacterium | reverse complement strand
TGGATTACTGTTTGCAAGGCACTATCCAACAGTGTCGTTGCTTTTTTATACAGTATCACATTTTTGAGAATCAGCCAACTTTTTTTCTAAAGCACCTCGCTTTCTTTTAACATAGCAACTGTACGAAACGCTGACTGATTTTTACAGAGGCTTCGGGATGCTCCGTTCGCTCAACGCCCCGATAAAATACGCTACGCTCTTTTTTCGGGGCATCGCTCCCGGCGAGAGGTATTGCCGCAAATGCGGCAATATTGACGCTTCGCTTATACTTTCGCCGCCATTTTAAGGCGGCGACCAGCGTTCCGCCGCTGGATCACGTCCGGGTACGACCCGGGGCGGGGTACGCGCTGCGCGCGGATTTTTTTATCAGTCCATGTTTAGTACACAGCCAAAATAAAAAAAATCCGTTGTCCATAGCGTCCATACTGTCCATACTGTCCATTCTGTCCATTTCTTCTTTTGCCGCCGCCAAATATCCCGAAAACAGATCGGACTTTGCTTCTTCAAAGATATAACACTGTATAAAAGTGTAGAAAAATACAAAAAACTTGAGTTTTCCTATTGAAAAATAAAAAAGTGAAGCTATTTTATTTCCGTGGTACTGTGAAAAAACAGGAAATTATACTGCTTTTCACTGCAGAGAAGCAGAAAAAATAGTTACGGAGAATGTATATGAAGTACGAATTTATGCAGTATGTGGACAAAGATGCCATCATGACCCTTACCGGTCTGAACAAACTCGAAGTCATGGACCAGTTGATCACCAGAGCCGCCGATCTGACCAAACTCGACCGCGACGTGATCTTCCGGTTGACCTGGAAACGTGAACAGATGATGACCACCGGTGTCGGCGGTATGCTCGCTTTGCCCCATATCCGCGTGAACGACATCACCCGTCCCCAGGTGATCGTCGGCATCTGCGAAAACCCCATCGAAGATTATCAGGGACAGGACGACCTCCCCGTGCGGGTCATCGTCTTTACCATTGCTCCCGATGAAAATCAGGAGGCATATCTCCAGCTTTTGAGCAGCATTTCCCGCAAACTCCGCAATCCGGCCCTGATCGAAGAACTCATTACCAACGTCAGCAACCCTGCCGGTGTTCTCGCTGCTTTGACGGATGACGCAAAATAAGCGGAGCAAACTGTATGGAGCAAGTTGTTTCTGAGATCGGAAAAAAAGCACGTATTGATTTCGGCTGTGTTTCCGATGGTTGTGATGCCGCAATAGAAATTTCTCTTGCGGATATCGGCAGCGATGATTTTCAGGCGGTCTGTCCGAAGTGTCATCAGACTTATGCTTTTGATTCTGTTCTCAGAGACAAACTGCGGCGGATGCTGGAACTGGTCATTGCGCTGCGCAATGCTGAAGATATTCTCGGTGATACCAGTGTGTCGGTCAATGTGGCGGGCGGCTCTGTCAAACTTCCTTATGCCCTGCTGCTGACCCGTTTGAATACCCTTATCACACTGGAAGTCGGTGACGAAAAGATGGACTTCCATTTGAGGGTAGAACCCGCTTCTCCGGATACGTTCCGGTGATATATCAGTTTTTGCGGCTTCAAGCCCAAACCGCGAAAAACTGTTCTGTACGTCGCCTCCGTAAAAGCGGAGCCGACGTTTTGTCGTTTTTCAGAAATTGAATATTTTGGAGATAAATAAAGAATGATTACCGGTATTTTGAAAGTGCTTTTCGGCACAAAATCACAGCGGGATCTCAGAAAAATGATGCCGCTGGTACGCAGAGTAAACGAACTGGAAATCTCTTATCAGAGCCTTTCTGATGAGGAACTTCAGGCGAAAACTCCCGAATTCAAAGAGCGTCTCGCCAACGGGGAAACTCTCGATGATATCATGTGTGAAGCATACGCTGTGGTCAAAAACGCCTGCCGCCGTATGGTCGGAAAAGAGGTCGATGTCTGCGGACAGATGATGACCTGGGATATGGTTCCGTTTGATGTCCAGATCATGGGCGGTATCGCTCTGCACAAAGGCAGTATCGCTGAAATGGCTACCGGTGAAGGGAAAACACTGGTCGCAACCATGCCGCTTTACCTCAACGCCCTCACCGGAAAAAACTGTCAGCTGGTCACGGTCAACGACTACCTCGCACGCCGCGACTCGATGTGGATGAGTACCATCTACAATTTCCTCGGCCTCTCCTGCGGCTGTCTGCAGAATATGCAGCCCCCGCACGTCCGCCGCGAACAGTACGCCTGCGATATCACCTACGGCACCAACAGTGAATTCGGTTTCGACTACCTCCGCGATATGGGCATGGCGAACAACAAAGAACAGGTCGTTCAACGCGATCACTACTTTGCCATCATCGACGAAATCGACAGTATCCTGATCGACGAAGCGCGTACTCCGCTGATCATCTCCGGACCCGTGCCCATGTCGGATAACATGTATGCCGAACTTCAGCCCAAAGTCGCCTCACTCTACTCCAAACAGAACATGCTCTGCAGCCGCCTCTGCCGCGAAGCAAAAGAGACTTTCAGCAAAGAAAATGCTTCCGAAGAGGAAAAAGAAGATGCCCTGATGAAACTTCTTCAGGTCAAATTCGGTATGCCGACCCACAAGCAGCTGCTCCATATCCTCGAGGACGGCGATATTCTCAAAGAACTGGAAAAACTTGAAACTTACGTCCGCAGCGACTCCAATCGCGGTATGCTTCAGGAGGTTCAGGAAAAACTCTTTTTCGCCATCGACGAAAAGACCAACGAAGCCGATCTTACCGAGATGGGACGCAACGCCATTTCTCCCGATGACCCCGGTGTCTTTATTGTGCCGGATCTTTTAAGTGAAATCAACAAAATCGATACGGATGAAACGCTCTCTCCCGAAGAACGGGTGGAAAAACGCAACGCTTTCCAGGAGGATTTCACCGTCCGCAGCGAGCGGCTCCACGATCTTTCACAACTGCTCAAAGCCTACTGTCTGTTTGAAAAAGATGTCAGTTACGTCGTTCAGGAAGGCAAAGTCATGATCGTTGACGAACATACCGGCCGCCTTATGCCCGGCCGCCGTTTCTCCGACGGACTCCATCAGGCTCTGGAAGCCAAAGAGGGCGTGGAGATCGAAGCCGAAACCCAGACCATGGCGACCATCACCATCCAGAACTACTTCCGCATGTATAAAAAACTTGCCGGTATGACCGGTACTGCGGAAACGGAAGCCAACGAATTTCATCAGATCTACAAACTGGATGTGACCGTCATTCCCACCAACCGGCCCTGTATCCGCATCGACGAAAATGACTCCATTTTCAAGACCCGGCGGGAAAAATTCAACGCCATCCTCTCCGATGTGGAGGAACGGCACAAAAAAGGTCAGCCGGTTCTGCTCGGTACGATCTCGGTGGAAGACTCTGAGATTCTCTCCCGTATGCTCAAGATCCGCGGTATCGTCCACAGCGTGCTGAACGCCAAAAATCATCAGCACGAAGCCGAAATCGTGGCAAGAGCCGGACAGGTCGGAGCCGTTACCGTTGCGACCAACATGGCGGGCCGCGGTACTGACATCAAACTCGGTCCCGGAGTGCCGGAACTGGGCGGTTTGCATGTGATCGGCTCCAGCCGTCACGACTCCCGCCGTATCGACCGCCAGCTGCGCGGCCGCTGTTCCCGTCAGGGCGACCCGGGTTCCTCCAAATTCTACGTCTCTCTGGAAGATAACCTCATGCGCCTTTTCGGTTCCGACCGCATCGTGAAGATTTTTGACCGTTTCGGACTCGAAGAGGGGGACGAACTTCAGCATCCGTGGCTCAACCGCTCCATCGAAACGGCCCAGAAACGGGTGGAACAGCATCACTTCTCCATCCGTAAACGGACGCTGGATTTCGACGATGTGATGAATAAACAGCGTGAAATTATCTACAAACTCCGCAAAGAAGCACTCTTTGCCGATGATGCCCACGATATTCTTTTCAGCATCATCGAACAGGTCGTTTCCAAAGAGATCATCGCCGTCGGAAATGCCGCCGCCGCAAAGAAAAATGATCCGGGATTGTTCGACAAAGAACAACTTGCCAACGTTCTGACCGGTATCTTTGCCGTGCCTTTCACAGCGGATTTCTTTACGGAAGGACTCCGCGACGGCCGTCTTGCCGATGCCGATGCCATGACCCTTCAGGTGGTTGACCGGCTGGAAAATGCTTTCAACGACCGCAACTCCGTCATGCCCGAAGAACAGGTGTTTTACCTCAAACGGCACATGGTACTCGAACCCATCGACCGTCTCTGGCAGGAACATCTCTACGCCATGGATCAACTCCGTTCCAGCATCAACTTGCGCGTCTACGCCCAGAAAGATCCGCTCATCGAATACAAGCAGGAAGCCTACAAGATCTTCTCACTTCTCATGGATCAGATCTATCAGGATGTCGCCTCAAATCTGTTCCGCATGACCCTGCAGCGCATGGTCTCTCTGGAAGAACTCCTCGCTGATATGCCGCAGGAGTTGCGCCACCAGACACTGGAACAACTCGGTCAGTTCGGCGGCATGCCCGATGAAGCCCCCGTGGAAGAGGAACCCGCCGTTGAAGTTCCCGTCACCTTCCACCGCGAGATGCCCAAAGTCGGCCGCAACGACCTCTGTCCCTGCGGCAGCGGGAAAAAATACAAAAAATGCTGCGGTCAGAACAACTGATTTTTGAGGTGTAAAGATGAAACGGGGAACGATAATCGTCCTTTCCGGACCCAGCGGCGCGGGCAAATCCACCCTCGTCGGAGAGGTGCAGAAGGTCATGCCGGATCTGCAGTTTTCCATCTCCTGTACCACCCGGAAACCCCGGGGGGCGGAGAAACACGGTGTGGAATATTACTTTCTTTCGGAAGAAGAGTTCGTCAAGCGCATCAATGCCGGGGAATTTGTGGAACATGCACAAGTACACGCCAACCGTTACGGCACGCTGAAAAGTGAAGTTCTTGAACGGAGCCGCCGGGGGGAAGATGTGATCCTTGACATCGATGTTCAGGGAGCCATGCAGATCCGCGAAGCCGCCCGGAAAGATGCCGAACTTGCCGCAGTGCTGCAATTCGTTTTTATTGCTCCGCCCTCTTACGAGGTTCTGGAAAAACGCCTCCGCGGACGGCAGACCGATTCTGAAGAGCAGATAGCGATCCGTCTCGGAGTTGCCAAAAAAGAGATTTCGTACTGGAAAAATTACGATTACGTGGTCATTAACGGCGACTTGAAGCAGGCCGCCGATGATATGACCGCACTTTTCCGTACTTTCCGTCTGCGCACGGGAGTTGTCTGCGGCGAAGAACTGCTGCCCTGAAAAAAGGTGAAAATATGATACTGCCAGAAATTCTTGCACCCGCCGGAAGTCCGGCTTGCGCACTTGCCGCTTTTGAGGCGGGTGCGGATGCTGTTTATGCCGGGTTGAGTAAATTCAACGCCCGTGAACGGGGAGAAAATTTCACTCCCGAAGTTATGGCGCAAATCGTGGACTATGCTCATAAACAGGGGAAAAAAGTCTATGTGACACTCAATACGCTCATCAAGGAAAATGAACTTCCGCAGGTGGCGGAGTATCTGGCTTTGCTCGAAGAGATAGCCCCCGATGCGCTGCTGGTACAGGATTTGGGTGTACTGCGCATGGCAAGAGAGTATTTTCCGTCACTGACGTTGCACGCCTCTACTCAAATGGGAATTCACAACTCCGCCGGACTGCGTATGGCAAAAGAGTTGGGCGTTACCCGTGTGGTGCTGGAACGGCAGATGACCATTGAAGAGATCGCCGCCGTCAAAAAACAGACCGATCTGGAACTGGAAGTTTTCATACACGGAGCCTTGTGCGCTTCACTTTCCGGTCAGTGTCTTTTCAGTTCTTATCTCGGCGGATACAGCGGCAACCGCGGCAAGTGCAAACAGCCCTGCCGCCGCCGGTATTTCAGCAAAAGCGGCAACGGATTTTTCTTCTCTCCGCAGGATTTGTGTTCACTGGAAATGCTGCCGGTGCTGAAAAAAATGGGGATAGCGTCACTCAAAATCGAAGGACGCCTGAAACAGCCCGATTACGTAAAACAGACCGTCGGAGCGTACCGTCTGCTGCTGGATGCTCCGGAAGAGGAGTTCGCCAAACGGCTCGGTGAAGCCCGCAATATGCTCAGCAAAGGGTGCGGCCGCCGCTGGTCTCTGGGGTTTTTCAACAAGAAATCCAGCGATGAACTGATCCAGCACGATGCGCTCGGTGCTGCCGGTATGCTCTGCGGAACGGTGGATGAACTGCGGGAAAACGGTTTCGGTTTCACGACGGCAAAACGGCTTTTTATAGGGGACCGTGTGCGTGTTCAGCCTCAATCCGGCGAAGAGGGCAGTGCCATGACCATTACCAGAATGTTCATAGACAATATGGCAAGCAGAAAGGCTCTGCCGGGTCAGCACGTCTTTATTCTCTGTGACAAACCCATGCCGGAACGGGGATTGGTCTTTAAAATCGGGGAGAGTTTCTCTGATTACAGCAAAGAACTCGCCGCTCTGCCGCCCCGCAGGAACAAAGTGGATTTGAAAATTTCGCTTTCGGCACAGCTAATCATAATTGAGGTTCTCAATGCTCCGTTTGAAAAATGGGTGCGGCCGCTGGAACTTCAAGCTGCCGCCAAACGTCCGGTGGATAAAGAGACATTAGAGAAAGAGTTTTCCGCTGCGGACTCCGATGAATTTATGTTGGGAAACTTCACTGCGGAGATCGACGGGGAGTATTTCTTTCCCGCCAGTGAACTCAAGGCGTTGCGCCGCAGTTTCTGGGAGGAGTTCAAAACGGTGGTCGCTCCGGAGAGTATTTTCCGCAACTCCGCTGAAGGATTGGCAAGATTTGCGCTGGATTACCGGAAGATCCGTCCGCTCTACGCCCTGCCCGAACATCTGACCGAAACGGTTGCAATGAAGCCCAACGGTGCTGAACCGGGCAACCGCAAAGCGATCCGGGCGAACGGGGTTTACGATTTCAACAAACTTTCCAACGAAGTGATACTGCCGGAATTCTGTCCTGAACCAAAACTTGCATCATTAAAGAAAGCGATCCGTATTGCTTCTGATTCGGGCATACGGCGTTTCCGTATCACCTCGCTGTTTGAATTGGAATTGATGAAGGGGGTTCCTTTTGACGAACTGCTTATCAGTTTTCCGCTGCCGGTCTGCAACTCCATGGCTGTGCTTGAATTGAGCCGTTTCGGAGTGACCCGTGTCATGGCGCATGTGGAATTGGAAAAGAGTTCCATAGAAGAACTGCGCGACAAATCGCCGCTGCCGGTGGAACTTTACCGTTACGGCCGTCCGGCATTGCTGATCACGCGTGCAAAAGTGCCTGTTTCCGGAGAAATCCGCGACAACCGTACCAATGAATTCAGCATCCGTTACGACCGCAGGGACGGGATGACCCGTCTTTATCCGGTAAAAATACATTCCGTACCCCGTCTCGCCGGAGTCTACGATTTCTACGACCTGACCAACGCCCACTGGAACGCCCAAGAAACCGAAAGTTTTAATTATGAGGGGGGGCTCGAATAAGAGACGTTCGGCAGCGTCTCGCGGGCAATCTCTTGTCAAATTGCATTGTCTTCTGCGGTCATGGACACAAGTCCACTCCCTTGAAGCCGCCTCAATTTGACTGCGACCTTGCCTCGCGATACATCTGCCGTGGTCGATCAGCGGGAAGGTTGTTTGGGGGCGTTTGGCTGCGTTTTGGGGCGATAACGCCGTAATCTGCGCCCAAAGCCGACACCAAACAGCGTCTCTCGCCGCACCAAGAGGCCCTTGGCTTATAGGGCTTATAGGGCTTATAGGGCTTATTCGCCAGTCGCAGCCAAGGGCAACCATACTGCCGATAGGTACTCACGCCATCATCTGCTTTTGGGGGAGTCCAGAGGGGTGCGCCCCGCCCCCTCTGGTGACGCAGCAACGTCGCGGCACTACTTGGCAGCGGCACCTTGCCGCCCGACACCAAGCCCCTCTGCTCGCCGCACCAAGAGGCTCTTGGCTTATAGGGCTTATAGGGCTTATAGGGCTTAT
>JAFTUS010000114.1 GCA_017466125.1 Lentisphaeria bacterium | reverse complement strand
CGCTTATACTTTCGCCGCCATTTTAAGGCGGCGACCAACGTTCCGCCGTTGGATCACGTGCGGGTAGCACCCGCTGGCGAGTACGCGCTGCGCGCGGAATTTTATTTAAAGCTCCGGAGGCTCGAGAGCCCCGCACGGGGCGACAGCCGACCACTACCGAGGCCGACGTTCGGCCGCTGCGCGCGGATTTTTTTTATCAGTCTATGTTTGGTACACAGCCATAGAAAAAGGCTGCTGCTTTTCCTTTTTCAAGATTTGGCAACAGCCTTTTTTGGTATCTTGCTGACAGAGATCAGCGGGCGTAGTATTCGATAACGCTCATGATCTTGACGTTGACCGGAATTTCCTCGACCTGAGGCATCCGGACCAGCGTGGCTTTCAGATTGTCGAGATCGACTTCCATGTAAGCCGGAATGGTGGCGTTTCCTTTTTTCGCCATTTCAGCAATGGCAGGAGACTTTTCGGCGTTGATGGTGATGACCTGACCTTCTTTCAGCTGATAGCTGGAACGATCGACACGTTTGCCGTCCACGTAGATGTGGCCATGATTGACCCACTGCTTGGCAGCGAAAATGGTGGGAGCGAAACCGGCGCGGAAAACCATCGCATCAAGACGCAGTTCCAGACTGCGGAACAGTTTTTCGTGGGTGACACCCAGACCGGCTTTGGCTTTGGCGTAAGCGATCTGGAGCTGTTTCTCGCTGATGGCGTAGTAGTTTTTGAGTTTCTGCTTTTCCATAAGCAGTTCGCCATAGGTGGAGAGTTTCACCCGACGGCCCTTACCATGAGGACCTGCGGCATACGGACGCTTCACGCTCGGGCATTTGGGGTCACCCCAGATGCACTGGCCCACGCGACGACAGAATTTGTGCTTTGCTCGACTTGCGGTTGGCATAACCAATCCCTTTCTGTTATTATGTTGCTTTCAGGACCACAGGTGTCAAGCCTTATAAAATGGGGCCTGTGATCCCACGACATTCTATATAATATACACCCGAATGGCGATAATGCAAATTTTTTTCAGAAAATTCATTCTTTTTCGTATGCGTCACTTGTAAAAAATGGAAAGGATGATATTGTAATAGAGGTATAATCAGGGATAATCAAAAGGGAGTGTTCTTATGAAAATCATCGCATCTGACCGCAGTTGTGCGGCATCATTCAACAAACTCTGTGCTGCTGTGACCGGGCGCAAACTTCCTGTGACCGATACCGATGACGGGGTTTCAGATCTTGTGCTGATCGGCTCCGATGCGGTCAATTTGAAAGTCCACGAACTGATCATGACAGGGAAAATCGAAACGCTCGGCATCCGTAACGGCAGCGATGATTTCCGTATTCTTTCTCTGGAGGAAAACAGCAGAAATATCCTGATCCTTGCGGGCGGACGTCTCCGTGCCGATTATTATGCTGTGTACGATTACTTTGAGCGGTTCTGCGCCTGCCGCTACTTCTGGGACGGCGATATCACGCCGAAGCGTTCCTCGCTGCCGGTAAAGGGGTTGGATCATACGCACCGTTTTCAACTGCGCTACCGCGGGCTGCGTTACTTTGCGCACCGCAGTCTGCACCGGTTTCAGGCGGAACACTGGTCACTGGAAGAGTGGAAAAAAGAACTGGATTATCTGTTGAAAAAGAAGTTCAATCTCTTCATGCTGCGCATCGGTCAGGATGATATTTTCCAGAAAGCCTTTCCCGATCTTGTCGGCTATCCGCCCGAAGACCGGCAGGACCCCGATGTTATCGCGCGTTCCTACGATGACCGCACCTGTTTCTGGGGGCTGAAGGAGCGCGGACGTCTGCGGCGTGAAATCATCCGTTACGGGCATAAACTCGACCTTTTCCACCCGGTCGATATGGGGGCGATGACCCACTGGTACAGCCGTACTCCGACGGAGTTTCTGCGGAAAGCGAAGCCGTCTCTGCTCTCCCAGAGTACCGCCGGATACAACGAACAGACCGGCTTGTGCTGGGACTTGGCGGATGACCGCAATATCGAAAATTACTGGAAACTGACGCAGGCGGAGTTGAAATATTACGACAAACCGGATTTTTTCCACATGATCGGTCTGGCGGAACGGAAGTTCGGCGAAAAGCGGCAGAATTTGCAGATGAAACTCTATGCCTACCGCCGTTTCATCCGCAAGTTGAGAGAAGAGTATCCCCACGCGCCGCTGCTGATCGCCGCCTGGGATCTGATGCTGGAATGGGATGCCGTTGAAGTCCGGCAGTTGTTGAGTGAACTGGACCCGGAAAATACATTCATTCTCGATTATACCGAAGATCTGCAATACCGCCACAATGACTTTGTTCAATGGGGGCTGCCGCACCGTTTTCCCTATATTTTCGGCATTTTTCAGGGAGTGGAACGGTATTCGGGCTGTGCGTTTGACTTTGAATATACCGAACGCAACTTTGCCCATACGTTCAACGACCCCATGTGCAAGGGGATGGTTCTGTGGTCCGAAATGTCACATGCGCATACCATGCTCCACGAATATCTGGCGAAGCGTTCTGCCGGAGTGCTGTTTTCGGTGGAGGAGTTCTGCCGTGACCGTTACGGAAAAAATGCTGCGGCAATGGAAAATTTGTGGCGGAAACTGGAAAAAGAGTTTGCAGAAAACTCTTTTCATCTGACCCGGTTACTGTTCGATGACACGTTCAATCTGCTGCTGCATATTTCTGAAATGTATCAGGATCACACCGACAGCGCATTGCAGGAGGAGTTCCGCCGGATGCAGGAGATGCGGCCGAAATTGACCGGCATCTACTCCGGTTTGGCTGAAATCGTCAGAAACGGAGCCGATGAGCGTACCCGGCGCGATGTGCTGGATATTGCCCGCACCCACTTGATGAGTGATATTCTGCGGGAATTTGCCGATATGATGAGTGCGTTGTTCCAATGGCGGCTGGACGGCAGGGCGAAACCCGACGGCGGGCGTTTTGTCCGGCTGACCCGGATGCTCCATCGTCTGCTGGCGACAGACAGGGAGTATTCTCTGCTGGCTTCTCTGGAGAAACTGGCAAAGGTACACCCGCTGAATCCGGCCTCTGAAGAGACACTGAAAGGCAATGCCGAAAACTTCTATTGCCGCACTTACATCACGGAGCTGGCATTGGCTGTTTACATACCGGAGGCGGAATTTCTGGCGGACTGGATCGCCCGTTCCGACCGTACTTCACGGGAGGATAAAAAGGAGTTTGAAGATGCCGCTGCCGCGATCAGAGAGAATTTTTACGCAAAATCACTCAGGGAACTTCAGACGGAACCCGGGGTGTTATCCGTGGTGCTTGAAGAACTTGAACATATCTGACCTCTTCAAAAAACATCTCTTTTTTATAAGCCGGTTGTGCAAACACTTGAAAAATCTTTCTGCCGGTGTATATTAATAGAATTGTCATGAGGGAGCGTTGTAAGTTGTGTCCCGGACGGCATGTTGTAGAAGTAAGTCATCGCCGGTTTATATGAATTCAGTTGTCCGGCTGTCAATGATGTAAACAGACTGCATGGGGCAGTCAGGTGAAGCCGTCCATTCCGTTCCCCGAAAACGAAGAAAGGTTTGTTTATGAACAACCAGTGCTGTGACGCCGCAGACGGCGTCAAAAAATTCGTCTATTTCTTCGGAGCCGGTGCTTCCGAAGGAACCGCCCGGATGCGTGATCTGTTGGGCGGAAAAGGTGCAAACCTCGCCGATATGGCATCGCTGGGACTTCCCGTCCCCCCCGGTTTCACCATCACCACCGAAGCCTGTGCCGAATACGGAGTCATCGGCAAGGAGAAACTTTTCCAGAAGATCGCTCCGCAGATCAACGCCGCGCTTGCCCGTCTCGAAGAAGTCACCGGCAAGACTTTCGGCAAAGGCCCCAAGCCGCTGCTCGTCTCTGTCCGTTCCGGGGCGGCCGCCAGTATGCCCGGTATGATGGATACCATCCTCAACCTCGGGCTGAACGATGAAACCTGTCAGGCGATGATCGAATTGACCGGCAATGAACGTTTCGTGCTGGACTCCTACCGCCGTTTCATCCAGATGTTCAGTGACGTGGTTCTGCACGTCAATTTCGATGATTTTGAACACGCTCTTGAAGCCGCCAAAAAAGCCAAGGGGGTCAAACTCGATACCGAACTCGATGCCAATGATTTGCGCAACCTTATCGCCGAATACAAGAAGATCGTCAAAAATGCGATCGGCAAAGAGTTCCCCTCCGACCCCATGGAACAACTCTACCGCGGCGCAGAAGCCGTGTTCGACTCCTGGGACAACCCCCGTGCCATCCGTTACCGTCAGCTCAATGACATCCGCGGACTGCTCGGAACGGCTGTCAATATCCAGTCCATGGTTTTCGGCAACTCCGGCGACAACAGTGCTACCGGCGTAGCCTTCACCCGCGATCCCTCCACCGGCGACAATGAGTTCTTCTACGGTGAATTTCTCATCAATGCGCAGGGCGAAGACGTGGTTGCCGGTATCCGTACTCCTCAGCAGATCACGCTCAAGGGTTCCCGCAAATGGGCGGCTTCGCAGGGCGTTTCTGAAGAGGACCGCAAGGCGAAATATCCCTCTCTCGAAGAGGCTATGCCCGAATGTTTCAAGGCTCTCGATGATATCCGCGTCAAACTCGAAACCCACTACAAGGATATGCAGGACCTCGAATTCACCATCGAAAACGGCAAACTTTACATGCTCCAGACCCGTAACGGCAAACGTACTGCCGCTGCCGCTGTGAAGATCGCCATCGATCTGGTCAACGAAGGGCTGATCGACGAAAAGACCGCCGTCATGCGTGTCGAACCCCAGCAGCTCGACCAGCTGCTCCACCCCGTTTTCGTCAAGAAGGCTGAAGCCGCCGCCGAAAAACTCTGCGTCGGTCTGCCCGCCAGTCCCGGTGCGGCGACCGGTCAGGTCGTCTTCTCCGCTGAAGATGCCGAACGCTGGGCGGATGCCGGTCATCAGGTCATTCTCTGCCGCATTGAAACCAGTCCTGAAGACATCGGCGGTATGCACGTTGCGCAGGGTATTCTCACCACCCGCGGCGGTATGACCAGTCACGCCGCTGTGGTTGCCCGCGGAATGGGCCGCTGCTGTGTTGCCGGATGCGGCGATATCGAAATCGATTATGTTGCCCGTACTTTCATCATCGACGGCAAAGTGGTCAAAGAGGGTGATTACATCAGTCTGAACGGTTCTACCGGTGCTGTTTACCTCGGCAAGGTGGAAACGGTTGCTCCTGAACTGAGCGGTCCTTTCGGCGACATCATGAAACTTGCCGACAAATACCGTACTCTCGGAGTCCGCACCAATGCCGATACTCCGCACGATACCGAAGTCGCCGTCCGTTTCGGCGCAGAGGGCATCGGCTTGTGCCGTACCGAACACATGTTCTTTGAGGGCGACCGGGTCAAGGCTTTCCGCCGCATGATCCTCGTTTGCGAAAAGGTCAAACGCCTCAAAGAGGCCAACGACTGCCGCACGGTCGATGAACTCGCCGCCAAACTCGAAAAGGGTGACGAAGGTTACGTTGAAGTCTGCCAGTTCAAACAGGCTCTCGCCGATCTTCTGCCGCTTCAGCGCGGAGATTTTGAAGGCATGTTCAAAGCGTTGGACGGCCGTCCTTGCATCATCCGTTTCCTCGATCCGCCGCTGCATGAGTTCCTGCCGCAGGACGAAAAGGGTCAGGCGGAAGTTGCCGCTGATCTCGGAACGACTGTGGAAAAAGTCCGCAACGCCGTTGCCGCTCTCCACGAAATGAACCCGATGCTGGGTCATCGCGGATGCCGTCTGGGTATGTCCTATCCCGCCGTTACCGCTATGCAGGCGCGTGCCGTGGCGGAAGCCGCCGCTCTGGTCAAAGGCTCCAAGCCTGAAATCATGATCCCGCTGGTCGGCAATGTCAAAGAACTCGCCGCACAGAAAGCCGTTGTTCTGCAAGCCATTGCCGATGTGGAAAAAGAACAGAATGTCAAACTTGACATCAAGATCGGTACGATGATCGAAGTTCCCCGTGCCGCTGTTACTGCCGACAAGATCGCGGAAGAGGCTGAATTCTTCTCCTTCGGAACCAACGACCTTACCCAGATGGGTTGTGGTTTCTCCCGTGACGATGCCGGTAAATTCCTCGGTGATTACGTCAAATGGGGAGTTTACGACTACGATCCCTTCCAGGTGCTTGATACCGAAGGCGTCGGCGAACTCGTCCGTATTGCGGTGGAGAAGGGCCGCAAGACCCGCAAGGATATCACGCTGGGTATCTGCGGTGAACACGGCGGCGAACCCAAGACCATTGCGTTCTGCCATCAGGTCGGCTTGAATTACGTCTCCTGCAGTCCGTTCCGGGTTCCGATTGCCCGCCTCGCCGCTGCGCAAGCCGCAATCAAAGCCGGAGCTGAAAAATAAAAAAAAAAATTCCGCGCGAAGCGCGCACTCGCCAGCGGGTGCTACCCGCACGTGGTCCAGCGGCGGAACGCTGGTCGCCGCCTTAAAATGGCGGCGAAAGTACAAGCGCAGCGTCAAAATTGCCGCAACGCGGCAATACCTCTCGCCGGGAGCGATGCCCCGATAAAAGAGCGCAGCGGCCGAACGTCGGCCTCGGTAGTGGTCGGCTGTCGCCCCTCTGGGGCTCTCGAGCCTCCGGGGCGTTGAGCGTACGGCGTACTCCGAAGTCTCTG
>JAFTUS010000113.1 GCA_017466125.1 Lentisphaeria bacterium | reverse complement strand
CGAGAGCCCCGCACGGGGCGACAGCCGACCACTACCGAGGCCGACGTTCGGCCGCTGCGCGCGGATTTTTTTATCAGTCTATGTTTAGTACACAGCCTTTCAGAAAAGCCCCATCATGCGGGATATTTCAAGGGTTTTGGAAACGGGCACTCCCTGACAACGTATTTCACAGAGCAATTCCTGCCGCAGATCGCCTCCGCCGGGCAGAAAAAGAGCGGGGTCTCTCACCCAGCCGCGGGCGGTCATTACGCCTGCGGCTCCCATTTCCTCCGCCTCCTTAAAATCGGCGGGCGTATTGAAGTCTCCGTTGACGACCACCGGAACTTTTCCCGCAAGAGCGATGCTTTTTGTCAGCCGTTCCCGGCGGCCGGGAGCGGGAAGATAGAGTTCTTTCACCGTCCGGAAGTGGACAAAAAGCATATCTGCTCCGCGGCGGCAGAGTTCGGGTATGATCTCCTCCTGTTCATCGGAACATTCCCATCCGGTACGCAGTTTGACCGAAAACGGAAGCGTTTCAACCGCATCGCGCAAGGCGGAGACGATTTCAAAGGTACGGGGAAGGTTTCGCAGCGCACCGCCCCCCGCCCCGGAACTTACCACCCGTTTGGAGGGACAGCCGCAGTTGAAGTTGATCCCGGCGATCGGGAAATGCTGCGCCATCTCTGCCGCCTTTGCCAGACAGCCAAAATCAGTTCCCATCAACTGCAGAACAACAGGCAGACCGCTCTCCAGAAAAGGGGCGAGGAACTCCCGGAAGATACGCTCCCGGGGAACGTTGTTGGAAATACGCAGAAACGGCGTCATCCACCGTTCCGTCAAATTCAATTTGGACGCCGCCCGGATAAACGCCGGTGCCATGACCCCCTCCATGGGGCCGGGCCAGAAGATCAAACCGCCCATCAGAACCAGCGGTTGGCAAAACCGATGACGAACAGGAAAATAATCAAGAGCGGCAGAATTCCGAAGAGGTAATATTTGCTCCATTCAGGCAATTTGACCCCCTTTCCGGCATTGGCTTCCGCAAAGAAATTCCTGATTCCCCACGCCGCAGGCAGACCGCAGAAGAGGATGAAAAACAGTCCGCCCAGCGGCAGAAGATTGTCACTGACGATGTAATCTTCAAAGTCCAGAATGGTCGAACCCTTACCCAACGGCTGAATGTGTTTCCAGAGATTGAACCCCAGCACACAGGGCAGAGACAGAAGTGCGATCACAACGCAGTTGACCCATGAAGCCTTGCGGCGGGAGAATTTCCATTCGTCCATCATGAGAGCGATCAGGTTTTCAAAAACGGCGATAACAGTGGTGTACGCCGCCGCACTCATAAAGAGGAAGAAAAGCCCACCCCAGACTCTGCCGCCGTTCATGCGGTTGAACACCTCCGGCAGAGAGATGAAAACCAGTCCCGGCCCGGCGGAAACATCTACATTGTAGGTGGTACACGCCGGAAAAATGATAACACCCGACAGAAACGCCACCATCGTATCCATGCCGATAATCGGAAGGGCTTCAGCGGTAAGAGTGTGTTCTTTTTTGATGTAACTGCCGAAAATGGCAACACTGCCGATGCCGACGCTCAAGGTGAAAAATGCCTGTCCCATGGCGGCGGCGATAAGCCCCGTCCAGTCGATCTGCCCCATATTTTTGATATCCGGCAGCAGATAAAAACTCATACCCTCCTTTGCACCCGGCAGCATGAGAGAGTTGATGCAAAGCACCAGCAGCAGCACGAAAAGTCCGCCCATCAGGTACTTGACGACCCGTTCCACCCCCTGTTTCAGCCCGGCGGCGCAAATCAGAGAAGCAGTTACAACGGTAAACAGCATGAAACCGCCGGAACGCCACGGATCACCGATCAGTGAGTTGAAATATCCCGCAACCGCAGTACCGGTCAATCCGGCAAGTGAACCGGTAAGATAGTCGAACGCATAAGCGATCATCCAGCCCGTGACCGTGGTGTAGAAGATCATCAGAAAAACGTTTCCGGAAAAGAATATCCCGGCGGGGATCGTCCACGGGAACTTTTTGTTGGCGGGCAGAAGCCGCGCCGCCCCGAAAAGTGTCCGCTGACTGCCGCGGCCGACCGAAAGTTCGATCACCAGCATCGGCAGCCCCATCAGCAGCAGAAAGAGAACATAAAAGACCACAAAAAGCGCACCGCCGTATTTTCCGGTGATGAAGGGGAAACGCCAGATGTTGCCGAGGCCGATGGCGCATCCGGCAGTCAACAGCAGAAATCCGAGACGGGAACCGAGAGTTTCACGTTCATTACTCATTTGCGTACTCCATTTGAGGATGTTCGATCACATACATCAGTTTATCAAAAAGTCCGGGTGTGACGCAGATGATACCGTCATCGGGGAAATTCTGTTTTCTTTTGAAATCGCAGACCACAGCCCCGGCTTCAGCGGCGATCAAGGCTCCGGCGGCAATATCGTACAAATTGAGTTTCATTTCCCAGTACCCGTCATACCGTCCGGCGGCGACATGGCAAAGATCCAGAGCGGCAGAACCGCCCCGGCGCACCCCCTGTGCCTGCCGCAAAATCTGTGCAAAGTAGATCATGTTATCGGGTTTCTGCCGCGCCCGCACACAGGCAAAACCGGTGGCAAGCACAGCTGAAAGCATTGAATTGCAACTGGATACATGAATTTCCCTGCCATTCAGAAACGCACCTTTGCCCTTTTCGGCATAGAAAAGTTCATCCAGTTTCGGAGCGTAGATGGCTCCGGCAATGGTTTCGCCCTCTTTCTGAAGAGCAATGGAAACACACCAGTAATGGGTGTCGTGGATAAAGGAGACCGTGCCGTCAATGGGGTCGATGACCCAGCGGTAGGGACTGTCGGAGACCTTTACGCCGCTCTCTTCGCCGAAAATGCCGTGTCCGGGATAGTTCGCCTGGATTTTATTGATAATAAAAGCCTCCGTCTCCCGGTCAACATCTGTAACCATATCGACATCAGTTCCTTTGGCGTAAATGGCGTTTCCGGTCAGAGTCTGACGGCGTTCCATTGCCAGTTTACCGGCATCGACAGCCAGTTTTTTGATAAATTCCAACATATTTCAATTTCCTTTCCGGAGTTGTTCAAGCTGCTGTTCACATACGATCATACGGATCTGGTCGAGGATCAGTTCAAGATCGCCCTGCATCAATTTGGGCAAGTCGAACGTTGCCACGTTGAAACGGTGATCCGTGACCCGGTTCTGGGGAAAGTTGTAAGTCCGGATGCGTTCACTGCGGTCGCCGGTGCCGACCTGGGAGCGTTTGGCATCGGCATTTTTGGCGGCCTCCTCCTGCTGTTTGACTTCCAGCAGACGGGCGTAGAGGATACGCAATGCGATCTCTTTGTTGCGGTGCTGGGATTTCTCCTGCTGGCTGGCGACCGAAACGCCGCTGGGGATGTGGGTGACGCGCACAGCGGAGTCGGTGGTATTGACGCACTGCCCGCCGGGGCCGCTGGAACGGAAGACATCAAAACGGAGGTCTTCCGGCCTGATGTCCAACTCCACCTCTTCGGCTTCGGGCATGACTGCGACTGTGATGGTGGAAGTATGGATACGCCCGCCCGCTTCGGTAACGGGAACACGCTGTACACGGTGGACGCCGCTTTCAAATTTCATGAGCGAAAAAACATCGTCGCCGGAGAGGGAGAAAGAGACATCTTTCACACCGCCGAGGTCGGTATCGGTCTGGCTTAAAAGTTCCACTTTCCAGTTGTTTTTTTCGGCGAAATGGAGATAAGCACGGAAAAGTTCTCCGGTAAAGAGGGCGGCTTCGTCGCCTCCTGCGGCGGGTTTCATTTCAACGATGATATTTTTTGCATCGTTCGGATCGGGGGGCAGCAGGGCGATCTGGATGGCGGCTTCCAGTTTTTCGGAACGGCTTTCCAGTTCTTCGATATCGGCGGCGATCACTTCGCGGAATTCGGCATCCTGTTCAGCGGCAAGCATCTCTTTGTTTTCGGCAAGTTCGGAAAGAGCCTTTTTCCAGGCATCGAAATCGGCAAAGAGCTGCCCCAGTTTGCGGTGTTCCTGTGAAACCTGCCGGAATTCGTTGCCCCGGTTATAGATGCCGGGGTCGGAGAGAGCGGCCTCAAGTTCAGCGTGGCGGCCGTGCAGATTTTCCATATAAGATGCAATATCATCCGGGCACATGGAGTATTTCCTTGAAATAGAGAAGTAACAACAAAAAAAGGCCTGCAAACGCAAGCCTTTTTCAAACGGAACGGGCGATCAAGCCTGTTTTTTGTAACGACGGTTGAATTTGTCGATACGACCGGCGGTGTCAACGAATTTCTGTTTGCCGGTAAAGAAGGGGTGGCACTTGGCGCAGATGCCGACTTTGTACTCTTTGCGGGTGGACTTGATGTGCCAGACTTCGCCGCAGGCGCAAGTCACGACGGCATCGCCGTACTCGGGATGAAGATCCTTTTTCATGATGGACTCCGTTAGTTCAATATTTACAAATTTTCGATTTTACAGAATAAACAATCATATAAAATATCATCATTTTGGAATTTTGCAAGTCCATTTTAAAAAATAATGGATGTTTTTCCTCATCTTGTTCACAGAAGAGGTTTTGTCTTTCAACTCACGGCGAAAAACTTGAAAAAAAAATTATTTATGTTACTTTATATAAAAAGCATAAATAACATCGGAGAAACCTATGAAAAAAATACTCTGCATCGGTGCCGGTTACGTTGGCGGCCCCACAATGGCGGTGATCGCCGACAAGTGTCCGCAGTACACCGTGACAGTCGTCGATATCAACGAAAAACGCATCGCAGCATGGAATTCAGATGATCTGCCCATTTATGAACCGGGACTGGATGAAGTCGTCAAACGTTGCCGGGGAAAAAATCTCTTCTATTCCACCGATGTTGCCAAAGGCATCAAAGAGGCAGACATCATCTTTGTCAGCGTCAACACCCCCACCAAAACCTTCGGTGCCGGTGCGGGACGCGCCGCCGATCTGCAGTATCTCGAAAAAACCGCCCGTTCCATTATTGAACACGCCGACAGCGACAAGATCGTGGTGGAAAAAAGCACCCTGCCGGTGCGTACCGCCCAGGCGATGAGCCGTATTCTGCACTCCAACACCCGCGGCTTGAAGTTCCAGATCATCTCCAACCCGGAATTTCTGGCGGAGGGAACCGCGATCAACGACCTTATGGACCCCGACCGCGTTCTGATCGGCGGCCTTGAAACGGAAGAGGGCAAAAAAGCCATCAATGAAATCGTCGAGATCTACGCCAACTGGGTCCCCAGAGAACGCATCATCACGACCAATCTCTGGTCGAGCGAATTGACCAAACTGGTCTCCAACGCTCTGCTCGCACAACGGGTCAGTTCGGTCAACAGCATCTCTGCGCTCTGCGAAAAAACCGAAGCCAATATCAACGAAGTCACTGCCGCCGCAGGCAGAGATACCCGTATCGGGGCGAAGTTCCTCAAAGCGAGCATCGGTTTCGGCGGCTCCTGTTTCAAGAAAGATATCCTCAATCTGGTCTATCTCTGCGGATACTACGGACTGCCGGAAGTGGCGGAATACTGGGAACAGGTCATCAAAATGAATGAGTTCCAATCCCGCCGTTTCGTCGGGAACATGCTTGCCGCCATGTTCAATACGGTCGCAGACAAGAAAATCGCCATTCTGGGATTTGCGTTCAAGGCGGATACCGGTGATACCCGGGAGTCTCCTGCGATCTCCGTCTGCCGCCAACTTCTCGAAGAACGGGCAAGACTGCGTATCCACGACCCCAAGGCACTGGAAAACGCACAACTCGACCTGGAAGACGCCGCAGGCGACATCACCTACTGCGAAGACCCCTATGAAGCCGTAAAAGGCGCACACGCCATTGCCGTAATGACCGATTGGAAGTGTTTCAAAGAGTTGGATTTCAAGCGCATTTACGAGTCGATGGAAAAACCGGCGTTCCTCTTCGACGGCAGAAATCTGCTGGATGTCGATGAGATGTACGGGATCGGTTTCAACGTCTATCCCATCGGTAAAAAGGCGAAAACACATTTCTGATGAAACGTCTCTGGTTTTCTCTCCCGGCACTTCTGCTGTTCTTCTGCGGCGGCTGTTTTCTCTTCAGAGGAGAAACAGCATCGCCGGAACTGGCGGGAATGGGGTTTCGCGCCCTCTCCGGTTCTCCCGGAGTGTTTGTCCACCCGGCGGGGGTACTGAAACTGACGCCCGGCAAACGCACCTGTCTGATCAACGGGATGCAGTTCTTTTTGCCTCACGCAGTGCAGTTGGACGAAAGAGGGCGTTATTGCGTAACTGCGCTGAGCATCGCCAAGGTCATCCAGCCGCTTTTCAGCGGACAGCCGGTCACCTGTCCGGTCAGAACGGTCATTATCGACCCTGGCCACGGCGGGGATGATCTGGGGGCAAAAGGGTTGAAATTCAAAGAGAAAGAATTGAACCTCGCTCTGGCGAAAGCGGTCGCAGAAGCGTTGAAAAAACGCGGCTTCAACGTCCGCATGACCCGGATGAATGACAAATTTCTCACGCTTGACCAGCGGGGGAAACTGGCGCATAAGGGCAATGGTGATCTTTTTCTTTCCATCCACCATAACGCTGCGGCAAATAAAAACTCAAACGGGGTGGAGACATACATCGTCACTCCCGGCGGAGCTGCAAGTTCCAACGACAAAGAGGAACAGATCCATAAAAAAAGCGTTTCCGCCAATTGTTATGATACGGTCAATATCAGACTTGCCGCCCTCATTCAGCAGAATATGGTCCGGAAAACGGCGGCAGCCGACCGCGGGGTACGCTTTGCCCGTTTCCGGGTGCTGGCACTCTCGCAACTGCCGGGAGCGTTGATCGAAGCGGGTTTTGTCTCCCATCCGGCGGAGGAACTCCAATGCGGTTCCGCACAGCGGCAGCGCAAAATCGCCGAAGCCATCGCCGATGCCGTCACCCGGCTGAACTCAAATCGATAAAAACAGTTGCAGCCTACACAAATTTTTCCCGGAACTGCGTCGGGGACATACCGTGATGTTTGCGGAAACAGCGGGAAAAATAGTTGGCATCGCTGAAGCCGCACTGTTCCACGATCTCCGCAACCCCGCCGGTCGTGCCGGAGAGCAGTTCCCTTGCGTGTTCCAGCCGCCGCATGGTCAGGTATTCCTGCGTGGAAAGTCCTGTCATTGCACGGAAAAGTTTTGTCAGGTGATTGGTGGATATACCGATGCTTTCCGCAAGTGCGGTGCAGTTCAGTTCCGGATCGGAAAAGCTGCTGTCGATCCTGTTTTTCGCCGTCAGAAAACGGCTGTTTCTCCAACCCTTCCCGGCGGCAGAGGCGGGGGCTTCTTCCAGTACCCGTCCGAGAATGGTGTAAAAAAGTCCCTGCTGTTTCAGTTCGCCGCCCCGTGTTTCCCGGTCGCTCCGGAAAAACTCCTGCAACAGATGACGGAAGGACGACACCTCCGATTTATCCAGTTGGCGGAACAGCGGAAAATGGATTTTCAACGGATCCGGCGGCGGCTTTGCACAGAATTCGCTGTGGAACGACGCTTCATCCATATAGACAAAGAAATCGAGTTCTTCCGTATGAGACAGGCAGTCGCCGTACCAGTCAAAGTGGATGCACCACCGCTCCGTTTCACTCTCCGAAACAGTGCAGTGCACCAATCCCGGCGGAATGACAACGACCGTACCGGCACTGCACAGAAACGCCCCGTTTTCCGTCAACACACGCCCCTTCCCGGAACTGAAAAAAACCAGTTCATAATCGTAGATGCGCCGGTTGCGCTCAATGTGTCCTGCCGCCCAGTTGGTCTTGCAGACAGGCCCCAATGTGGGACAAATCTGCCGCAAAAGACTGTCCGGCGGCGGAGGCGGCAATAATTTGTACGGCATAAATCGTTCTCCTTTTTTCTACTATACCATAAGGAAAGTAAAAAACAAGCCGAAATCTCCGATTTGTGCTATAAATAATTGATTTGTCATATTGTCAATACCGGAATGAGGGTTTATAGTATGCAGTATTGATTTTCCATGTAACTATTTTCATGAGGATTTTATGAAACCATTGCACGAATGTTACAGCCGGCTGCTGATCGACAATCACATCACCGATCTGAAACCGGAGTATATGCGCAAGTTTTCGGCTCAAGAGTATATCCGCCTGACCCGCCTGTCCGGTTCTGACTCCGTTATGGTCTACGCCTGTGACCACAACGGGAACTGCTACTACCCCACCGCCGTCGGACATCAGCACGCCAATCTGGAAGGCAGAGATATTTTCGGCGAAAACATCGCCAATTTGCGGCAGGCAGGGATCACCCCCATCGCCTATTACACGGTCGGGTATCACAACGATTGCGCCAAACGTCTGCCGCACACCCGGATCATCGACAATGTGGGCATCGACCACGACGGCCGTTACCACTACACTTGCCCCAATCAGCCCGATGCGGTGGAATTCTACAAGAAACAACTTCGTGAGATCCTCGCCTACGATGTGGAGGGCATCTTTATCGATATGAGTTTCTGGCCCTCGATCTGCTGCTGTGACGGCTGCCGCCGCGCCTACGGTAAGCCCTTCCCGGAAACCATGGACTGGCACGATCCGGAATGGGTCACGTTTCAGCGGTTCCGCGAAAAATCCATGGCGCTTTTTGCCCAAACACTGACAGATTTTGTTCGGGAAATCAAGCCGGACATTACGGTTACGCACCAGTTTTCGCCGGTGCTTCACGGCTGGTATCTGGGGCAGTCCGACGGCATTGCCGCCGCCTCGGATTACGCCTCGGGGGACTTCTACGGCAGCAAACTTCAACAGCGTTTCGCTGTGAAAGCCTTTGAGTCATTCACCCGCAAGCCGCCGTTTGAATTTATGACTTCCCGCTGCGTGGATCTGCACGATCACACGACGACCAAATCCCCGGAAGAGATGTTTCTTGCGGCACTGACCACCCTTGCCAACGGCGGAGCGTACTTCTTTATCGATGCGATTTCGCCGGATGGAACACTGTCGGAAACGTTTTATCAGGCTCTCGAAAAAGTCAATGCTGAACTTCTGCCCTTCAAAAAGAGCGTAAGTTCCCTCAAAGCTCCGCTTGCGGCTGAAGTGGGGCTTTACTTTTCCATGCCCTGTTGTGTTGACCATAATATCAACGGTGAAAAACTTTCACAGTTTGACGGCGGCAGAGCCAACAATATGAGCATCCGCCGCAACGCCGTTCTGGATGAAGTCATGGGGACAGCGGAGATCCTGATAAAAATGCACATCCCTTTCAAAGTGATCTCCGAAAGCAAACGGGATTACTCCAACTTGAAAGCCATCATCATCAACAAGGCCGCCTATATGTCAGAGGAGGAGTGCCGTCAGCTGCGGGAATTTGTCCGGGAGGGCGGCACGCTGATCGTGACCGGCGACACCTCAAGATACGATTTACAGGGCAGAGGCGGCAGTGACTTCGCCCTTGCCGATGTTATGGGTGTTCACTTTACGGGCGAATATTCCGATACCATCACCTACACCGGCAAAGAACTGGTGCTTGCCCACGGCAGAGTTCCGCTGACCCGTCCGGCGGCGGATACCGAAGTCCGCTCCCGTTTGACCCTGCCGGATTTCCCGGTGGGCGACCCGGTAAATTACGCTTCGATCCACTCGGATCCGCCCGGCAGGGAGACGGAATACCCCGCCCTGACAGTGCATCCTTACGGCAAAGGCCGCTGTGTCTGGCTTGCCGCACCGGTCTTTCTGTCACACTTCCACACCCAACAGGAGTTCGGCAGAAAACTCTTTGCGGAATTTCTGCCCGCATTTGTCACAGCGTCGGAAAATCTGCCGCCCTCGGCGGAAATCACTCTGCTTGCGGACAGAGGATGTGACGAAAAACTGCTCTGCATCGTCAATATGCAGGATGAACTGCCGGTCATCCCGCTGTACGAAATTTCCCTGCAGCTGAAGATGCAGTGCGATGTTCGCACCATCCACCGGGTATCGGACGGAACACCGGTCAAATTCGATTACAGAGACGGTATTCTGTCGCTTCACATTCCCAAAATCCATTACGGAGAATTTTTCCATATCAACCGAAAGGAACAATCATGAGCAATTCACAAAAAATCCGTGCGGCATTTGAAGCGGGCGAAGGCATCTTCCGCCTTGCCCCCAACTGGGTCCCCCGTTCATTCTGCATTCCGGGCAGACGCATCAAACTGCATCCTGACGACTATTACGCCCTCGGCGGCGAACGCGGCGGCATCGACGAACGCTGGCTCGGCTGTACCACCCCCGCCGACAACGGCCCCCTGACCGGAAAAAATGAGGGCATCAGTCATCTGGTCGCCGAAGACGGGACATTGATCCCCCTGACCGAAGCCGTGGAGGAACTGGGCGCAGAACTGCTGGGAGAACGCCTCTGGAACGAATACCGCTGCTGGCCGGTGTACTCCAAATTTTTCGACAATCTCGGTCCCCTGCCCCACCATATCCACCACAAAAACGAACACGCCGCGCTGGTCGGTCAGCGGGGGAAACCGGAGTGTTACTATTTCCCGCCGCAGTTGAACAACCACGGCGGACACTTTCCCTTCACCTTTTTCGGTTTTGAACCGGGAACGACCAGAGAACAGGTCAAAGAGTGCCTGAAAAACTTTTCAAAGGGGGACAATAAGATCACCAATCTTTCCAAAGCCTACCGCCTCGAACCGGGGACGGGCTGGGATGTGCCTCCGGGCGTACTGCACGCCCCCGGCAGTCTCTGCACCTATGAACCGCAGTTTGCCAGCGATGTCTACGCCATGTGGCAGAGTCTTGTGGACGATCAGATCGTTACGGAAGAATTGCTGTGGAAAGACTGTCCGCCTGAAAAACGGGGAGACTACGATTATTTGATCTCCAATATGGATTGGGAACTCAACGTCGATCCGGAGTTCATGGCGCACCGCTTCATGCGCCCGGTGGAAAATCAGAAGAAAACCGCAGGGACAGTGGATAACTGGGTCTGCTACAAGAGCGCGGCAGTTTCGGCAAAAGAGTTGACCGTTCTGCCCGGAGAAACCGTGGTGGTCAAAGATGCGGCGGCATACGGTCTGATCATGATGCAGGGACACGGAACATTGAACGGCAGACCGCTGGAAACGCCGGCCCTGATCCGCTTCGGTCAGTTGACCTTCGACGAATACTTCGTCTCTGAAGCGGCGGCAAAGAAAGGCGTGACCATCGTCAACGCCTCTTCAAGCGACCCGATCGTAATGCTGAAACACTTCGGTCCGGAAAACCCGGACTGGGTGGAACAATTTGCGAAAAAATAAGTTGTAAATTATTGTAAAAATGCTCTGCGGGGAAGAAACCTTTTTGGAAAAAGGTTCTCTTCCCCGCCCCCCATCTTCCCAAAACTTTCGTAAGGAATTGCTTTGGTTGGCAGAAATCGCGGTGGATCTCATAGCCACCCACCGGGCGGACACGCCCCCCCCTGCAAAAAGCCAAGTACCTCAAAACTACCCAAAGTCCGTCGCAATTACTGTTCCGGCGGACTGTTATTTCATGCAAATCAGGATGATGCCGAGAATACAAAGTACCATGCCCGCTTTCTGGACAAGTGAACTTTTTTCCCGCAGAACGCAGGTGCTGTAAACAGCAAATCCTAGCAGACAGGAGGCGACCAAAATCGGATATGCCGCCGAGCCGAGATTGTGTGCACTCAAATAATCAAAGCAGCGGAACTGGATAAAATAAGCAGCAATCAGTCCGAATCCCTGCTGAATGGCAACGTAGATCCAGAGATATTTGTTGCAGATGCAGCCGTTCAACTGTTTCAGAAATTCCCCCCGCTTGCTTGCGATGTTCCAGCAGAGAGCCGGGAGCATGGCTCCGCCGTTGAGAACGACAGAACGCGCCACGCCGTTGAAATCATCCCGCACTTCAGGAACATAGGTCGCAAGCATGGCAAAAGTCTGGTTGATGCCGCAGAGCAGAAAGCAGCCGAATGCCATCCACACCCATGTTCGATCATTATTTTTTATGTGATTATCACGGGCAAGGCCGAGCAGCAGCAGTGCCGCCAGCAGAACCACCATTCCGGCAATGCGCACCCATGTAACGATATCGCCCTTGAAAATAATTCCGCAAAGAAACGTTACGACCATACCGGATTGTGTGATCGACCAGACGATGCCGTTGGGTCCTCTCTGCATGGTAAGCGACAGAAGGTGCATCATGAAAAAGTTGAAGACCGCACTCAAACCGTAATAAAAAATTCCCCAGAATGCGGCTTTGCTGAACCAGTTTACCGTTCCGAGTACGCCGGTATGAAGGACGATAAGTCCCACGAGCGTCGGAACTGCCGAACCGAAGAAAATCAGAACTTCAGGCGGGATCCCCTTTTTGGGAGCGTTCCCGAGAACGATACCGACCAGCGTCCAACTCAAGCCGACAACAGCCAGCCCCAGAATAGCCCAAACCATATAAAACTCCGTTTATTTTATACAGATAAGAATAATGCCGACAACACAGAACAGCATACCGAGTTTCTGAATGAAGGAGGTTTTCTCTTTCAGTCCGAAAATGCTGTACAGCGCAAATCCCGTCAAACAGGATGCCACTAAAATCGGATAGGCGGCAGAACCGATCTGATGCGCACTCAGATAGTCGATACAGCGGTAGGTGATAAAGTAAGAGGCGATCAAATTGAAAAACTGTTGTGCGCCAACAAAAATCCAGAGATACTTATTACCGACACACTCCCGGAGTTTTGTAAAAAAAGCCCCTTTGTTGCGCATGACGTTCCGGCCCGTTGCCAGCATCACGGTCGTGCAGCAAATGACCACAGAACGCGCCACACTGTGAAATTCAGAACGGATCGCTTCATCGTAAGTCGGTACCATGGCAAGACTCTGATTGGTTCCGCAGAGCAGGAAACACCCGAACGCCATCCAGATCCACGTTCTGTTTTTTCCGTCATAGGTGTTGTCACGCGCCAGCCCCAGCAGAAGCAGAGCCAGAAGCAGAACGACAAGTCCGAGAATACGCACCCATGTAACGACGTCATCCTGAAACAGAACTCCGTAAAGAAAGGTTATCAGCATTCCCGCCTGAGTAATCGACCAGATAATGCCGTTCGGCCCTCTCTGCATTGCAAAAGACATCAACTGCATCAGCCAGAAATTGAAAAAGGCAGAGAGTCCATAAAAGAGGATCGCTTTATGGGCAGCGGCTCCGCTCCAGTTGATTTCGCCAAAAGTACCGAGGTGCAGAAAGATACCCCCCAGCGCGATCGGAATAAGGCTGCCGAAAAACTGCACGATTTCCGGAGAGAGCCCTTTTTTGGGCGCACTGCCCATGACGATTCCGACGATCGTCCAACTGGAACCAACGAACACCAGTCCAAGAATAGCCCAAATCATAGCGGGATGCCTCAATCAAGATTTTTCTTCCAGAATTCCAACTGTTTTTCCACCTGTGCGAAACCGGTTCCGCCGGTGATATTACGTTTTGCCACACTCTCTTCGGGGTCGAAAAGGGTGAGAAATTCTGCAGTCGCCTCGGGGATGGTCTCCTGCATTTCAGCGAGGGTGACTTCGTCCAGAGCCTTGCCTTTTTCCTTGCAGTATTTTACGAAAGAGCCGACCCGGTGGTGTGCCGTGCGGAAAGGCACGCCCAGTTCCACCAGTTTTTCGGCGAGGTCGGTAGCCATCAATGCCGGATCACTGGCGGCGGCACGCATATTCTCCTTGCGCAGCACCATCGTTTCGATCATGGGCGGATAGACCTTGAGGATCATCTGGACGGTATCGAGCGCGTCGAAGATCGCCAGTTTATCCTCCTGCAAGTCGCGGTTGTAGGTGAGCGGCAGACCTTTGCACATGGTCAGCAGAGCGGTCAATGCACCGTAGACCCGTGCGGTTTTACCGCGGGTAAGTTCGCAGACATCGGGATTTTTTTTCTGCGGCATGAGGGAAGAACCGGTGCAGAAGGCATCGTCAAGTTCCACAAAATTGAACTCCTGACTGCACCATAAGATCAGGTCTTCGGAGAGGCGGCTGGTGTGCATGGCGAAGATCGCCAGCGCGCTGACCAGTTCAATGGCGAAATCCCGGTCGGCGACGGCATCCATACTGTTGCGGGTACAGCGGCTGAAGTTCAACTCTTCTGCAACCATTTCACGGTTGATCGGCAGAGTGGAACCCGCCAGTGCGCCGGAGCCGAGCGGACAGACATTGAGCCGTTTGCGGCAATCGGCGAGCCGTTCCGCATCGCGGTCGAGCATTTCGACGTAAGCGAGGAGGTGATGAGCGAAAACAACCACCTGTGCGTGCTGCAAGTGGGTGAAACCGGGAAGGATCACATCTTTATTGGCATCCGCCTGAAGCACCAGAGCCCGCTGGAAGTGGCGGACCCCGGCGATAAGTTCATCGACCTGATCGCGGAGATAGAGACGGATATCCAGAGCAACCTGATCGTTGCGGCTGCGGGCGGAGTGGACGCGCGCGCCTTCTGCACCGAGAACTTCGATCAACGCACTTTCAATATGCATGTGGATATCTTCCATCGTAATATCATAAGAGAAATCGCCCGTTTCGATGCGTTTTTGGATTTTATCCAGTTCAGCACGGATCGCGTCGGCAGTCTCTGCGGGGATGATTCCCTGTGCCGCCAGCATTTTCACATGCGCCTTGCTGCCCATGATATCGTGCTTATACAACCGTTTGTCGAAAGAGATGGATTCGGAATATTTCGTTACATCGTCGCTTGTTGCAGAACTGAATCTGCCGCCCCAAAGTGCCATAGTAAGACCTCTGTTTACTGGTTTAAAAATACTTTTATATAAGATAACGTTTCAACGCAGAAATTCAATCTCAAAACCGTAAAAATCGTCTTTTTTGCACATTATGCAAGAATATGTGATGTCGCTGTCCGGTTCTCCCAATCCGGACTTGAGTTGTCCGATACATGATTTACCGTGTTGCGTTGATCTTCTTTTGCAAGTGGATGCCGTCATTGCCACCCACATGGATGAGGTCTGCCACAGTAAACTCTGGCGGAAAGATTTGAAAAAATATGTCTGCCAAAACGCTCTGGGACAAAATCCTGATCCCGGATGACGGCGAAACAATCTCGTTTTAGGTTTGGAGATCATTATGGAACATCATCACGATCACGATCATCATCGTCACAGTTACAACCCGGCAGCAGGGAATCGTTTTCTTTGGGCGATCGGCATCAATTTACTTTATGTTGCGGCTGAATTTTATCTTGGTTTCAGGTATAATTCTGCAGGTTTGCTGGCTGCTGCATCATGAAAAAAATCGTCAAATATCCGATTTTCTGTTGTTTATAAAATAAAAGAATTGAAAAACTGTTAATATAGTGTATATTACATTAACAGGAGCGTTGATAATGAAAGATATTACCAGTTACGTTTACAATTTTGAAGAACTTATACAGGGGAATTTCCTGTATGTGGATAAGACCGAATACATCTGGCAGCTGATCCGTCCGAGCAGTGCCGGGTATTTCCTCTCCCGTCCGCGCCGTTTTGGTAAATCTCTTACCGTGTCCACTCTGAAAGCGGTCTTTGAGGGCAAAAAAGAACTTTTCAAAGGGCTTGCAATCTACGACAAACCGTACGATTGGAAGCCGTATCCGGTGATCCATTTGGACCTGAACGGTTGGAATTTCAATACTTGTGAAGAAGTAAGAAGCAGTTTATGTGGATTGGTTCGTGAGTGCGCCGAGGATCACCACGTAAAAATTCAGAATGATGCTCCGGAAAAAATGTTTCGTCAATTGATTCGAACATTATCGGCATCGGCACCTGTCGTAGTTCTTCTGGATGAATACGATAAGCCTATTTTGAATAATATTGGTACTCCTGAAGACAAGCAGATTTTGGCGGAACTGAAAGCGTTTTATTCCGTCATCAAGGCATTTGAAGACAGATTGCGTTTTGCTTTTATCACCGGTGTCAGTAAATTCTGCCATGTCTCGCTGTTTTCTGATTTGAACAATCTTACCGATATCACCATGGATGCCCGGTATGCCGCTATGTTCGGCTATACACAGGATGAACTTGAGGCGAACTTCGGCGACCGGATTTCCGCACTTGCCGGAGAGCAGGATATTGTTGCTTACAAAGCCAAAATCAAAGAATGGTACAACGGGTACCGTTTTCATAAAAGCGCAAAGACGGTGTATAATCCGGTATCGCTGGCAAAATTCTTTGAATCAGGCGGAGAATTCAACAACTACTGGTTTGCCACAGGGACGCCGTCATTTCTGATGGAACTTACAAAGAAAACAGACTTCGATTTCCGTTCGGTCATAGGAGGCGACTCTGTGCCGGAAATTGCGTTCAGTGCTTTTGAAATCGACAATATCGACCCCTTAACTCTGCTGCTGCAAACAGGTTACGTCACGATAAAGGAAACGGAGGAACGTTTCGGGCAGACCTGGTATTTTCTGGACTTTCCCAACCGTGAGGTTGCGGGAGCGTTCAGTGCGTATATTCTGAACAGTTATGCCGGTAAAACGCAAACGGCATCCGTACAATTTACTGCCGAAATTGCCACTGCGCTTTTGAACCGGGATTTGAAGAAACTCCGCAAAATAATGGAAGTGTTTTTCGCCGGAATTCCTTACACTTCGCACAAGAAGCAGGAATCGACGTTCCAGACGATCTTTTTCTCCATATTCCGCTTGCTGGGGTTGTATATTGAGGCGGAATCCGCCACCAACGATGGTCGG
>JAFTUS010000112.1 GCA_017466125.1 Lentisphaeria bacterium | reverse complement strand
CGGATTAGCATCGCTTGCCGTTTATCATCAGAGATATGCAGAAGCGGAAACATTTCTGAACCGGATGGATCAGAATTACCCGGCTCATCAGTTCAAAGCAAAAGCAGCCTACTTCAGAGGTCATATTTTCCATGCGGCAGGGAACTACAACCGGGCAATCGAATTTTACAAAAAAGCACTGGAATCAAATCCGGATCCCTATCTGAGCAATGCGGCGTACGGATCTGTCGGAGATTGCAGTTTCATCATTGCCGGAAAAAAACAGGATCCAGCGGCTTATACAGCTGCGCTGCAGGCGTATGATCACATTCTGAAGCAAACGAATCTTGATGCAGGACTTCATGCGATGACACTTTACAAAGCCGGAAGATCTGCTGAACAGTCCGGGAAAGATGATCTTGCGCTATCCTATTACAAAAAAGCACTTTATCTGCCGGCAGCATTCAGCACGCCTGCCAGCAGACTTTGGGCGGCAAAAGCTGCAGAAGCAATTTATTCCATCGCTGAAAAACGACCGCTCAGACAGCATATTGAAGATACAGCATCCGCCTTGAACTTATTGGAAAAATATCAGATCATCCCTCAGGGGACTGCAGCGCGGAGAACCGATATTCTGAGAAGAGCCCGGTTCCGTCCGCGTGCGGCAAAATAAATCTGTCCTCCGGTCATTCCGGAGTTAGAAAAAGAGGTTAGAACTATGAAGAAAACGTTGAAAAATGTTTCAGAACCTAATTTGATCCGTGATACTTTCTCTTACCGTCATGTCCCGGCGTTCCGCCTGGATGCACCGCCTGCTGAACAGGCTCTCCCGGAAGATTTCTGGATCACCGATACGACCTTCCGGGATGGTCAGCAGTCCCGGGTTCCCTATACAAAAGAAGAGATCGTTGAGCTTTACAAACTCATGAACCGTCTCGGCGGAAAATGCGGTTTGATCCGGCAGAGTGAATTTTTCCTTTACAGCGAAAATGACCGGAAAGCTGTTGAAGCATGTCAGGAACTCGGTTTTCAATTTCCGGAAATCACCGCCTGGATCAGAGCCGTCAGAAAAGATTTTGAACTCGTCAAAGCGATGCAGCTGAAAGAAACCGGGATCCTTACTTCCTGCTCCGATTATCATATTTTCCTGAAATTGCGGAAAAACAGAAGACAGGCTCTGGATGGTTATAAGGATGTTGTTTCCGCTGCGCTGGAACAGGGAATCGTGCCGCGCTGCCATCTTGAAGACGTCACCCGGGCAGACATTGAAGGGTTCGTGATCCCTATGATCAACGAGCTGGATGAACTCGGTAAATCCGCCGGGATCAACGTAAAATTCCGCCTTTGCGATACCATGGGCTACGGGCTTCCGTATGAAAAAGTACCTGTTCCCCGCGGAATCCCCTCCATGCTCACCATGATCCGGCATGAGACCGATGTGGCAAGCAGCCAGCTGGAATGGCATGGACATAATGATTTCCATCATGTCTCAGCAAACGGGGTCTGTGCATGGCTCTACGGCTGTGCTTCGGTGAACTCCACCTTCCTCGGATATGGCGAACGCACCGGAAACCCGCCGCTGGAAGGCATGGTGATCCAATGGCTCAGTCTTGCCGGACACCGCGAGGATGGCCCCGATACTACTGCAATTACTGATATGGCTGACTTCTACCGGAAAATGAACAGCCATATCCCGGCAAATTATCCCTTCGTCGGGGAAGACTTTAACACGACCCGCGCGGGGGTCCATGCAGACGGGTTGAACAAAAACGAAGAGATTTATAATATTTTTGATACGGAAACTCTTCTGAAACGCCCCTGTAAAGTGGCGGTTTCCAACACCTCCGGGCTGGCAGGAATCGCGTACTGGGTACAGTCAAAATACCCGTCAGCCATCGGCATGAGAAAAGATTCACCCGGGATCATTGAAATCAAAAACTGGATCGACGATGAGTATGCCTCCGGCAGGACAACAACCATCAGCGATGATGAAATGTTTGCGCTTACCAGAAAATATTTACCGGAACTTTTTGCGGAGACTGATAAATGATCCGCGATTTACGAGTTCAATGTCAGGATGAAAATACCTCCCTTGCACCTTATGCAGTGAAAAACAGTGAATCTCAAGGCAGGGTTTATCCGGAGGCGCAGCATCCCTTCCGGACAGATTTTCAGCGTGACCGTGACCGGATCCTGCACTCCAAAGCATTTCGCAGACTGGAACACAAAACACAGGTGTTCCTGAGCGGATCCGGAGACCATATGCGCACCCGGCTGACTCATACGATCGAAGTCGCAGCCATCTCCCGCACCATGGCGCGTTCCCTTTATTTGAACGAGGATCTCGCGGAGACGATCTCCCTTGCCCATGACTTGGGGCATACCCCTTTCGGGCATGCAGGGGAACGGGCTTTGAACAAAATCATGGCTTCTCACGGCGGTTTTGACCACAACCTGCAGGCATTGCGGATCGTGGATCATCTTGAAATAAAATATCCCTCTTATGATGGGATCAACCTTACCTGGGAAGTCCGCGCCGGACTGGTCAAACACCGGGAAGCCGGGGAAACGATGCTGGATGGAAAAATCCTTCCGCTGTTTCAATCCCTGGAAGCTCAAATCGCAGACCTGGCAGATGATTTGACCTATTACGGTCATGACCTTGACGACGGTTTTGATTCCGGGTTGATCCATTCCGAAATGCTGAAAGGGATGGCAGTCTGGGAACGGGCTGTAGAACGGGTCAGAGAGACAGGACTCGCAGATGAGGGGGCGGAACGGTTTGAATCTTATGCGATCCGCTGTCTGATCGACAATATGGTTCGCGATGCGATCTGTTATTCCGACAAACTTCTGACGGAATTTGCCCCGGCAAATTCTTCAGCGGTCCGCGGGCTTGACAGAAAACTGATCTCATTCAGTCCGGAATACGAAAAAGAGACCTTGGAACTGCGGGATTTTCTCTATAAAAATCTGTATTTCCATCCGAAACTGGAACGCTTGAACGGCATGTCTCTTTCCCGGATGTCGGCTCTCTTTGAAGCGTACACCCGCAACCCGGAAGAGATGGGCAGTTCTGCGGTCAAACGGATCGAAACGGATGGGCTTTACCGTGCTGCGGCAGATTACATTGCAGGAATGACAGATGTCTTTGCACAGAAAGAGTTTACCCGGATCTGCGGGTTGCTGATATAACAATTGTTGATGAGCTGGAAATGGTAGTTTGAAGGTAACCGCAGAAAACGCTCCATTGGCAGATCGCAACAAGAATTTTCTGACATTTTTGGAGACGGGTGAAATCACCTCAACAATAAAAAAGAAAGGGTTTGAACATGGAAATCATTACAGTCGGCGGCAAACAGTTTACCTCTTACCGGATCCCCTTTGCCGGGTGCAATCTGCTCTTTATTTCCGGAGAAACAGGTGCTCTCGGATGCGGATATTTCAGTCTGGAAGCTGCCAATAAATTCGGACACGCGCTTGCAATTGTGACAGGTGTCAACAGTTTCCATGATATGATGTCGGCAGAAGTGAAAGCCTGTTCGGAAAAGGCAGCAGAAATGGGTGTGACCGTCGGCATGTCCGGCGCGGAAGCTCTTCTGAAAATGAATTGAGCTTTTTCCGGATCGGTAATTTTCATCAACATTATTGGAAAAAATGATCTTTTTTTGAATTTCGGCTTGACTTTTATAAAAACCGGGATATATTATCTTTCTATTAAGTCGGAGTGTAGCTCAGCCTGGTATTAGAGCGCTTGGTTCGGGACCAAGAGGTCGCAAGTTCGAATCTTGTCACTCCGACCATTTTTTTGCCCAAATTTGGGCAAAAAAAAATGAAGCCGTCAGGCTTCGCTTCATGCACCGCAGGTGCGCTTCATGGCACAACGTGCCGCTTCATACGGCGAAGCCGTGCTTCATAAAAGCCTGACGATGAAGCATTGTTTCGTTTCACTCCACAATATGAAGCATCTTCATTTCATTCCGATATGAAGCACTCCGCTCACGCTCCGTATGATGTAAGAAAATGGGAAATGAGAGTTTCCGCTTGCAATAAGTACCTTGCTCTGTTATATTAACTGTTGAAAGGAAAACTCTCATGGAAAAATCTTTGTCGGGAAATCAGGATAACTTTGATTGCATCTGTCAATACAACGAAACAAAATATCAAGTAAATACAATAAACATGAGCGCAGACTGGTCAAAATACCCACTATTACCAAAGCCGCCGCAATTGCCGCCATGGCGAGATACTCCGGAACGGGAAGCGTATTGGGCGGAAGTTTGTGCGATAGAAACTCCGGCAGAGAAAAAGAGCGGTTGTCTCGCAGCTCTTCTGCTGCGGGTATTGAAAAGAACCGGAGGCATCTGCCGACTGACCAATTGCATTCTATTCATCAAGGTTTTCACATGCTTTCTTGATACGACAATTCCCTGCTCTCGCATTTTAACATGGATCATATTTGCACCGAACCGTCCATTGCTTACTTCGAATATTTCTTTTATGATCGATGACAATTCATCATTGCGCTGCTCAAAAACAGTTTCTGCAGGAGTTCGGTACAAGCGGTTATAGTATGTACCTTTTGTCAAATTGAGAGTACGACAAATTGCGTGAATTGAAAAATTATCTTGAAGTTGTTTTACAGCAGCAACCTTTTCATCAATTGAGGCTGATGTACCGCATCCACTCCGGCGAAAAATTTGATTTTCTTCTTCCAAGATCGCCATCCTGCGTTTCATGGCTGCAATTTGACACGCGGTATAATCTTTTACATTTATACGCTGATTAATTTTTGTCATTCTTTGCGAAGTACACAATTTTCTTGTGGAATTCATTTCTTTCTGGATGATTTCCGTTTTGAAAGAGTGTGGCGTTTACCTTGGCGTTATATACCGCATTTAAGAAATTTTGATGTTGTGCTTTTTCCGGATTTTTCATTGTATACGGATATGCCGCAAGCAATGAAAATCTGGAATGTTTACCGTTCCAGACTTCTCGGACAAATGATGCAGCGATCCGGATGCCGTGTCATTCCAACAGTTTCGTGGGCAGACATTGACAGTTTTGATTATTGTTTTGATGGCATAACTCCCGGTTCTGTTGTTGCTGTTTCCTCTGTTGGGACAATGTACTCCAAAGAGTGCCGCAAGATATTTTTGCGTGGATTTGAAGCAATGATCGAAAAATTGAATCCTGACAAAATCATCCTTTACGGAAAAGTTCCGGATGAATTAAAATCAGGAAATTACGAAATTATTTCGTTTTCAAACACTTCAATGACTTGGAAATACGGCCATCGCGGTGTAAGTTATAAGGAGAAACAATAATATGGGAGGAAGAGGAGCAAGTTACGGCGGAAGAAGCGGACGTGCGCCGAGAGGATACAGAACAGTGGGGAAAGCTCATGGCATACCGATTATAAAAAGTTCAGATCCCAAAGGCAAAATACTGCCGACAACAGCAAAACCGAATTCGCAATATTTGGGAAAAACTCAATATGGAACAGTAAAGCAATTAAGAGTATATGATAAAAATGGCAATGTAAAAAAAGATATTGACTGGGGGCATCCTTTTGATAAACATCCCAAAGAAGCTGTTCATTGTCACAAATGGCAAAATGGCGAACGTGAAAAAGCACATTCGCCTTTAAGCAAGTCAGATATAGTAAAGTACAAAAATGCAATAGAAAAAGCTACAGGCAGAAAGGATTTTATATGGGAATGGAAGTAAAAACTGCGTTGGATAAATTTTATGAGTGTTTTGAAAATCCTAAAAAGGATGATTTGTTTTTTGACTATGAAGGATTAAGTTATCAGTTGAGTTCTTGCTGCTATATTTTTACATGGAGAACTGAAGATGGTGAAGATGAACAAGAATATGGTTTTGATGAAACTGGAAAAGAACTTGCTGAAGCGATCCTTAATTCAAAAGTAAATCAAGCTCGTGATAAAAGCATCCGAGAAATCCTTGCTGAATTGCCGCCGGAAGCAATCTGGCTGGGGTGAAAGGATTTAATATGGAAATGGTAACTGCTCTTGATAAATTTTATGCAAATATAGAAAAAAACGATACAGATAATTTGATGTTTGATTATGACGGCTTGAATTATATGATCAGCTATTGGGGAAGATATATTATCACAGAAGATCTTGTAACCGGGGATGAAATGGAATATTGTATTGCTGGCGACAACAGAGAATTTGTTGAAGCAGTTTTAGATTCCAAAGTAAATCAGACTCGTGATAAATCAATCCGGGAAATGCTGTTGGAACTTCCTCCGGAAAAATTACTGGTATAATTAAGGATTTAATATGGGAATGGAAGTAAAAACTGCGTGGATAAATTTTATGAGTGTTTTGATAATCCGGAGAAGGATGATTTGTTTTTTATTATAACGGGTTGAGGTATCAATTAAGTTCAGGTGGGTATATTTTAACAGAAAGAGAAGAAGATTGCGAAGATGAACAAGAATACGGATTTGATGAAAATGAGAAAGAACTTGCTGAAGCGATCCTTAATTCAAAAGTAAATCAGACTCGAGACAAATCGATCAGAGAAATTCTTTCTGATTTGCCGCCGGAGGCATTGAGAATGGGCTGACATTGCAGGGGGGGCAGTGTATACGGAATTTCAGATACAGCCTTTGCGGCTATCTAAAATTCCGTTTTTTTATTTCTTCGGCAAAGTCGCAAGTTGATATCTTTTTCAGGGGCAATTTGCAGTTGTTTCGGAGAAAAAGTCCTTTCGGTTGAGCTGAAAATTTTTCTCTGTTTTCAAAAATGCTGAAAACAGAGATATTTTCGCGAGTTAGCGAAGCGATAACCTTTTTTCACTGACTCGCAACCATTTTGAGGTTGAGAGATGTTTTCCGAACAATTAAAACAACCCCGAGGATATCTGTGAAAACTTTCGGGTAATTACATTTTTTGCAGATGTGTCTGCGTTTAATACGGAAGCAATAAAAAAGGGGCGTTGCTTGCCTTTTTCAGGTTTTGCAACAGCCCCTTTGATAACTTTCAAAAAGTTATTTGCTGTGGTAGTGAGTGTGCAGCAAGTGATGCGCTTTCTCACTGCCGGGTTCACCGAGGTACTCTTTGTAGAGAGCCTTGATCGCCGGGTTTTCGTGGGACATACGCATGGTTTTGCTTTCGTCCTCAGTATAGAGACCTTTCATGCGCTTTTCGAGCAGATCACTGTCACCGTGGAGATAGGGCTGGCCGCCGCCGTTGATACAGCCGCCGGGACATGCCATGATTTCGATCGCCTGGAAGCGGTTGGGGTCTTTCTGCACCATTTCCAGCAGTTTACGGGCATTGCCCAAACCGGAGCAGGCGGCGACGTTGAGGGTCAGACCGGGAGCAACCGGAATGCTGGCCTCTTTGACACCGTCAAGACCGCGGACTGCGCGGAAGTTGACAGCATCACCTTCGAGGTCCTTGCCGTTGATCATGAAATAGGCGGTACGGAGAGCCGCTTCAAGCACACCGCCGGTCACACCGAAAATGTCGGCGGCACCGGTGGAAATACCGAGCGGATTGTCAAACGCTTCGTCTTCCATATTGGCGAGGTTGACACCGGCTTCTTTGAACATGCGGCAAAGTTCACGGGTGGTCACAACGTAATCGACATCACGGACACCGTCCTTGGAGAATTCAGGACGTCCGGCTTCGTATTTCTTCGCCTGACAGGGCATGACGGAAACCACGATCAGATCCTTGGGAGCAATACCGATTTTTTCAGCATAGTAACTCTTGGCGACCGCACCGAACATCTGCTGCGGAGATTTGCAGCTGGAGGGGATGTTCAGCAGATCGGGGAAGTTGTGTTCGATGAAGTTGATCCAGCCCGGGCAGCAGCTCGTGAGGATCGGCAGATTTTTGCCGGATTTGACACGTTCAACGATTTCAGTGGCCTCTTCCAGAATGGTGAGGTCAGCAGAGAAGTTGGTGTCGAAAACCTTGTCAAATCCGAGAGCGCGGAGACCGGCAACCAGTTTTCCGGTGACGGGTTTTCCGGCTTCGAGACCGAATTCCTGACCGACGGCAACGCGGACGGCAGGAGCCGTCTGAACGATGACTGTCTTGGAAGGATCGTTGATGGCAGCCCAGACTTTCTTGACGTAGGAGATACCCGTGATGGCACCGACAGGACAGGCGTTGACGCACTGACCGCAGAAGGTGCAGTTGGTATCAGCCAGCGGAACCAGTCCGGCAGTACCGACTTTGGCATTGAAGCCGCGGCCGTAACCGGTCAGGGCCCCGACCGTCTGAACGCTGTTGCAGACGGTTTCGCAGCGGCGGCACATGATGCACTTGGAAAGATCGCGCATGATCGCGCCGCTGGAGGAATCCACGTCAAACTTGTTGACTTCACCCTTGAATTCGATATCGCTGATACCGAATTCAGAGGCGAGACGCTGCAGTTCGCAGTTCTGGTTTTTGGCGCAGGTCAGGCAGTCCTGGGGATGATCGCTGAGCATGAGTTCCAGCACGGTGCGGCGGGCACGGAGGGCGCGCAGCGTGTTGGTATGCACGACCATGCCTTCCATAACAGGAGTGGCACAGGCGGGAGCCAGATTGCGGCGTTTTTCGACTTCGACCACACAGATACGGCAGGAGGCAGGTTTATTGCTGACGCCGCAGCCGAGGCTCTTGCAGTAGCAGAGGGTCGGGATCTTGATATTGAGTTTCTTTGCCGCCTCAAGAATAGTGGAGCCGGCGGGAACGGTCACTTGCTGACCATTGATCGTAAGATTGACATTATTCATGATTCACTTATTCCTTGACGATGGCTTTCTTGGGGCAACCGGCGATACAGGCACCGCACTTGATGCACTTATCCTGATTGATGACGTGTTTCTGACGGACGGCACCTTCGATGGCGTCAACCGGGCAGTTGCGGCGGCACTTGGTACAGCCGATGCAGTCATCCGTAATGGTCAGGCGGAACAGTTTGGTACAGGTTCCGGCGGGGCATTTTTTGTCGCGGACGTGGGCGATGTATTCATCGCGGAAGTAACGCAGCGTGGAAAGGATCGGGTTGGGAGCCGTCTGACCGAGTCCGCACAGAGCGGTATCGGTGATGGTCTTTGCCAGATTTTCCAGTTCATCGAGCATCTCTTCCGTGCCTTCGCCGTCACAGATCTTCTCAAGCATTTCCAGCATACGGCGGGTACCGATACGGCAGGGAGTGCATTTGCCGCAGGATTCGTCTTTGGTGAATTCGAGGTAGAATTTCGCCATGGCGGGCATGCAGTCCTTGTCGGAAAGCACGATCATACCGCCGGAACCCATCATGGAACCGATACGGCCGAGGTTGGCGTAATCGATGGGGGTGTCGAGGTTTTCTTTGGTGATACAGCCGCCGGAGGGACCGCCGGTCTGCACAGCCTTGAATTCGTAACCGCCGGAGATACCGCCGCCGATTTCGTAGATGATTTCACGCAGGGTGGTTCCCATGGGAACTTCGACCAGACCGACGTTGTTGATCTGACCGGCAAGAGCGAACACCTTGGTACCGGAGTTGCCGGAGATGGTGCGCTTGAAGTTGCCGTTTTCATCATATTCGGGCTGCCAGTTGCCGATCTTGCTGTACCAGGCAGCACCCTTGCGGATGATTTCGGGAATGGAGGCATAGGTTTCAACGTTGTTCACGTTGGTGGAGCATCCCCAGTAGCCGCCGCCGATGTTGGCGGGGAACGGCGGTTTGGTGGTGGGTTCGCCGCGCTGACCTTCCATGGAGTGGATCAGAGCCGTTTCCTCACCGCAGACGAATGCACCTGCGCCGAGTTTGATTTCCATATCAAAACTGAAGTCGCTGCCCATGATGTTTTTGCCGAGCAGACCACATTCACGCGCCTGATTGATGGCAGTCTGGAGACGGTTGACGGCGAGCGGGTATTCCGCACGGATGTAGACCAGACCTTTGGAAGCACCGATGGCGTATGCACCGATCGCCATGGCTTCGATGATGCTGTTGGGGTCGCCTTCCATGATGGAGCGGTCCATAAAGGCACCGGGGTCGCCTTCGTCGGCGTTGCAGACGATATATTTTTCATCAGCCTTGACACCGGCGGCGATCTTCCATTTCATACCGGTCGGGAAACCGGCACCGCCGCGTCCGCAGAGACCGGAGTTGAGGACTTCCTGAACAACGGCTTCGGGCGTCATCTTGAAGAGACATTTGGCAAGAGCCTGATAGCCTTCGAGAGCGATGTACTCTTCGATGCGTTCGGGGTCGATGAGACCGCAGTTGCGCAGAGCAATACGCATCTGTTTGGCGTAGAAGGACATCTTGGCATAGTCAGCAACACGTTCCTGAAGAAGGGGTTCAACAAAAAGAAGACGCTGAACGAGTTCTTTGCCGACGATGTGTTTTTCGACGATTTCGGCGGCATCATCGGGAGTGACCTGAACGTAGAACACGTTGTCGGGCATCACTTTGACGATGGGGCCCTGGGCGCAGAAACCGAAGCAGCCGGTCTGGACGACTTTGACATCATTTTCGAGACCGTTCTTTTTGATTTCGGCGCGGAGATTATCCATCAGTTCGACGGAGTTGGAGGCATGGCATCCGGTACCGCCGCAGCAGAGGATCTCTTTTTTGACAGATTTGATATCGTGTTCGGCAACACTGCGGAGAACAACACTGTCCTTACTGGCATTGTATGCGGCGAACAGGGCATCTTGAGAAGTGATCTTATTCATATTTCCTCATCCCAGTTTCTTGTATTCGTTGATGATTTCCACTGCTTTGGCGGGGGTGACTTTGCCGTAGACTTTGCCGTTGACCATCATCACCGGAGCCAGACCGCATGCACCGACGCAGCGGAGGGCGGAAACGGAAAAGAGGCCGTCAGCAGTCGGAGCGGTATCCGCTTTGATGCCGAGGACGCGTTCCACTTCGTTGAGGACGCCTTCGGCACCCTTCACGTAGCAGGCGGTTCCGAGGCAGATGCTGATGCAGTATTTGCCCTTGGGTTCCGTGGAGAAGTAGTTGTAGAAACTGACCACACCGGAAACAGCGGCTTCCGGCAGATAAAGGCGTTTTGCCACATGACTGATGACTTCACAGGGCAGATATCCGAAAATCTGCTGAGAACGGTGAAGCACCTGGATCAACACGCCACGTCTGCGTTCATCGTTGCGGTCGATTGCAAGACCGTCGATGAAGGCGTCGAGTTCGGCAAATTTCTTTGCCGCGTCTTCCGACAATTTGTTGCAGCACATACTTTTGTACCCCTTATGTTTGTTTGGTTTGGTTGAATTTGGTTTTTATTTATCACAAAACCGGTTCATTCCGGTTCACTCTTCCTGAACACGCTCTATTCCGGCCTCGCCCGACCGGGACATTTTCAGTTTCACCGACAACAAAGCAAAACCGCCGGCAATGACCTCTCTCTGGACGATGACCCCCGGCGGAGTTTTCAGCGAAACATTGGCAAAATTCCAGATATATTTCACCCCGACATTGATAAGCCGGTCTGCGACCTGCTGTGCGGCGGAGTTCCCCACGCAGATAATGGCGATCTGCGGCGGAGCCAACTGCAGACGGCTTTCCAATGTACTGATATCATATACTTCGCGGCCCCGGATCTCGTGACCGACTTTCATGGGGTCGCGGTCGAAAACGGACTCGATATTCAGCCCGTATGAGGTAAAATCATCATAGCCGAGCAGAGCCGTCCCGAGCGCACCGGCACCGATAAGCGTGGCAGAAATGACCTGCTCCCAGCCGAGGTACTGCTTGATATAACGGATCAACTCATTGACTTCGTAGCCGACCCGTCTCTGACCGGAGATCCCGGTAAGGGCGATATCTTTGCGAACCACGATCGGTTCGATATTCATATAGTCGGCGAGTTCGGTGGAGGAGACATGGCTTTTTCCCTCAAGGCGCATTCTCTGCAGTTTATGCAGATAGGTAGGCATACGCCTGATCGTGGGCGAATTCAATACTTTCATCGCTTTATCGTCTCCAAAATTGTTGCAACATTAACTCTGTTAATATACAACATCAAACCGGTAATTGCAAACGAAATAGAGAAAAAAATATCAATTTCCCGGAATTTTCAAGACAAGTGATGCAGAATTCGGGGGGGAGTGCAAAAAAATGGTGGATCCGCCCGGACTTGAACCGAGGACCCGGAGATTATGAGTCACCTGCTCTAACCGACTGAGCTACGGATCCAATGAGATGTGATTTCTATACTATAATGCAAAAAAATGATAAGGCAAGTATTTTTTCGTAAAAATTCAAAAAAAGTTCTCTTCCGGTTGACAAATTTGCGGAAACGGGATATATTTTGCAGAATATCATTGAGGTTTTTATAAAAATGTCTATCGGAATATTACGCAGTTCTTTCGGAGTTGCCTTTGCAACGCTTGCCAGCCGTATTCTCGGTCTGGTGCGGGTCATGCTGGAAGCACGGGTGCTTGGCGGCGGCAGCGTGGCGGGGGCATGGTTTCTTGCATTCGCCATACCGAACCTTTTCCGCCGTCTGCTGGGCGAAGGGGCTTTGGGAACAGCCCTCATTCCCGTCATCACCGAAACGGAGGTCAAGTCCGGCACGGAACAGATGCGGCGCGATCTCGGTGTTGTTTTCAGCGTGCTGGGGTGTCTGCTGGCTCTTATTACACTTGTGTTCTCCGGCGGAGCGGCTCTGCTGCTGAAAGTCGCCCCTTCAAGCAGTATAGCCCTCCTTCATACGGAACGCATCCAACTCATGCTGGGTCTGCTTGTTTTTCTGATGCCTTACGCTTTTTTCATCTGTCTGGTCGGTGTGATCGGAGCAGTTCTGAATACCTGCAAACAGTTCGTTCTGCCCGCACTGGGGGCTTTGCTGCTGAACATCTTTCTCATCGGCGGCCTGGCGTGGGGGTATTGGCATCACTTGCAGGATGTACGCTCCTTTCTGCCGGTACTGGTCTGGCTGGTGCTGATTTCCGGAGCAGTCCAACTTCTGCTGATGCTGCTGCTGCTCCGGAAATATGACCGTCTGCCGATATTCAGCAGAGATATGTTCCGCAACACGAAAGTCCTGAAAGAGTTGGGGAAACTGGTCGCACCGGGGCTGATCGGCGGCATTGCACTCCAAATCAGTTTTATGGTGGACCGTTTTCTGGCAATCAGTCTGGGGCCGCAGGCAGTCCCGGCACTGACCAACGTTGACCGTATCGTGGATCTGCCGATCGGCATTTTTGCGATTTCGCTGGGCAGTGTGCTTATGGCGGGCGTCTCCCGTTCCGCCGCCAACGGAGATACGCAGGAGATCGGCGAAAGTCTGCTTTTCTGTTTGCGGCACGTCCTTTTCATCAGTATTCCGATTGCAGCGGGGATGCTGTTTTTCTGGCGTCCGGCACTGACGATACTCTGCCTCGGCGGAAACTATACCGCAGATGATCTTGAAGCGACAAAACAAGTGGCGATGTTCTACGGTTCGGGAATACCGCTCTTCTGCACGCTGAAAGTCATTCTGCCCGCGTATTACGCCCGCAAACAGATGAAACTGCCGCTTTACAGTTCTCTGGCGGCGATCGCGGTGAACATCGTTCTCAATCTCCTTTTGATGATCCCGCTGAAACAGGGGGGAATCGCTCTGGCAACGTTGTTGAGTTCTCTGCTCAACAACGCAATATTGCTCTACTTTCTCGGCCGTCAGGGAATTGCCTTGAACTGGAAAGTGCTTGCCGCACTTTTGCTGCGCAGCGGAGGCATCGCACTGACGGCGGGCTGGGGCTTGTTTCTTCTCTATCCGGTACTGCGGGAGTCTCTCTCGTTCCGTTATGTGGGTGAATTTCCGGCTTTTGCGGTTTTGTGCCTGCTCTTTGCCGGGGTTTATCTGATTGGGAACGGACTCTGCCGCGCTCCTGAAATAAACGAATTGCGCACTCTGCTGCGCCGCAAAGGAAAATAAAATGGGATTTGCTGATTTTTTTCCAAAACGGTTCGACCGCCTTTCGGCGGAACCGCTTGCTGCAACGGATTATCCGAATGAACTTGAACTCAAAGAACGTGCCTTGTCCCTGCTGTTGAAAGAGGGCAGCATTACGCTGAAAGCGGAGAAAATCTGTCCCTCCCCGCTGCCCCGGCACTACCGGACAACGGGAAAACGGCGATTGACCGTGCGCGGCAGACAACTCTTTCTGCACTTCGGACGCACGCCGGGAAAAGAAAATGTTGCCCTGTCGGAACTGGAACCGGAGAGCCACGGAAAAATCTACCTCGATTTGTATAAACTCCTCTCCGAACCACGGAACCGGGCGGCGGCTGAAGTGATGAATTACTGTATCATCCGCGGTTCTTACACGGAACATGCCGTGATCTTCAACGTGAAACGTCTGTCCGGAGAGATCGTGCGCTGTCTGAAATTCATTGCCGACGGGGTCGTCAGAAGCAATCCTGTGGTCAAAAGTGTCTTTCTCTATCTGGATGAAAAGGGGTCGGATTACTATCTTGAAGCGGAGCGTCCCGTAAAGGCGGTCGCATTCAAAAAACTGTATGGGCCGGAACATCTGGCTCTTCAGCTTGACGGACAGAAATACCTCTATTCGCCCACTTCGTTTTCTCAAATCAATGAGTCCATTCTGCCGGATTTTCTGAACATCCTGCGGCAGGAAATCGCATCGGAGGGAGCGGAAAGTCTGCTCGACCTCTACTGCGGATACGGGTTGTGGTCTCTGGCATTGGCGGAACATTTTCAGAAAATCTACGGGCTGGAACTTGCCGCAGAGTCGATCAAATCGGCACGGAGCAATGCAACGTTCCATTACCCGTCAAAGAATATCTCATTTGACTGCGGTTTTATCGACGGGGAACTGCTGCGGGGGAAACTGCCGCCGCCGGGAGGTGAAAAGGAGCGCATCCTTCTCGATCCGCCCCGCAAGGGCTGTGCGCCGGGAGTGACGGAATATCTGATCTCGCGGAAACCGGGCCGCATACTGCACCTCTTCTGCGGAGCGGATGAGATCGTTCCCGCATTGAAAGTGTACGAAGCCAACAACTGCAAAGTGGAAAAACTTCTGCCGTTCGACTTCTTCCCCGGCAGTATGAATATCGAACTTCTTGCCGTGATCCGGTGCGGCGGAAAGCGTACGGAAAAACGCCGGAAATGATGCGGTTCAGATTTTGATAACCAGTGTCCTGTGAAAGAATGTCTTGTCGGGGACTGTCACGCTGTGCGGCAGTCCGACGCTCTGCAACTCTTCACAGGCGGTAAAAACACCAACATCAATGGATCTGATATTTCCGGGAACGATGTAATGCCCCGAAATATCTGTGGGGGCATACAGTATTTTTTCCCTTGCGGTATCGATCAGCACGCCCCGCCGGTCGATGACGAACAGTTTGCTGTCGGAAGTGACTCTGCGAACTCCGTGAAAAGCGTTTTCGCCCAACGTTTTTATCTGCTTTGAAATGTGGAGTTCTTTCAAACTGCCGCATCCGGCAAACGCCCTTTTGCCAATGAACCTGACCTTATCGGGCAATTCAGCCTCCTGTAAGTTCACACAGTTGGCGAAAGCACCCCGCTTGACGGCCGTAATGCTCTTGGGGAATTTCACGTTCTGCAAACTTGCACAGCCGCTGAAAGCATTTATGCCGATGACCCTGACCCCATGAGGGATCTCCACCTTCTGCAACCGGATGCAATCCATAAATGCGGCGGCACTTATATTTTTGATGCGCCCGGAGAGCGTTACGTTCTGCAAATTGGTACAACCGCTGAATGAGCCGACACCGAGAATGGTCACACTCTCCGGAAGTACGATCCGCCGCAGTTCCATGCAGTTTTCAAATGCGCACGCCGCAACTGCGGTAATGCCGTCGGGAACGGTATAAACGCCCGACAACTCCTGCGGAACTTTCAATAAGGTCTTTTTGTCTTCGCTGAAAACCACGCCCCGTTTTTCATCAGCCGTGATCTTATTCAAATCAAGAGGAACAGGGGTATACGGAATTTCTTCAACTTCGTCTTTCTCCTCCGCATCGTCATCCTCCGGAGCATCGGGAACGACCTGTATTACCGGGGGAGACGGCGGATCTTTTTTCCGGTCCGCAACGTTGCTGAATAACTTCCGTTCCTTCACCGGAGCAAAAACTTTTTCCGCCATTTTCTTTGGCGGAGGCGGCGGGGCATCGGCTTGCATCTTCTGGCGCAACTGGTATATTTCAGCAGATACGATACGCAGTTTTATCATCAATTTCAAAAAGTCGCCGACAGCCTCAATGGTTTTCCGGCGGACTTTATCATGTTCTTTGTAAACCGTCCGGGGACAGGGGACGCAATTATTCATCAGAGGGACACGCACCATACATCGGCAGGGAAGAACCGTGTAATTCAACTTGTAAAAATCAACGATGGACGTTTTGTACTGCTCGAGTCCGCCTCTGCTGTTTTGCGGAACCCGCACAGCGTCTTCGATCTCTGTATCACGGATGGTGACACTGTTCCATTTGGTGACGGTTTTCTTTTGCAGGATCTCAAAAAAGAACCTCAAATCCTGTGAAAGATGAGCAAATTTTTTATTTTTGTATTTTGCGGGAAAACGTCTTTCGATTTCGACGGCAGTTTCTTTGGCAATATACAGATGGTTGTCTATCAGCTGGAACAGAAATGGTTCGCCGACACGCTCATCTCTGTCGGCACAGCAGATGGCATCCCAGAACATTTTTTCCGCCTGGTTTATGTTGTTGAAATACTTATCCCACAACTGTTCTTCATTGAGGCGTACAGAACGCATGTTCTGCTGATACTGCATGGCTGAAACGATGCGGAGTTTGACCATGATTTCCAGATAATCTTCCACAGCTTTGACGCATCTGTTATGAACAGAAACGATCCTGCGCGCCTTTGATTTTGACATTTTTTCACTGTAACTCAATTTCCGGTTGGAATTGGTTGCTTTACCGCCCCCGGCGATCCATTTCAAGGCTATGATCTTTTCGTAACACGGCAGGGTCATTTCATACGTCCGCTTATGAAATCTCAATACCAGCACCAGCCATTCGCGGTATTCGTTCAAATCGACTTTGGCAAGATGCGGACTGCTGAACATTTTTCTGTATCGGGTATTACCGGCTTCATCCAGATAGGGAACGATCCCGAATTCTTTGAAATTTGTTTTCGGTACTTCTACGCTGTTCCATTTCGTGACCGGATGTTTTTGCAAACCTTCAAAAAAAACTCTCAAATCCTGCGTCACGCCGGAGACTTTTATATGCTGTCTCATTTTGGTTTTCGCAGGAATTTTCCGTTCGATTTCGACAGCGGTTTCTCTGGCGGCGTACAGGTGATTGTGTACCTGGCGGAATAATTCAGCGTTGCCGACCGCCTGTTCTTTCTTCGCTCCGCAGACGGCACTCCAGAACAGTTTTTCGGCCTGATCGATATGGTTAAAATATTTCAACCACAACTCTTCGCCGTTGGAGCAAAAGGCGATACAGCAGAATATGCCCAAAATTATTTTTGCAAATCTCATATTTATTCCGTAAAAAAACAATAGAGTAATATGGATAATATACTTCATATAACATAAAAATACAAGGGCATAACAAATGTTATTATAAGAAAATCAACAGGATGTGACGTTTTTGCATCGACCAATCGCACCTCCGGCGAATGCCGCCAGCAGCGGCAGGGCCGGAAGCAGATAGCGGGGAACCGTCATCGAGCCGGGCAGAAAAATGTAATACTCCGCCATCGCCAGAAACAACAGCAAAAGAAAGAGGTTCTTGCGGAAGTCCCGCAGCAGCATCACAAGCATATATGCCGCACCGATCAGCAAAACACCATGCGCCGCCAACAGCGGCAGAGCCGGAAACAGCAGATGGAGTTTGCCGTCAAAGTAGTGGTTCACCGCAGCATACAACCCTTTGGTTTTCAAGACATTGAATGTGCCGCGATCCGATTTGGTCAAGCCCAGGAGTTCAAATCCCGTCGGCAGATCCGGCAGACAGACTTTCCACTGGAACTGCTGGACGAACCAGCGCAGCGGATGCGCCATGATCAGTTTCCGGTACGCCTCTTTGCGGTAACGGCACTGGTGGGCGACGGTCGGATATTTGGTTTTGTCCTGAAACTCCGTTTCCAGTTCCCGGAGGAGCTTTTGTTTTTCGCTTTCGTAATCGGTTCCGTTGACTGCGGCGAGCAGAACGGCTCCGTTTTGATGATACATGCTCCCGGTATTGGTGTCGATGCAGAAGCCGGAGCCGATCATGCTGTTGCGGAGCATCCACGGGCAGAGGATCACTGCCCAGCAAATGACCGCAAGAACTCCTGTGCGGAACTTCTTTTTCCAATCACTCTCCGGCAGAAAAGCCAGCAGTACCAGCCCCGGTGCCAGCCAGACTGAATTGATCGGACGGATCAACGCCCCCGCTGCCGCAACACATATTCCGGCAAGAAAAAACGGCATACTCCGCCGTTTCCACCCCAGAACGACCAGATAAAACTGCACCGCCGCAAACAGTCCGAAAAGCGTGTCGGAAAGCATCATCGGTGCCTGAACCAGAGCCGTCGGGTTCAACGCCGCAAGCCATGCCGCAATAATTCCGGCTCTGTCTCCGAAAAGTTCCTTTGCCGCCAGACCGCAGAGCGGGATCATCAGGGCGTTGAAAAGCACCAGCAGCAGACATAATCCGCCGGGAGCGGCGGAGCCGAGGTCGGCAAACTCTTTCCATTCTCCGCCGGAAAGTTTCAGAACGGCGGCGGCGAGCCAGGAAAATCCGGGCGCACGCACCGCTGTCGGCACGCCGTCGGCAGAGAATGTCCCGAAGTTGATAAGCCCGTGCGCAGGAACGAGATAACCGTAACTGTCAGGACGGCAGAAACGCTCCCAGTCGCCGCTGCACAATCCCGGCAATGCGACTCCGAGCCGCAGCAGCAGACCGATCGCAAAAGCCCACAACCAGGGACGGAGAACGGAGTGTTTCCGTACCGTTTTCAAGCCGCAGGCGGCATTGTCGTTTTCCATTTCCATCAAAGTTGTTCACCCTCAAGGACCGGCCAGCGGTCATGGAGAAATTCCAGTTTCGCCGTCCGTTCCAGACGCACCGTATTGCCGCTGAAACAAATGTCGTAAACATCACGGAACGGAGTTTCCACAGCGAAGACCACCAGTTCGAGTTGTTCTTTGCTCTGCCACGCCGCACTTGCCGCTAAAATACGCACTTCATTTTCTTTCAACTGCAATTCGTTAAGCGTATGCTCTCCGTAGCGGGCGGAGAGTTTTTCAGCAGTGCCGTCCTGCCAGTTGAAGATCAGCGAACAATCTTCATCTGTGAAGGTGATTTCGAGCGTATCCAGCCCGATGGAATTTTCCTGCATTTTGTAAATGCGGTCGGATGGGTGCTGTACCAATGCGGAGGCGGCGGGAGCGTGTTTCCGGCTGGCGAGCAGCATTTCCAGTTCTGTTGCGGCGGTGCGGTCTTCGGCTGCGGGTGCATCCTGCAAGGAGGCGTAGACCGTCTCCCAGAAAGCAGTCAGAATATTCTGCATATTGGAAACACCCGATGTCACCGCCAGCACCAGATCTTTTTCCGGCATGACCAGAATGTACTGGCCGCAGGCACCGTCCCCGCGGAAACTGTTGAAACTTGTCCGCCAAAACTGATAACCGTAACCGAGTTTCCAATCGGGCTGGTCGTTGGTGGAGTTGTCGATCTGGAATGAGGTCGCCTCTTTCAGATACTCTGCGGGGATCAGTTGTCTGCCTTCCCAACTGCCGTTGTTGAGCAGCAGTCTGCCGAAGCGGAGCAGATCTTCTGTTTTGAGCCAGAAGCCCCAGCCGCCGATGTTGGTTCCCTGCGGACAGGAGTCCCATTTTTCCGCCTTGATCCCGAGCGGGCGGAAGAGCCGTTCCTGCAAATAGTCGATGACGTTCTGCCCGGTGACTTTGCGGATGACCGCTGCCAGCATATAGGTCGCCGCAGAATTGTAGACGAACTTGGTGCCGGGGTCGAATTTCAGTTCCGATTCCAGAAAGCCCTGTACCCAGTCCTGCATGGTATGAAGTTTCATCAACGGGCAGCTTTCGTGTCCGGATGCCATGGTAAGCAGATTGCGCAGAGTGACTTGCCGCATTTTTTCCGAAACGTTCTCATTGAGTTTCTCCGGGAAGAAACTCACCAGTCTGTCGCTCAATTTGAGAAGTCCCTCCCCCTGCGCGATGCCGATGGCGGCGGAGGTGAAACTTTTGCTGGCGGAAAAAAGTTCATGTTTGTATTCCGGCTTGAAAGGCTCCCACCAGGTTTGAGCGATCAGTTTATCGTGGCGCAAAAGCATGAAACTGTGGATGTAATCCAACACCGACAAACGGCGGACAAAATCGCAAATCGCCGCAGAGGAAACACCCTGGGTTTCAGGAACGGCGGTTTGAAAGGTGAAGTTTTCCATTTCTATTTCTCCCGTTTTTCTTCTTTGTTTTATTAAAGATAGCACAATTACTGTATTTTTCAACTTTTTCAGGGAGCAAAAACATGGTTTGGGTAAATTTTACTTCGCCATTTAACTGTTTTGCCTGAAATATTGACAGAACCCCTCTCGAAAAAAGGAGGTTTTTATGGGATATTACGAATTGCGGGCAGGTCAGGGCATTGCCCTTGAACATAATGCCGGATATGTGCGTATCCACGCACTGGAACAAAACGCAAAAGATGCGTCCGCCGGTGAAAACAGCGGTTACTGCGGCTTTCTTGCCGCCGGTTTTGCAGACACAGAGGAAACAACCATTGCCGTTACAGATAATTCGCTGCCCGCCGGGGTGCGGAGCAGTTCTCCGGCGGGCATGTTTCTATTGGACTTTCTCTGGCGTACAGATGATGAAACTGCGGAACTGAAAATGGAACGGTACAAATTCCCTTTACCGTACAACAAATTGAGTATACCGTCAACAGCCGCTCTGCTCTGCATCAAAATCGCCATTGCCTCCGGCAGCGGGAGCAATGGTTTCAACCACCCTTTTTACGGCAGTTATCATCCGGTCGTCACTTACGGCTGGTTTTCGGCTCTGCCGCAAAATGAAGATATGGTATTCTATTTTCCCGTTGCGCGGTACGGCATCGAAAACGGGGAGAAAATGCTGGCTCAACTGGTTCACGGAATTCTTTCGGGGCTTGTGGTCAAAAGTCCGCCTCTGCAGCTTCCGCCGCCGCAGGAATCGTCCTCTACCGAAAGCAGTTCGTCCGGCGGGGAGAGTTCCTCCGGCGGGGAGAGTTCTTCCGGCGGCGAGAGTTCCTCCGGCGGGGAGAGTTCCTCCGGCGGGGAGAGTTCCTCCGGCGGGGAGAGTTCTTCCGGCGGGGAAAGTTCCTCCGGCGGGGAGAGTTCTTCCGGCGGCGGAACCGACACCCCCGGCGGCGGAGACGATACGGATAAATCCGGTTTCTACATCATCGATCAATTCATCTACTCCGAACCGGCGTGTACCGGAGACAATGAAGGCAGTGCCATCACCCGGGCGATCATGGAATATCCGTATCCCGAATGTGAGGATATTTACGACAGCGGAGAGTTTATCTTTTCTCTGCATACAATAACGCTCCTCGGACCTTACCCCACCTATCAGGAGGCAGAGAAACATCGTGCAGACCCCGTATAATCAACACTTTTGCGCCGATTGCAGTTTGAAGCACCTCGCCTCTGCCGCCGTCCTTGCCGGAGAGATCCTCAACGGTTACAACACACCGGAATATGCGTTCTATCTGCTGGGAAATCTCAACGAAGCCGAAGAACAGCTTTCGGGGATCGACCCGGTAATAGCAAACGCCTTGCGTCAACTGCGCAAGGCCATGCTGCCGGAAGGCCTGACCGCGGATATCACTCCGGAACGGCTGAACTACATGCGGGAGATCGCCCGATGGATCGATGCCCGGATACAGAACGGCTTCTACCGGGGGAAACATTGCCGATGCAGTGCCGCAGAGACGGACATCATCATTCCGCTGCGGACAAACGGCTCTCCCTTCGGAGACCGGGAACTGCGGCTTGCTCTCCGCTCCATTGAAAAATATCTGCGGGGCTTCCGTAACGTTTTTGTTGCCGCAAAAAAACTTCCGCCGTGGCTGACGGGGGTGGAATTCATTCCCGTCGGAGATGTGTTTCCCCGCAAACAGATGAATATCCACCATGCGCTCCGCACCATGCTGAAAACGCCGGGTATTGCAGAGGAGGTCATTTTCTGGGCGGATGACAATGTTCTGCTCTCCCCCTGTCACGTAAAGGATCTGCCGCTGGCGGGGCGCAGAGATGATCTTCTCACATACAGCGATGCCCCCGATGCCAAAATCTGGCACCGTTCGCTGAAAGAGACCGGTCTTCAGCTCGCCGCGCAAGGGAGAAAAACGGTCAATTTTGAAGCGCACACTCCCGTACATTTCAATCGGGATAAATATCTGGCTCTGGAAAGGGTATTCGACTTTTACAGCGGAGTCGGCTTGTGCTACATCTCATTGTACTTCAACTATTACGGTTTTACTCCGGATGGACCGATGAACCGGTATAAAGCCACGTTTGAAAGCGAAAATGTTCCGCCGGATGCCCTGAACGGAAAATTGTTCGCAGGTTACAGCGATACCGGGGCAAAAGCGGGCGCACTTGCATTGCTTGAGACGCGCTTCCCCGAACCTTCACGGTTTGAAAAAAAGCAATAAACGCAGGATTTTCAAAAGTTGATGAAATAATGCTTGAAATGGTACTGTTTTGAATTATATTATATCAACATTCAACCGGAAGGAATAAAATGGACAGCCGCCTGCACTTCAACTACCCCTGGGGAGACCTTGACAACCGGGGCATCCGCTCCGTGGTTCGGGAATTTCTGGATAACGGGGCAGAGCGTTTTGTACTTACCGCCCCGCTGCTGCGGCAACTGCTGGACGATCCGGAGCGGAAAGCGTTTCTGCATCACCTCTGCAACGATATGAACGTGCAATTCTCCACAGTACACGCCTTCTACGGGGAAGAGCATGATTTGAATATCAATGCCCCTGAACGCCGCCCGGAGATGATCCGGGAACACATCCGCGCCATGGAAACGGCCGCTGAATTCAACTGCCGGACGTTTACCATCCATGTCGGCGCAAGTTACTACTGCTACCGGAAAGTGCCTCTGAAAACACTCCGGCCGCTGGCGTTGGAGGCGTTGGAAAAACTCCTGCCGACCGCCGAAAAACTCGGCATGGTCATCGCCGTGGAGAACAGTTTTGAGATGCCCAATTCCGCAAAAGAGGTCCTCGGTCTGGTAAAACACTTCAACGGACATCCCGCAGTCGGCGTCTGTTACGATACCGGTCACGCTCACTGTATGGCATCCGCCCCCGGCAAGGATAAGGAACTGTACGAACCATATTTCCCGCAATGCTGGTGGGAGAACGGTGTGATCTGGGAGGATAACGCTCTGGAACTGCTCAAAGATCATGTCGTGACATGCCATATCCACGACAATACCGGTTACGGCGATTATCACGGGATGCCGTTTGACGGTACGATCAACTGGCAGGAGTTGATGCCGGAACTTTTCTCCTGCCCCAAAATGATCGATATGCAGACCGAAGTCTGTTTCGCAGATGGCACGAACTGGGCGGGAAAACTTCTCGCTCCCCCCGGAGGTTACTCCGTCCGCCGTCTGACGGACACCTTCCGCCGCCTCGGGTTTTAATGAAGGAACAATTTTTATGACACAGAATATGACCAGCGGAAAACCGTTGAATTTAATCATCAAATTTTCCATTCCATTGCTGATCGGCAACATATTTCAGCAGTTTTACAGCATGGCAGATACCGTTATCGTCGGCAAAACGATCGGCATGTCCGCACTGGCGGCGGTCGGGGCGACCGGGGCGTTGACGTTTTTTATTTTCGGCTTCTTCTTCGGTCTGACCGGCGGCGTTACGGTCGTTACCGGTCAGCGGTTCGGGGCGGGCGATTTGAACGGCACGCGGCGTTCCGTTGCAACTTCGATCATCATCTGCGGAACCATTACGCTGTTGATGACCATTCTCTGTACCGCCATGGCGGGGCAGTTTCTGAAATGGAGCAATACGCCGGCGGATATTTTCGACATGTCGCTGAAATATTTGCGGATCATGTTCTGCGGCATGGCGGCTCTGGTCTCTTACAATTTGCTCAACAGCATCCTCCGGGCATTGGGCGACAGCCGTACCCCGCTGATTTTTCTGGTGATCTCCTGCATCCTGAACATTGTGCTGGACTTCGTTTTCATTCTCAGTTTCAACTGGGGCATTGCGGGAGCGGCAGTGGCAACGGTCATCTCTCAGGCCGCCGCAGGGTGGTGGTGTTATCTCTACGCAAAGAAGCGTTTTCCGCTGCTTCAACTGCACCGGAGCGACTGGAAGTGGGACAGCCGCTCCGTCTGGGAACATCTCCGTCTGGGACTGCCGTCGGCATTTCAGTTTTCCGTTTGCGCAGTGGGCATCGTGATTTTCCAGACGGTACTGAACAGTCTGGGAGTTCAGGCGGTCGCCGCCTATACCGCCGCCAGCCGGATCGACAGCGTGATGATCCAGCCCGCCTTCTCTTTTGCCATTGCACTGGGGGCGTATACGGCGCAGAACTTCGGCGCGAAAAAGTATATGCGTATCTGCCGCGGAACGACGGTTTGCGCTGTTACATCGACACTTTTTGCCTATCTCATCGCATTTCTTGCCATCGCTTTCAGCCGTCCGCTTACGGAGTTCTTCGTTTCGGCGGAACAGGCTGCGGTGCTGCTGCCGCAAGTGCGCACGCTCCTCTGGATACAGGGGGTCTGCACGGTGTTTCTTACGATGCTTCTGATCTACCGTTACGCTTTGCAGGGAATGGGTTTTGCATTTATCCCCTTCATGGGCGGCGTGGTGGAACTGTTTCTGCGCGGAGTGTTTTCCCGTCCCTTCTGCGACATCTGGGGTTATACCGGGGTGTGTACCGTTTCGCCGCTGGCGTGGGCGGGCAGTTTTGTTCTGCTCGGGTTCGTCTACTATTACAAGATCCGCCGTTTGACCGGCCGTTATTTCTGACCGTCCGGAGTCTTTTTTCTCACTCCGTTAGATGCGGCTGTTTGTAGATTTGTTCTTTTTGTATCCGGCGGAAAGTGGCGGGCGGGATATTCTGCAACTGATAAAAGACACGGGAGAAGTAATAACGGTCCGGAAATCCTGTCTTTTCTGCGATCTCTTCGATGCTCATATCGGTATAACTCAGATATTCGCATGCCTTTTCCGTGCGCAGACGGCGGCTGTACTGCTGCGGAGTTTCGCCGGTTTCCGTCCTGAATCTCCGCAGAAACGTCCGCAGTTCCATTTTGCACTCTCTTGCCAGAATTTCATTTTTGGGCGGTGAGGAAAAATCTTTTACGATCATACTTATCGCCTGTTTTATGACCGCAGAAAGTTCAAGGCGGGTCTGCATGATCTCTTTCGGCATTGCCAGCAGTGCTTCTGCGAGAATGGTCTCTGCGAGCAGTTCCCGGCGGAAGAAATCTTTTTGCAGGCTTTTCCCCAGCATTTCCCACTCCCGCCAGTGCCGTTTCCACTGCTCCGTGATCGGAGCGGTCAGGATACCGCCCCCGGGGATGAAATATTTTTCCGGCGGAGTGAAATGGATATAATATTGTTCAAACGGTTTTTCCGCAAAAGTCGAAAAATGCAAATACCCCGGAACAATATAAATCAGATCGGTACGCAGCATCATTTCCTCTTCACCGATTTTTAAGAAACCACCCGCAGTGACATTCCAATAACAACGCCAGAAAGGGGTTTGGAGATTTTTCTGCACCCACGGGTAAATTTTCTTCTGATGATCGGTCAAATGAATGATCGGACGTTCTTCCGCATACGACATATTTCCTCCTTTTGTCGCAAAAAGATACAACTTTCCTTATAATATCCATTGTATTTCGCAATTTGTCAAGTATATTTTAATAAAAAAGAAAGGATTTTTTTGTATGGCTTTTGAAAATACCCGAAAATGGAACGCCTTCTGGATCGGTACTGACAGAGTTATGATCGATTGGCGGCAACCCGTTTTACCTGCACCGTTTTTCCGGAAAGAGTTTGTTGCGGAAGAGACGGAAAATATTCAACTCTGCGTCTGCGGTCTCGGTTATCATGAAGTCCTGATCAACGGCAAACGGGTCAGCGACGGCGAATTGATGCCGACCCCGACCAACTTCGACCGTCATGCGGGCTATCTTGTCTTCGACGTCTCCGCTTATCTGCAAAAAGGAAAAAATACCATCGGTATCGTTCTCGGCAACGGTCTTTTCAACTGCCATACCCCCGAAGTCTGGCACTTTGACAAGGCGACCTGGCGGAATTATCCGCAGGCCATTCTCGAACTGACTTGCGGCGGCAAAACCCTCCTCCGTTCGGACAACACCTGGAAATATACGTACGACGGTCCCATCACTTTTGACGGACTGCGCAACGGCGAAGTTTACGATGCCCGCAAAGAGATGCCCGGCTGGGCAGAAAACGGATTTGACGACAGCAACTGGCAGAATGCAGTCGTCGTTCCCGGTCCCGGCGGAGTGCTTTTTGAACAGACATCTCCGCTCTGCCGGGTCAAAGGGCTCTTCCCGATGAAAGAGATCTCCCCCGGCGTTTACGACTGCGCCCAGAATATCGCCGGACGCGCCGAAATCACCGTCCGGGGCGAAGCCGGTGCTGAAATCATCCTCAAATACAGCGATGTACTGGATGATGACGGCAAACCGGATCAGAAGCATATCGGCATGATGATCCAGCAGGGAGAGTTCCAGACGGAACATTATACGCTCAAAGGCGAAGGCTTAGAAGTATGGCACTCCCGTTTCACTTATCACGGGTTCCGTTACGTTTCTGTGGAAATTTCCGGCAATGCGGAAGTGGTTTCAATGACGGCGCAGCTGATCCACAGCGACATTGCCGAAGTGGGCGGTTTCTCCTGTTCCGACGAGATCATCAATAAGCTGGAAGATTGCACCAAATGGTCTTACAAAAACAATATGGTCGGCATCCCGACGGACTGCCCGCACCGCGAAAAGAACGGCTGGATCAACGATCACCAGCTGGCGGCGGCGACCGGACTTTTCAACTATGACAGCAAAGAACTCTATCGGGAATGGCTCGGCACGATCCGTGACTGTCAGCGTCCCAACGGACATATTCCCGGCATGGCTCCGACTTCCGGCTGGGGTTACAACTGGGGCAGCGGCCCGCTTTTCGGGGCGGCACTGATGGGGATCCCCCGCGATGTCTACATCTTCCGCGGCGATGATACGCTGATGCGTGAAAACTACGAAGCGGCACGGAAAGATCTGGAGTTCTGCGCATCCATCGCGCAGGGAAACATCGTCCGTTTCGGGCTGGGCGACTGGCATCATTTCCCGGTTTTAAGGAGTGTCGTTGACCCGGCGTTCATCACGACCGGCTGGTACTACCGCAATCTGAAGATCTTCGGCGATGCCGCCGCCCTTTTCGGCAACAGTGATGATGTAAAATGGAGTTGCGAAAAGGCGGAAGAGGTCCGCAGTTCGTTCCTCAAAGAGTACGGCAACGGCAACGGTTCCTTTGCCAACGATGAGAAATCGGCACTGGCATCGGCGGTCGGTTTCGGCCTCTGCCCGGAAAACGAGGTCCGTCAGACGGTGGATAAACTCAATGCCGTCATGCTCAATGACGACTGCCTTGCCGATTTCGGTATTGTGGGGGCAAAGTTCGTTCCCCGTGTTCTGGCGGAACACGGTTACGCAGACACGGCATTTCGTATTTTCCGTCAGGAGAATTTTCCCGGCTGGGCGAAATGGGTGCTGGACGGCGAAACCACGCTGCTCGAAGATTTCCCCGCAAAGGAGTCTCACAACCACATCATGTACGGCGACATTTCTGCGTGGTTCATGCAATATGCCGCCGGTATCGTGCCTTCCTTTGACCGCCCCGGCTTCAATGAAGTGGTGTTGAAGCCCTGTTTTGCGGCAGGGCTTGACAATGTGAATGCGTGGTATGACACCATTCACGGCCGTATCAGCGTCAACTGGCAGAGAAGCGGCGATACCGTCACTGTTTCTGCGGTGATCCCCGACGGAATTCCGGGCAAACTCATCCGGCCTGACGGCAGTGAGACCCCGTTTGCAAATAATATCGTTCAGCAGATCCCGCTTCCGGCAAAATAACGGGAAGGGGCTTTTTACCCCAAAATAAGGGCGGGGAACTTCGTTTCAAGTCCCCCGCCTTCCCCTTTGAAGCGGCCAGTTGTGCCGGTTTATTTCAGTTTCAGAAGTTCATCGAAGCGCGCGACCATTTTGGCGAGCGAAACGCCGTTCTTGAACGGGCAGAATTCACTCTGAATGACTTTGAGCCGGGGCGCAGAAAGCAGCAGCGGCATGATGTGGTTCCAATCGGTATTGCCCTCGCCCGCAAGGTTGTGTTCGTCGTAGACGCCCATATTGTCGTGCAAATGGCAGTTGACCACGTTGGGAAGCATCTTTTCAAGGATGTGATCGTCCCATTTGGGTTCGCCGCGCTTGCCGTCCGCCCAGTGGACATTGGGGTTGCTGTCGGCAGAATAACGGCCCTTATCCATCAAGTTGGCGTGACCGGAGTCGTAGCAGAAGCCCAGCGTATCGGTCGGGAAACACGCCTTGATGCTGTTGAGAACTTCCGGTGTATTCACCGAAAACCAGATGTTTTCGATGCAAATGGTAATGCCGAGTTTTTCCGCCACGGGCAGAAGTTCGCTCAACGTCTCTTTCATCCATTCGATGAGCTGTTCATCCGAATAGTTGTACGCGGGGTCAAAGTGATTGTTGCCCAGATGGATGGTGATGGTATCAACATTCATGTAGGCGCAGAGTTCCAGCACCATTTTCTGATAGGCGATCATGGAGCGGCGAAGCCCCGGATAGGGACAATCCATATCCCAATGGTATCCGAAAGGAGCATGAGCATCGAGGAAACGCAGTCCGGCATCGGAAAGTTCCTTCTTCAAAACATCGGCAAAACCGAAGTCTTTCACGATCTGTTCAAGGAGTTTTTCAGCAAGAACGATGTTGGAAACTCCGGCGGCAGACAAATCGTTCAGAATGTGACGGCGGAATTTTTCGTCCTCCGGCAGATAACAAAGATAAGTGACAGGTACTTTTGACATAACAAACCTCTCCTGGTTATTGATTGAGTTGTTCCTTAAAATATAAGGCGGAAAACGGAAAAATCAAGAGGAAATGGATTTTTTAAAAAGATTTCCTTGAAATTTCACGGTAATGGTGTATATTAATCAGACCGCGCACGGATTGTGCCCGGAGCCGGGAGTTTGTTTGATCGTCAAACTCAAGGGAATAACCAAACGTTGGCAGCTTGATTAAAAGTGCCGCAAAAAAGAAAGGATGCCGTTAAAATGGCAAAAGTTACGATTAACGATTTGTTGGAAGCCGGTTGTCATTATGGTCACTTGACCCGCTTGTGGAACCCCAAGATGAAGGAATATGTCTACGCTGCGAAGAACGGCATCTCCATCATCGACCTGACCAAAACCATGTACCAGATCGCCGCTGCCTGCAACTTTCTGCAGCGCACTGTGGCAAACGGCGGTGATGTGCTTTTCGTCGGCACCAAACCCCAGATCCGCGAAACCATCAAAAATCTTGCCGAAACCACCGGCATGTATCACGTTTCCGAACGCTGGCTGGGCGGTACTCTGACCAACAACGTCACCATCCGCAAGAGCATCACCAAGATGGCAGAGATCGACAAACTTCTCTCCTCTGATGAAGCCAAAACCATGAAGAAAAAAGAACTCTCCATCATCGCCCGCGATGCAGAGAAACTTCATCGCAACCTCGACGGTATCGCCGATATGAAGAAACTTCCCGCCGCCATTGTCATCGTTGACGTCTGCAACGAAATCAATGCCGTCCGCGAAGCCAACAAACTCGGCATCCCCGTCGTCGCTATCGTTGATACCAACGGCGACCCCTCTCTGGTCGAATACCCCGTCGCCGCCAACGACGACGCTGTGAAGTCCGTTGAAATCATCACCGGCCTCTTTGCCGAAGCCATCAAGGTCGCCAAAGAGATCTATCAGAAGAAAGTTACCGAAGAACGCGATGCCGCCGCTGCCGCCAAGAAGAGCGCAGACGACAACGCCGTTGCGGAAGAGAAAAAAGAAGCCAAGCCCCGCCGCGCTCCCCGCAAACGCGCCCCCAAGGCTGAGGCTGAAGCCCCCAAAGCTGAATAATTTTTGATCGAGGAGATATAAAAATGGCCGCTATTACTGCAAAAATGGTTTCCGAACTCCGTGAAAAAACCGGAGCCGGTATGATGGATTGCAAAAAAGCCCTCGTCGCCGCCGACGGCGATATGGACGTCGCAATCGATAACCTCCGCAAATCCGGTGCCGCCAAAGCCGAAAAGAAATCCGGCCGCGCCACCAATCAGGGTAAAGTCCTGACCGCGATCGAAGGCAAAGCCGCCGCTGTTGCCGAAGTCCTCTGCGAAACTGACTTTGCCGCAAAAACCGACAAATTCATCAACCTCGTCACCGGCATCGCCAAAAACGCCATCGCCCGTGACGGCGAAGGTGATGTCACCGCCGCCGCTCAGGAAGCCGAAAAAGCCAACCTGACCGACCACATCGGCGTTATCGGCGAAAATATGCAGATCCGCCGCGTCACCAAGTGGACCACCGACAACGGTGTCTTCGCCGCCTATCATCACGACGGCGGCCGCGTCAGCGTTCTCGTTGAAGTCGAAGGCGAAACCGATGCCGCTGTCCTCAACGACATCTGTCTGCACATCGCTGCTTTCCGTCCCACTTACATCGACCCCGCCGCTGTTCCGGCTGAAGTTGTTGCCAAAGAAAAAGAGATCGCCGCTGCTGCCGATCCCAAACTGGCAAACAAACCCGCCGAAATGCTGGACAAAATCCTCGCCGGCAAGATCAACCGCTTTTACAGCGAAGTCTGCCTGATGAACCAGCCCTGGGTCCGCGACGACAAGACCACGTTGGCGAAATTCCGTCCCAACCTCGTTGTCAAACGTTTCGTCCGCTGGGAAGTCGGTGAAGAACTTTAATACAAGTTTCTGAACCAAAGGCTGTTGCAAAACCTTAACAAAGGAAGAGCAACAGCCTTTTGTTTATCTGTTGCGCAAATATTCAGAACAAGGAGACGAAGATGCGTTTTTATGCAGCGGGCAACACCCCGGATACCGAAGGCGGGATCTTTCTCTGTGAGATCCCTGAAGTAATTGGAGAAGAAAACATCATCAAACGTTTTCATTTCCCCATGGCAAAAGTCAACTTTCTGGTCTACGGAAAGGACAAAACACATCTTTACGCCACCTGTGCGGTAAATAACGTTCCCTCTGTCGCCTCTTTCCACATTCTGGAAAACGGTGAATTGGAACTGCTCTCCACGCTCCCCGCTGGCGGAGATGCGCCCTGCTTTCTGACAGTGGATGCCGACGAAAAATTCCTCTACTGCGCCAATTATCTGGCGGGCAATTTTACCGTTTTTGCGCTCGAAAACGGCATTATCAAAGAAATGACGGCTCTTGTTCAGCACGAGGGCAGCGGCCCTGCTCTGCCCCGTCAGGACAAGGCGCACGTCCATTATATCGAATTCACGCCCGATAAAAAATATCTCGCCGTGGTCGATCTCGGCATCGATGAAGTCCGCACCTACGCTTACGATCCGGCAAAAGGAGTTTCCGCAGAACCGCACGCCGTCTATTGCGGCACGCCGGGACGCGGTCCCCGTCATCTGGTCTTTACCGCTGACGGCAAAATGGCGTATCTGGTCAATGAACTGGAAAATACCGTTGTTTCCCTGAAATACGATGACGGCACATTCACATTTACGGAAGAACGCTCCACGATGCCCGCCGCTTTCCGTGGTTTCAGCAAAGCCTCTGCGATCCGCTTGAGCAAAGATGAAAAGTTCCTCTTTGCCTCCAATCGCGGCTTCGATTCTTTTGCCGTATTTGCTCTGGACGGCAAAGGCGGCATGGCTCTGCATGATTTCGTACTCTCCGGCGGCGGCAGTCCCCGCGACATTCAACTGCTCGCCAATGATACGGTCATGGGAACCGCCAACGAGTCGGGAAAACTCTGCTTCTTCGATTACGACGGTAAGGGGAAATGCACGCCCAACGGTATCTTTATGGATATTCCCGGAGCGTTGTATCTTCTGGAAATTCAGAACTGAGCAAAAACAAACTCTTTTTATTTTTGGTGATCTATTATAACCGGACAAAAGCGAGGTTTTCTTTTTATGGTAAGTGTTAAAAATATTTTTCAGCCCCGCTCCGGTGCGGGGGCTTTCTTTTTCAGTATCCTCCTGTGGGGGATCGGTATCGGCTGCTTTGCGGCGGCAATGAACAACTTTCTTTCCGGTGTCTACCACATGGACAGCATCGAACGCGGATGGCTGGAATTTTTCCGCGAACTGCCGGGGCTTTCTCTGGTCTTTCTGCTGGCTCTGCTCCATAAGGTAAGCGACTGGAAAATCATGCGCCTCGGCACGATGATCTCCATGGCAGGGGCGGCTCTGCTGCTGATCCCCGCAGACAAAATCGCCGTGGTCGCCTTTATCATGATCTGGAGCCTCGGCGAACACCTGGTCATGCCCATACGGCAGGGGATCGCCATGCAGGTCGCCAAACCCGGATATGCCGGGCAGTCGCTCGGATTTCTGACCGGAGTGATGAATTTCGGCTCCGTAGCGGGCAGTCTGCTCGTGGCGGCGATTTTCTACGCCGGAACAGTCTGGTTCAACAAGTCCGAAGCATTCCTCTTCAATGTTCTGTGGGGTGTGATCATCGTTCTGATGCTGGCAAGTACGGTCAGCACCTTTACCAAAGATGCTCCGATGCTGCCCTCCAAGCGTCCGCGGCTCTATTTCAACCGGAAATTTTCCAAGTTCTATGCACTGGAACTCTTTTACGGTGCAAGGAAACAGATTTTTCTCACTTTTGCGCCCTATGTGCTGATCCGTGAATATCATCTTTCCACGGCGAACATGGCGTTTCTGCTGGGCGTTTGTGCTTTTCTCAACATCTTTGCCGCTCCTGCCATCGGCAGACTGACCGACAAATGGGGGTACCGCAATACGATGATCTGGGATACGGTGATCCTCTTTTTCGTCTGCCTGCTCTACGGATATGCCGGGGACATCTTTGAATATGAGATCGCATTCTGGCTCGTCTCTCTGAACTTCGTACTGGATGCCGTTTTGAGTACCACTTCGCTGGCGACCAATATTTATGTGCGTTCTCTGGCGGACTCGCAGGATGAACTGACTTCCACGCTGTCAACGGGAATTTCCATCAATCATCTGATCGCCATTATTTCCGCCCCCGTCGGCGGCTGGGTCTGGGTGAAATACGGCATCGGCTGTCTCTTCGCTTTTTCGGCACTCATGGCACTTGGAAACACTCTTTTTGCTATGACCATCCCCAAACCGGCAATGGAAAAATAACGGTAACTCTATGAACTTCCCCTCAACACATAAGTCTCTGCTGGAAAAAATAAAGGACGGCAATGAAATCTTCTGGGAAGAGTTCTATCGCCGTTACTCCCCCATTATCAGATATATCGGCTCTCTTTACCGCTTTACCCCCGAAGAGTGTGATGATCTGGTTCAGAATGTGATGCTGAAATTTTTCAATCACGCCAAAAAATTCACCTATCGTGAAGGCGAAGTCAAATTCAGAACCTACTTTTACACCATCATCCGCAGTCAGGCGGTCGATCATATCCGCCGAAACCGGAAACAGACCCTTGAATACTGCGAAACAGATGTACAGGCAATTCCCTTTGAGGACCTCTTTCAGAAAGAGTGGGAAAAACGCATTCTGGAAGAGGCTCTGGATGAACTGCGCATGCGGGTCGATCCGCATACCTTTCAGGCTTTTGAACTTTACGGTTTGCAGAACCGCAACGCCGATGAGGTCGCAGAAGTGCTGGAATTGAGTAAAGAACAACTCTATGTCGCCAAAAGCCGCTGTCAGAAACTCCTGAAAGAGATCGTTGAGCGGATGAAAAAATCAGATGAGGAAAGTCATGGCTGATCACAGGAGCGGCGACCGGCTCGGAAACTATCGGCTCTTGCTCCACTGCGGAACCGGTGCATACGGTTCTGTCTTTCTTGCCCGTGATGTCGTCTCCGGCAGGGAGTGTGCGCTGAAAATCCTGTCGGAACAAACGGATTTCAGGGAACGGGAAAGAAACGGTCTCCGCCAATATCAGGCGATATGCCGTCAAAGCAGTCTTATGCAGATATACCATATCGGCGAAGCCGACGGCGTTTTCTACTACACGATGGATGCCGCTGACAACCTTTCCGCTGATTCCGGTCAATACGAAGCAGACACTCTTCAAAACCGCATGGAAAAGTATGGCAGAATAAAGGCCTCTGAACTTCTGGAAACTGCATTGCAGTTGGAGGAGTGTATTAAAACCCTTCATCGCCGGGGCGTGCTTCACAGAGATATCAAGCCAGCTAATATCCTTTTTGTCAACGGCAGAGCGATGCCGGGGGATATCGGACTGGTCACTGAAAAAGAGGGTGCATCCCTTGCCGGGACCGCCGCTTTTGTTTCGCCGCAAACCGCTGCCGGACTGCGGAGTTTCTGCCGGGAAGATGATTTTTACGCTCTGGGAAAAACCGTTTATTGCGCTCTGACGGGAAATCCGCCTGAAAAATATCCCTCTTTCCCGGAGGATTTGGATTTGACGGAGTGCAAAAAAGTAATTGCATTATACAACCGCTGGATCAGAGGTTCTGAAAATACTCCGTCACGCCGGAAAAAATATTGGTATTCCGTGATATTGATCGCTGTATTTTTTTCCACCATTGCCGTCGGGCGGTTCCTGTCTCTTGATCGCTCTGCCGTTCCGGAACCGGTCGTGGATATCCACGCTTACAAAGATAAAACAGTACCGTATTGTGCATTGCTTGTACCGGATGAAAAATTGCAGAAAATTTTACCGGTTTTACGTCAGGAGAAGAAGCGTTTGAGTATCGATCGGATGCAGGCGGGAACAACGGCTTTTCAAAAAGCAATCTCAAAGGAAGAGTTGGCCGAAGCAGAAAAAAATCCCGATTGGGTCAGTGACCCGGAGTCTTTTTTGCGGATCCGGCGTAAAGATGATGCCATTGCCGCCTTTGACCGGGAACATCAGAATGATCCGGTTCTCCAATATTTTGCCGCGCTGGACTGGCTCAATGAAGAGTTGCGGCGGATAACGGCTCTGGCGCAAATTCCGGGAATAGAAAACACTGATTTTTCTGCTGATTGGGCTGAATTTCAGAAAAGATTTTCCGAATTTGAAAAAATCAAACGGGTATTGCTGAAAAAATATGGCTCCGTACGAAAGGTTGACTGATTTTTACAGGGGCTTCGGAATGCTTCGTCCGCTCAACGCCCCGATAAAATACGCTACGCTCTTTTTTCGGGGCATCGCTCCCGGCGAGAGGTATTGCCGCGATGCGGCAATGTTGACGCTGCGCTTGTACTTTCGCCGCCATTTTAAGGCGGCGACCAGCGTTCCGCCGCTGGATCACGTCCGGGTACGACCCGGGGCGGGGTACGCGCTGCGCGCGGATTTTTTTATCAGTCTATATTTAGTACACAGCCAAAAATATTAAAATTTTTTTATTTTTACTGCAAGAATTACATTTTCCCGGCGTTCAATATAACAGAGACAGATAAAACAGGATATTTATTCTGCTGTTTCGGGTTGTTTGACCGGTTTCGCCACTTTCCGTGGATATTCCATGCTGCGGCATTTGACAAATGGTATTCGGGGCGTTATATTAAATTGTATGTTCTTCAACCAAGAAAGGAAATACAATTATAAGACCATTATAACATCTTGAACTTTTGAAAAAATTTCGTATCATCAGGCAGATTACAGTACAAGCAAAAACGCCAATTTTTCTTTATATTGATGATCCTGCTGTCTGAGCAAGGTACGCTCTCGTGTGGGCGTATTCTCTTGTTGCATGGATCATCACGGCGATTGGCGTTGCCGGCTTGTTATGCTAAAGGGAATACGCTTTTTCTGTATCCCCGAAAAAAGTCAAAAAAATTAAGGAAAGAAAAATGAAAAAATCCCTGATTTTCGCCGGTGCGGCATCTTTGGCGGTTGCAATGTTTGCAGCCGGATGTGCCGAATTGGAAAATGCAACCAAGACAGCTCTGAATGCCACACAGGAAGCTCAAAGCCGTTTGGCTTATCAACATTTACGAGAGCGTTTGCGGCAGGACAATTATGAAGAGGCATACAAAAAATATCAGAGCGAGCGGGCAAAATATCAGAAAGACAATCCCGGACAGATCGTCGCCGACGATGCCACATTGCCTTATATGGCTTATTTGGACTCGGCAGCAAGTCTCGCCGCCCAAAATTTGCCGGAGAGGTTTGTAGATCCACTGGATCATGATAATAATAGGTGGATGAATGAACGTTTCACAAGCAAAAAGTGGAATGACTGCATAAAAAGTGCCGAAGTGGTAATAAAAACAGCTCAGAAAAGCATTAAGCTCAATAATGAAGAACTCAAAAAACTGCAGCGCCGTGCCGTCATTATTGATGAAGCAACAGCCAACCGGAAACACATGTTTAAACCATACGTTCACCCCAAAAGCAAAATTGATGAGAAAATCCAGGAGTGCAAAAAATACATTGCCGACGGTGAAAAGTATATCAGCGATGCGCAGAGCAAAATTACCCAAGCAAAGGACATTATGAGCAGCGCTCAAAAAGAAGCTGAAAAATTGAAAGAAGAGATAGAGAAAAACTTGAAAAATCCCGCTTTCCTTTATCCGAAGAAAAATATCTGCAGCTCCTCCGTTCCTCTCTGGCGCGATTTCAAATCCGGCATGAATTGTCTGGTTCTTCACAAAATGAAACTTGTAAATGATGCACGTACTCCTGCTTTGGTGGACTCAATAAGTGTTATCGGAGGAGGATATAGGCACAAGGAAAAAATTGGAGGAGTCACTTTCGTTTATGCCCGCGAAGCTATGACTCCTGCTAATACCGGAGTGCTGATTGGATTAGCGTTCAGGCCCTCAGACGAAAATATAGAGAAAGCTCTCATCGAAAAATACAAAAAAGAGCTTCCCGGAGCTGTCATAACCCAAAAAACCATACAAAAAGAAAAACGCACCTATCGTAATTTTTTAACCAGATATGTTCTTGAACACATTGTGAAGTTCCAAAAAGGAGCCAAGGTTGTTCAAATCATCAGAAGTGAATACAAAACCGTATTTACAGATCATTACAGAAGCAGATCATACTCTTTTCAGAAACAAATTGTTGACGAATTCTACGCTGAATACAAAAAAAACAAGATGGAATCTACTTCTTTTCTTGGGTGGGTTCCTTCCCAAAAGTATTTTTACAACTGTAAAAATGGCGATCTCACGGTAAAAATTTATGATGAGCAGCAAATGAAAGCATATCATAAATTCTATCTGAAATATAAAAAGAATGTTGAAACAGAAAAAATCCAAAAACAACAGCAAAAGCTGAATTTCTAAAATAGATTAAAGAATATGCGGAATTTCAGATATCGATTTGAACCGATCTGAAATTCCGCTTTTTCATTTTTCCGCCAAAATCGCAAATTTGCTATCTTTTTCAGGGTATTTTACAATTGTTCCGCACATGGAGTCCATTTTGTTTGAGCTTGAGAGAATTTTCCGAATTAAGCAAAAGAAGATCTTTGTGAGTTATGTTTTACGGTGAAAAAGATCAATGTTGTAAAAGATGGACGTACTGTACGTGTTGATTGGCAGGTCAGCTTCCCATACGAAAGCGATATCATAAAAGAGATAGAGGACCAGAAGAAATCAAAATCGCAAAGTTCAGCCAATGTTGGTAACAGCAATACCGCCAAGTCCGGAAAAAAGTTCGGTCTTCCCGGTAAATTAAAATAATTGATTATTTGTCACGTTGCAGTATTTCCACAGAGAAGTACTGCAACGTATTTTGAAAAGACATTCAGAAAGACCTGCCCGAGACTGCGGAGCAGGTCTTTCTATTCCATTTTCAGGAAAATATGGGGTTATTGTGCTGAAAAACAGGAAAATGTTGACACTTTCTCCTATTTTTAATAAGGGGAAATCCCGAATAATATTAAAAACAGGAGAATAAAAAATGAAATCAATCCTCACTGCCGCACAACGGCACCACTTGGCACTGCACAATGCCGGTCTCGTCATCCCTGAAGTCGCAGAAACGTTGCTGGAAAAATATCTGAAGTCCAGCAAATTACCTCTGCCTTCACACGCCTTTTCTCTGATCTCCACGCACATTGAACCCGATCAGGGATGCTGTTTCTTTGACTTCGCCGCATACTGCCGCGAAGCAAACCGTACCGCCGTACGCAAAGGTTTTCAGGCTCTGAAAAAAAATTTACAGAAAAATTCCGCCGCCGTAAAAGGAAAATACGGCTCGGAATGCTGTATTTCGGATCTCTTTCTGCTGGCGGAGGATTTCACCCCGCCCCCGCTCAACGGCGTGATCTTTTTCGGACGGTTCAAAACCGATCTGACACGCTCCGCCTTTCATTTCAAAGATGCTCCGCTGCGTGTTTCAGAAGTCCGGGATTATGCCGAAGCAGAAGAAACTCTGCAAAAACAGATCCCATGCCGCCTGACCCGCATCGACATCGATTTTGCACAGGAACCGGAACTGCTCTTCCTGCTGGATGCTCCGCTGAATGACGGATTTCAACTGCCCGGAAATATGGCGGAGGTGGAACGCAACTCCAAAGTTCTGCTCGTCCGTCTGCCCCCGCTGGAGACGGAATGACCCTTACTTCAACAACCACTGCCGGATAAAACGTCTGGCGATGGGCGCACAGGTCTTTCCCCCGGAACGGCCGTCTTCAACCATGACCGCCATGGCGTATGTGCGCTCTTTGTGCGTAAAATAACAGATAAACCATGTGATATGTGAACGGTTCTGCCGGGAACCCACTTCGGCAGAACCGGTCTTACCGCAGATCGTCAGTCCGTCGATCCGCGCTTCACGCCCGGAACCCATGCTGTCATGGACGACTTCAAACATCCCTTTGCGGACGGTTTCAAGCGCCTCCGGCGTTGTTTTCAACTCTCCCGTCAGCTGCGGACGGCGTTCGTAAATGGTGTTCCCGAGAGAATCCACCATGCGCAGTGCCAGATGCGGTTTCCATACCTTTCCGCCGTTGGCGATCGCCGCCGTCCAGAGTGCCGCCTGAAGCGGAGTTACTGTAATGATCCCCTGCCCGATCGACAGAAGTCCCGTATCATAACTGTTCCAGTTGTAGCGGTAACGTTTGCGCTTTTCCAGATTGGAGGGAAATACGCCGGATGCCTCCGGCAGTTCCGTTCCCGCCTTTCTGCCGATCCCGGCGGAGTGCAGGACCTCTTCGAGTTTCCTGTGTCCGACGGCAACTCCTTTTTCGATCATATAGTCATTGCAGGAGTATGCCAATGCGCCGACAAGATCCAGTTCGCCGTGTCCGCCGCTCCGGTACGATGCACAGCGTATGCGGGCATCACCGATAACCGTTTTGCCGTCGCAGACGACCTTTTCATCCCCCGTATGTCCATCGTTCAAAATCGCCAGTGCGATCAATGGTTTCAGAATGGAACCGGGCGGATACGTTCCGTTCAACGCCCGGTTTATCAGCGGTTTGCCCGGAGATTTCAGCAGATGATCGTAGTAGTTGCGGGGGATCTTCGGCGAAAACATGCTCAAATCGTATGCCGGAGTGCTTGCCGCCGCCAGAATATCGCCGTTTGAGGCATCCACCAGCACCAATGCACCGCGTTCGTTGCCCAGCACCTTTTCCGCCGTCTGCTGGGCGGAAAGATCCAATGTGCTTACAAGATGGTTGCCGTGGTGCGGTTCGATCTTTTCTATGAGCGTCTGGCGGATGAAACCGAGACTGTCCACCTGAACCAGAGAGTATCCGGGCAATCCCCGCAAACCGGAACGCTCCTCCGTCCCCGGCAGACGGTCGAATGCCTTTTCCAGACCCGCCTTGCCGACCATGTCGGGAACGTAATAAGAGAAATCCTCCTTGTCCGGAGCCTGCTGCGGGCTGTCCGGCTGAATGTAGCCGATCAGATGTGCCGCACTGCTCTGCTGCGGATAGATGCGTACTTCCGTCTCATCGAGTTCCACCCCGCGTATGTTGCGCGATGCTTCCAGTGCCCGTGCCGCCTCCTCCGGTGTCAGATCGTGGAAGACGACCAGCGGCAATCCCGGCCGCCAGAGATGACGGCTCACCGACTCCCTTGTGAGCGGAGAGGGGCGGCCGACCGCATGGGCGATCCTTGCTGCCGACTGAACGATATGGTCGATCGTTTTACTGCGGCGGCTGCTGACGCGCATCTCTTCGGGGTAGAAAAGCAGCTGCATCTGTCCGGAGTTCCCCGCCAGCAGTTTGTGATCCGCAGAGTAGATATTTCCCCGTTTCGCCGGGATGCGGATGCGGCGGATGGATTGCCGTGAGATCCGTTCCCGATGCAGTTCGCCGTGGCGGATCTGTTCATTGTAAAGACGGATGAGCAGCAGCAGAAATCCGACAAAAAAGAAAATACTGAGAATGACCAGCCGCCGTTTCTGACGGAACTGGTTCAGATTGAACGCTTCCTCTTTTTTCATGGCCTCTCCCCCCGCTGGATGACCTGCGAACGGATCCGCCGCTGACGGTTCCCGCCCGGTGTCTTTTCGGGTTGGAAGAATAACGGCAGTTTCATTTTCCCTGCCGGATAATCAGAGAAAAAAAGTTGTACCGGCATCCACAGCGCAACGGCAGCCGAATTGAAAAACAGAGCCGCCGCCAACTCCCCGCCCGGACGGAAATTCCCGTAAAGTCCGGCACAGAGGGCGTTGGCAAGCGTAGTGACCGCCCCGATGACCGCCCCCGCTGGAAATGCTTCTGCCAGATGACGGCAGGGCTTGCGGTAAAGCAGTTGCAGTACCGCCAGAAGAATGAGCAGTTTGAAGGGCGTGAAAAGGAAATCCCGCCCCAGCGCAAGATCCTGAAGCAATCCCCAGAAAATCGCAGTAAAGATACCAACTGCGGGCGAATTTTCTTTGGTAAGGTAAAAGACCGTTATCGCCAGAAACGGCGGAGTCGCCCCCAGCGCACCGCACAGCAGTTCTCCCAACAGAGAAAGAAAAGCCAGCAAAAGAGCAAAAATAAGTTGCATCGCTCACCTCCCGTCGGCACGGCAGCTTATCATCAGAAAGCGGATACTGCCCAGATAGGCGGCAGGCTCCATCATTCCGCTCAAATGAAGATCATTGGTGAAAAGTCCGTTATTTTCCTCTATCGAAAGCATTTCGCCGATCTTGATCCCGGCGGGAATGCCGTTCTCGTAACCGGTGGTGAATACCGCTTCACGGGGAACAGGGTGCAAAGTCATGGGCAGAAATCCGATCGGCACAGAGTTGACTCCGGGACGGCGGCCGCCGGAGTGCAGTATCCCGGTGGCATTGCTGTTCATCAGCCGCACCGAACACTGAAGAGCGGGGTTGCGTACCGTGATGATCTCTGCGGAGTTCCGGTTGACCTGCCGGACGACTCCGGCAAGAATGGGTCTGCCGTCAGGCGTGACCGTAACGGCGGCGGCTCCGGGACGGATGCCCGACTCAAGCCCGCGATTGATGACAAGCACGCCCTCCCAGTGCTGCGGGTCGCGGAGAATGATCTCCGCCGGAACATATTTCCATCCGGCGGCAGGGGTGAGATCAAGCAGTTTGCGCAATTCGGCATTTTCGTCGAGCAAAGCGGCGGCGGCAGATGCCTGTAATGCCAGATGACGGTTGGTTTCCGTAAGCTGCCGCACCCTTGCCGCCAGTTCCAGACGGTTGTAGAAGAGCAAAGTCTGATCGGAAAGTCTGTCGTGGGCGGCGCGCGCCAGAGAGAGATAGGGGTAAAAGAAATTTCCGGTAAACCTCCCCGCCGCTTCCCGCAGGGAGTGATACCCCGCCAAAAGCAGCAGAAGCAAAAACAGGACCACCGCCAGGATGGTCCAATTTCTGCCGGGATCGTTACGGAAATGCCCTGCCATAGGTCAGTTGAAACGTCCTTTGATTACGCCGAGGGTGTCCTCCGCATCGGTCAGAAGTTCTTCGATGACGTCGCGGACACTCATGATCTCATCGACCAGACCGACGGACTGGCCCGCCATGAGTGAACCGTTTTCCACATCGCCGTCAACGGCGGCGCGGCGCAAAGCACCGACCCAGAATTTTTCGACCTCCTCCTGTGCTGCCTGACGGTGGATCGTTCCGGCTTCCAGCTCCTTGAGCAGACGCAGTTGGAGTTTGCCGAATTCATCCGTTCCTTTGTTGCGGAGCGCACGCACCGCAACCACGGGGAGTTTGGAGTCGTACTGCGGCGTGGAGATGGCATCACGCGCCTTGGCCCGCTTGAAAACATCTTTGAAAGCAGGGTGTACTGTGGATTCATGGGTCATTACAAAACGGGTCCCGAGCTGGACGCCCGCCGCACCCATAAGCAGAAGGTGCGCCATCATCTTGCCGGTGGCGATACCGCCGGCGATGAAGATCGGCAGTTGATCGGCAAATTTATACAACACCTGCTGAAGCAGAACGGTGGTGGAAACGTGTCCGATATGACCGCCCGCCTCACTGCCTTCCAAAATCAGGGCATCGGCTCCGAAACGGATCATCCGCTCGGCGATGGAGACCGTGGAGGCGAAGCACATCACTTTTGCCCCGGTCGCTTTGGCGGCGGCGATCTCATTTTCACGGGGGAAACTTCCCGCAAAGACGATATACGGCACTTTGACCTCCGCCAACATTGCCAGATGATCTTTGTAGGCGGGGGCGATGGTGATGAGGTTGACGGCGAAATTCTTATCCGTCAGGGATTTCAGTTCAAGTATCTGTTTTTTGAGAATATCCGTCGGGGCATTTCCACCGGCAAGGCAGCCGAAACCGCCCGCATTGCAGACGGCGGAAACCAGTTTGGGTTCGGAGACCCAGGTCATTGCTCCGCAGAGGATCGGATATTCAACGCCGAGGAACTCCTGCCCGCGGCTCAAAAATGGTTTCAGTAATGAAAGTTCTTTCATGATAACTCCTTTTCTGGGGGTTGAAACATGCTATAATATACTCCATAATTCCGTTTTTGTCAAGTTCATTTCAGCGCGCGGATCTCTTCGATGAACTCTTCCACATCCTTGAATTTGCGGTAGACGGAAGCAAAACGGACATAGGCGACCTGATCGACTTTTCGCAACTGTTCCATGACCCTGTTGCCGATCTCACGGCTGGAAACCTCCTTGTCAAAATCACGGAAAAGCGAGGCGGAAACCTCCTCCACGATCCGGTCGATGTCATCGCTGGAAACGGGACGTTTGTAACAGGCATTGGTGATGCCGCGGCGGAGTTTATCCCGGTCGTAATCCTCCCGGATGCTGTTGTTCTTTATGACTTTGAGTTCTTCGGGGATGATCCCTTCGATCGTAGTGAAACGGCAGGCACAGGCGATGCACTCCCGGCGGCGGCGGACGCCTGCGCCCTCTTTGACGGCACGGGAGTCGATGACTTTGTCATCATTGCTTCCACATTTCGGACAACGCATGATTATTTCTCCTCCAACAGAATTTCAAGGCGGCTGTACGGGCCGAGGATCACGCCGGAGATGTCCCGGCTGCCCCGGTATCTCCCTGCTGCATAACGGATACTGCGCACAAGATCACCCCAGTTGCGGCGGCGCAGTTCGCCTTTGGTAACGGCAGTATGCGGAGCGAGGTTCACTGCTACCAGCACCGGAACTGCCGCCGGAGTGCTTTTCAGCCCCGCCTCGACCTTGCTGAAAAGTTCAGAGGGCTTGTTGCCGCTGTTGAGCAGCACCAGTTCCCGCGCTTTGCCGCTGCCGGAAGCCGAAAACTTCAGCAGCGTACCGGCTGGCAGTTTGCCGGATTTGACCCAGTTGTAATAAAAGTCCGGGATCTGTACCATGACCGGCAGCGGAGCAACTGCGGCGGCGGCGTTTCCCACCTCACGGATGCTGTAATTCATCAATGCTTCATTATCCAGCCCTGCTCCGAAGCGTTTGCTGTCCCAGGCATAGGGACAGTTCGCAGGACGGAACGGGACGGAGGGGGTGAACAAGTGAGGAGTCATGACAAGAACCACTCCTTTGAACTGCTGTTCTTCCGGCAGATCACGGTTCTTTTCCGCAAACTCCGCCGCGACTGCGGCAAGTGTCACCTTTTTTGCAGTACATTTGCGCCAGAAAGCCCCGGCGGCTGGCTTGTAAACGGCATCGCTCTGCCGGAAACAGGCGTATACATCGACACCGGCACGGCGGCACCGGGCATTGAATACGGCAATAGTTTCATCGATCTCCTCTTCCGGTGAAAGATGGAAAAACACACGGTTGAAGCCGAGATGTTTCAAACGTTCCACCAGCAGTTCCGGTTCCCGGAGAAGCAGTGTATTCCGGTTAAGCGCAGTTCCGCGGATGGCGAAAGCGGTGATTTTTTCCGCCAGCGCAGCGGCTTTCTGTTCCTGGCGCAACTGCTCTTTTTTATCCGGCCGCGGCAAGCGCACCGGTTCTGTCGAAGCGCATCCGGAAAGCAGAAAAACCCCGCCCAAAAGGGCAAAAAGATAAAATTTTGAAAAAAACATGATTTATTTCTCCTTTTGCATTTGAAATAAAGTACATTCACATCTTTATTATTTCAAGGGATTTTTTCAGGAAACTGTCAGGAAGTTTGTATTTTCTTTTTTCTGACGGTATTTTGTGGAGGTTTTTACAGAAAAATGTTTCATCCGAGAGAGATTGTCTGCGCGGTTGAATTGGGGACATCCAAATTCAACGTTCTGGTGGGCGAAACGTTCGCCGACGGCAGATTGAATGTGATCGGTCAGGGCAGTGCGCCTGCCGCCGGTTCTGTGGTCAAGGGCGAAATCGACAATATGGAACTCGCCTTTGAACAACTTATGCAGGCATTCAACGACGCCGAAGAGAGTTCCGACCGCGAATTGAGCAACTGCCGCATGATCGTTGTCAGCGTTACCGGCTGCGGCATCGATTTTCACGAAGGACTGGGAACCGTATTCATCAAAAATGCGGATCACAAAGTCACCGAAGCGGAACAGATGGAGGCACACGATAACGCCCGCATTTTCCATATTGCGCCTGATCGTGAGATCATCAACAGTTCCGACACCTATTTCCGGCTCGACGGCCGCCGTGTCCGCAACCCGCTGAACCTCTCCGGAACAAAACTGGAAGCGGCAGTGCATGTCGTTCACGCACAGGCATCCCGGCTGGAAAACTTCCGCTCCGTCATCCGTGATGCCGGTTTTGAAGAAACACCGCTCTGCGTGGCTTTCGCTCCGCTGGCGGCGGACCTCGGCATCCTGTCGGAGGAGGAACGCGAAAACGGCGTTCTGCTCATCGACCTCGGCGCAGGCACGACCAATTACGTTGTGGAATACGGCAGCGGCGTGGTTGCCTCCGGGATGCTCCCGATCGGTTTTGAACACGTCTGCAACGACCTCTCCATCGGGCTGGATCTGCCCATTGACTACTGCCGCAAACTTTTCACCGAAGGCGTACTGGAACGGGCCTTTGCCGAACACCAGCCCTACATCGAATACAACGCCAAAGGAACCCGCAAACGGCAGATCCCGCTGGGTTCTTTTGAAACCATTGCCGATATGCGCATCCGTGAAATTTATGATGTGATCCGCCGTACCCTGACCCAGCGCGGTGCAATGGTCGAACTGGGCGGAGGCGGAGTCCTCACGGGCGGAGGCGCACTCTTCTGCCGTTCTGCCGTCCTCTTCAAAGAGGTTTTCGGAACGGGCTGCCGGATCGGGCGGCCATTGGAGATCCCCGGAGCATCGACCGGGCTTTTAACGCCCCGTCACAGCACCGTCTGGGGTGCGCTGCGCATCGCGGCTTACTTCAACGCCATGGCAGATGCGGGCGGCAGCCGCACCATTGATGTATTGGATTCTCTGCTCAACAAAGCGCGCCGCGGGTTCCGTAATTTAAAAGATTCTTTCAGGATATGATATTATGAGTGAAAGTGTTGATAAAAAAATCTCAGTGATGGCTCTGGGCGGAGCCGGTTGCCGCATCATGCGGCAGATCGCCGGAAATCCGCTGGCGGAACCGCTGAACTTGCTGGCGGTCGATACGGACCGCGAAGCGTTGGAAGCCTCGGGACTGCCGCCGGAAAAACAGATATTGGCAGGCGTCTGCTGGCGGGACGGTGCCGGGTGCGGCGGAAGTCCGCTCGACGGTCAGCGGGCCGTTGCCCATGAACGCACCGAACTGGAAAAGGCGATCGACGGCAGTTCGCTTCTGCTGGTGATCGGCGGACTCGGCGGAGGCACATGCTCCGGCGGGGCGCAGGTGGCAGTCAGTGTCGCTCACAAATTGAATATTCCGGTGATGTTCCTCCTGACACTGCCTTTCTCTCTGGAAGGGCACAGCCGCCGGAAAATCGCGGAAGATACGCTCAAAAAAGAGTTGACCGGTCTGGCGGATGCCGTGATTTGTCTGCCCAATGATCTTCTCTTTTCGGTTCTGGAGCCCACGACGAAACTGAGCGATGCTTTTGCTCTGGCGGATCAGGAGGTTTCACGGACAATCCTCGCCCTTACTGTTGTCCTGACGCAGGGAAATTTGCTCCATACCGATTTCAGTTCATTTTTAACGATACTCAAACGGCGGAAAAGTTATTGCAGTTTCGGCGTTTCGCTGGTACGCGGCGAAAGCAATTCCAATTCGCGGGTACAGGAGTGCATGAGTCAACTCCTGCGTTCCCCCCTGCTGGGAGGTGCTGAAAAATTGCAGAAAGCCGATGCCGTTATCCTCTCGCTGGTCGGTCCGCAGGATCTCGCACTGGGCGAAACCAAAGCCCTGCTGGAACTGGCGGAACAGCATACCGGCAGAGAGTGTCAGCTCGCAACGGGAGTTGCCGCCTCCGGAACATTCACGGATGAATTTCTGCTCTGCGCTCTGGCGGTCGAATTTGACCGCGAAGGCGAACTCGGCGTAAGCAAAACGTCCGCCGATACCGCCCCGACCGCAAGCCGTCCGCGCAGAAGCCGCAAAACGGCGGCAGAGGTCACTGAAAACGACGATGCCATCCAGCAGCTTCTGCCCATGGATGTCGTCACAAGGGGGATCATGGAAAAGACCGCTCCTGTGATCTGGGAGGGGGAAAACCTCGACATCCCCACATTCCAGCGGCGTGGAATTGTCGTCGATACGGGGAAAACTGCTGATCGGTGATTGTTGAAATGGGACCTTTTCTGACGGAGTTTCTGCACTATTTACGGCGGGAACGCAATTACAGTGACCATACCGTAGAAGCCTACAAAAGCGATATTCTGGAATTTCTGGAAAAAGTACGGGAGTGCGGAGAAGAGTTCAACGACTGGGCAAGTGTCGATGCCGATCAGGCGCGCCGTTTTCTCTCCATTCTGCGTGAAGCGGGCAACTCCAAACGTTCCATGCAGCGGAAACGTTCAGCGTTGAGTTCTTTTTTCCGCTACATGATGCGCCACAACGGTATTCTCAAAAATCCCTTTGTCCATCTTTACAGCATCAAGGCGGACAAACCTCTCCCGCAGGTTTTGAGCGTGCCGCAGATCGACCAGTTGACCGACGTAGTCCCCCGCTACTGGGAGTGGGCTCTCGCCAACGGTTTGAGCAAAACCGAAGAGAGTGCCTCTTTTTCCGCTGCCCGTGATCTGGCGTTGATCGAAACGATCTATTCCGCCGGAATGCGTGTCAGCGAGGCAGTGGGTATGGATATGGGCGACATCGATCTGGTCGGCGGCGTGGCAAAACTGCGCGGCAAAGGAAAAAAAGAGCGTTACGGCGTACTGGGACAGAAAGCAAAAACCGCATTGCTGGCGTATTTCAGACTGCGGAACATGGTCGGAGGGACCCGCCAGACGGATTCGCCGGTATTTCTCAACCGCTTCGGGGAACGTCTCACGGCAAGGTCCTTTCAGCGCAATTTGAAAAACTACCTCACGGCCGCCGGACTGCCGCCGGACATCACACCTCACAAATTACGTCACTCTTTCGCCACTCATTTGCTGGATGCCGGAGTCGATTTGCGCAACGTTCAGGAAATGCTGGGACACGAAAATTTAAGTACCACCCAGATATACACCCACGTCAGCGTTGAACGCATGAAAAAAATATACCATACTGCCCACCCTCGCGCAAAGGGGAATAAGAGCGGTTCTTGAGAAAGAGGCGTGCGGCAGCGTCTCGCGGGCAATCTCTTGTCAAATTGCATTGTCTTCTGCGGTCATGGACACAAGTCCACTCCCTTGAAGCCGCCTCAATTTGACTGCGACCTTGCCTCGCGATACATCTGCCGTGGTCGAACTGCGGAGGGGTTGTTTGGGGGCGTTTGGCTGCGACAGCGGGGGGCGACTACGCCGTAATCTGCGCCAAAAGCCGATACCAAGAGCCTCTGCTGGCTGCGTTTGAGGGCGACAACGCCGTAATCTGCGCCAAAAGCCGATACCAAGAGCCTCTGCTCGCCGCACCAAGGGCAACCGCGCTGTCGACAGGTGCCCACGCCACATCTGCTTTTGGGGGAGTCCAGAGGGGTGCGCCCCGCCCCCT
>JAFTUS010000111.1 GCA_017466125.1 Lentisphaeria bacterium | reverse complement strand
TGTTATGAGTCAACAATGTTGCAGTTGCGGTTGCGCAGATTCCAAAGGTTCTCTGGCCGACCTGCCGGTCGGTACGAAGGCAACCATCGTCGGAATTTCGCCTCAGTCGCGCGGACGGAAAAAATTTGCCGATGTCGGGATTGTTCCCGGAACTGAATTGCTCATTGAGGCACACGCCCCATTCGGTGGTCTGATCCGGGTAAAAGTTATGGAAACCAGTATGGCTCTGCACAAAGATGATGCCGCCTGCATCATGCTTGAAAAAAAAGAGGATGCCGACGATGAGTAAAAAATTCCGCATTGTACTTGCCGGTAACCCCAACTGCGGCAAAACCTGTATTTTTAATGCCCTGACCGGTGCAAGACAGCACGTTGGCAACTATCCCGGCGTAACCGTGGAAAGCAAATCCGGCTCATTTACCTTAAATAATATGGAAATAGAGTTGATCGACCTGCCTGGAGTCTATTCGCTTTCCAGTTCTTCACCGGAAGAAGCTGTCGTTTTTGAGGAATTGACGAAAAAAGGTATTGACCTCATCGTAAATGTAGTTGACTCCACCATTCTTCAACGGAGTCTTTATCTTACTACGCAGCTTGCGGAACTTCATATTCCTATGCTCCTGGCGTTTAATATGAGTGATGATGCCCGGAAAAAGGGATTGAAATTTGATATTCCCAATCTGGAAAAATATTTTGGGGCCCCGATTGCCCAGACTGTCGGCAACACCTCTCGTGGAGTACAAGTGCTTAAAGAAAAAATGGTTGATACTCTGGCAAAATTGGATGACCATGGTATGCCGATGCTCTCTTACGGTGCAGATTTTGACGATGCGATCAATGCCGTTGCCGAAAAAATCGACGCTCTGAATATTGAAAAATACAACCACATTCCCTCCCGCTTTTTTGCCATTAAGTTACTGGAAAAAGATTCCAGCGCGATGAAAATTGAGGAGATGAAGTCCGTCTGGGAAGAGGTGGATGCTCAAATTCTGCATCTTAAAAACAAACACGCGATCGAGGCGGATACCTTTATGGCAGACCGCCGCTATGCGATGCTATCCGGAGCGTGCCATAATGCAATATCTTTCAGTCAGGAAAAACGCCGGGAAATCTCCGATAAAATCGATAAAGTTATCACCAATAAGTTTTTGGGATTTCCGCTGTTTTTGGCAATTATGTACGCAACCTTCTGGTTTACTTTTATCTGTGCTGATCCTCTGATGGGATATATTGAAGATTTCTTCGGCTGGTTCGGCGGAGTTGTCGGTAATGTCTGGAATCCGGAAACACTGCCTTTTATCCGCAGTCTGGTTATCGATGGCATTATTGCCGGTGTTGGCGGAGTGATTGTGTTTCTGCCCAACATTCTGTTCCTCTTTTTTGCCATAGCCATTCTGGAGGAATCAGGTTATATGTCCCGCGCAGCCTTTGTTATGGATGGAGTCATGCGTAAATTCGGACTGCAGGGCAAATCTTTTGTACCGCTGGTTCTCGGATTCGGTTGTACTGTCCCGGCAATTATGGCGACCCGCACCATTGAATCGGAGCGTGACCGGAAAATCACCATTATGGTTCTGCCGTTTATGAGCTGCGGAGCAAGATTGCCGATTTACGCCCTTATCATTCCGGCATTTTTTGCCAAACAGTATCAGGCATTCACGATGTGGATGATTTATATCATCGGTGTGCTGGTGGCATTGATTGCAGCAAGAATTATGAAATCCACTCTCTTTAAAGGTGATGGAGAAGTCTATCTGATGGAACTGCCGCCATATCGTATGCCCAGTTTCAAAAGTTTGATGCTCCACATGTGGGATCGTGGCAGGATGTACCTGCAGAAAGCCGGTACGATCATTCTCCTGACCAGTATCATACTTTACATCTGCAATACCTATCCGGAAAAGAAGGATTTTTCCGTTGATTATGACAGCAAAATCACCGAAGTGCAGAAAGCTGGTGGCGACACATCTGCTCTTGAAAATGCTCAACTTGCTGAAAAACTGGAATATACTATTTCCGGCAGAGTCGGCAAGGCTCTGGAACCATTCTTTGCTCCCATCGGCTTTGACTGGAAAATAACTACGGCATCTATCGGAGCGTTGGCGGCAAAAGAGGTTTTTGTGGCTCAAATGGGTATTCTTTATTCCGAAGGTGAAGCTGATGAAGAATCAGTAGGTTTGCGGGCGCAATTGGTGAAACATTATACTCCGCTGCAGGCATTCTGTATAATGCTCTTCTGTCTGCTCTCGATTCCGTGTCTGGCAACGCTGGCGATCATCAAGCGGGAGTTGAACTCGTGGAAGATGGCGTTTGTCGAAGCCGGAGCTTTGTTCGCTCTTGCCTATGTTGCTACACTGATCGTCTATCAGCTGGGCAGCGTTCTCGAAATCGGAACGAGGATGCTTCAATAAATTGTCTCCTTAAACGGGGGCTTATAAGTATTTTAGCAGCCGCTTGTAAGCCCCCAATCTTTTATAACAAACAGATAAAAAGGATAAAATGAATACCATTACGCAACACGAAGATGATGAAGAAAAGGCAAAGGCAAGATTGCTGGCATCATTTGACTATCTTTTGAATCACAATGGTTCGGGACATTTGGAAGTCAATACCAAAATTCTGAAACGTGGCCAAAAGGAAGTCACGATTCAATGCAGCCGCAGTCACCGTTTTATTGTTGATATGAAAGAACAGGAAGGAGGGAACTGACCAACAAAAATTTTCTCTATCCGGGTGCGCCGGAAGATTTTTATATATTTCGCTCTTGGGGAGCATAAGCCCATTTTCAGGTCGTCAATAATGACGCTCAAAGTATAAAACAGAAAGGGCATAAAATGCGTAAAAACAATTTTACTTTGATTGAACTTTTAGTTGTTATAGCTATCATAGCTATCCTCGCCGGAATGTTGATGCCGGCGTTATCCTCAGCCCGTGAACGCGGACGCAGTGCAAGCTGTATGAATATTCTCAAACAATATGCGTTGGCGAATATTATGTATGCCGACGGCAACAAAGTTTTCTGTCCGGTCGCAAGCGGCAATATCTTTTTTTATGGAACCCGTGGCGGAGGTCATGGCAGTTTTACTTACGATTTAACCAAAGGCGGTTTTCTACACGAATATATGGGCAATAGTAAAGAAGCAATGCTTTGTCCTTCATTTGGTCCAACTGCCGGTATCGGTGATGCAACAAAAGCATCGCAGGTGGGCGGTATCGGTTACAATCGTCTGACCTGGAGCAGTACAATAGGCAGTTCCGATTTATCAATCAGTAATGGATTAACATCTCCCGGTAAGGTCAAACGTCCTTCCGATGTCGTTATGTTTGGAGATGCAGGAATGTATGCCGGAGGCAAAGTCAGCGGAACCGGCTACCTTGTTCCCAATGGTGTTGGAATGCAGGATACCAATGGCAGTGCACATTTCCGTCATGGAAATATGGCAAACTTTGCCTGGGTGGATGGACACGTCTCCAGCGAACGCTTTCTTGCGGGAACAGATCAAAAAACCGGACACTTTGAACCCTCTTACAAACATTTCTGGGGAGATTGGACTGAAAGCAATCCCACACCCCCTTCAAACTGAATTTAGTGGAGAACTATATTATGAAACTTAAATTATTTATTCTTCTTGTCGCTGCAGTTGCCGGGATCATATTTTTCTGTTTCAAAGACAGAGAGCCTGAAAGTCAGAAAAAAGTGGAGGATACAGTTCATACTTCGGCACTTGAAACAGTTCAAAAAGCTCTGTCCGCAGCTCAGACGAAAAATTCAAAAGAATTTGTCAGGCTCTCGTATGATTTCCGTAAAAACCGGAACGGATATTATGAGTGTTACCGCCTGTTGCAGAATGTACGTCCTGACTTAAATACAAAATGGGAGGTTCGGAGGGACGCCAATAACGGTAGTATAAATGTCAGTTGCAATTTGGACAAAAATCGCAAATTGCTGATTGTATTGAAAACTCTTCCGGATAATTCCATGAAATTTGCATACGCCTGTACCTTAAACGCATAAAAAACTGCTCTCTGCCGGTCCTCCGGCAGAGATACTTTTGAATTATGACGATCTATATAATTACAGTTCTTGCGTTGGCTTGTTATCAAAGCTTTTGCAAGTTATCACTGCTTTCGTGGCGTTGGATACTACTTGTGGCGTTGCTTTGCGGATGTTTGCCATTCTGGTTTGAAGAACGCATTGCAAACTCCAGTATGCTGGAATTGAATCAAGTTCTTACCGATCCCGGCATTTTGAATAATTGGTGTGCAATTATCGTTATTCAGGAGTTGATAACATTGATTTCCGGATTTTCATTGTTGGCAGATCGGGCAGAAGATACTCTTTC
>JAFTUS010000012.1 GCA_017466125.1 Lentisphaeria bacterium | reverse complement strand
CGTTATATTCTTCCAAACCGCCCGGTCCGTACCGACAACGGCATCAACGTCTGGAACGACCTCAACAACAAGCCGGAACTTTTCAAACTGCTGAAAAAAGAGGGCTGCGACACCATCCGTCTGGTCATCCGGAAGGTCGGCACCAAAGAACAGCAGAAAGAAAAGCTCCTCCGGAATTTGAAACTGGCATCCGAAGCAGGTTTGAAAATCGGCATTGACAACCATGCCGCTTTCAACGCCCCGAAAGAACTCGGCGCATTGGACTCCCCCGCCGCCGCAGAATATTTTCTGAAACAGTGGCAGGAGATCATCGAAACTGCCGAGCCTTACCGCAAACATCTTGCCTGGTACGATCTGATGAATGAACCCTACTATTTTGCGCCCCCCGCAAGCAAGGTCAAAGGGTATTGGACTCTGGTCCGGAAAGTTGTTCCGGAAATGCGGAAACTGGACCCCGATACGCCCATTCTCATCGAAACCGCCAATATGGGCAATCCGGTCGGAGCCAGAGAGTGGGAAACGCCCGATGCCGACAATATCATCGTCGGCTGGCACGATTACTGGCCGCACATCTTCACCCACCAGCGGGTGCAGGAGGGTGGTTCCGAAGCGATGAACCGCGTCGCTTATCCCGCTTTTCTGCCGATGATCAGTTGGGTCTCTCCCTCCTGGCGGAATGAAAGCAGCCATTGGCAGTACTGGGACCGTCACAAAAAGGACGGTTTGATCTATGATGCTGTGAAACTGCTCGTCCGTACCGGTCTGCCGGGGGATTGCGGTGAAGTCGGCGTGGTCGGTTATTCCGGTTATATGGAGTATTCCGGACGTATCTGGATGCGTGATGCCGTCCGTTCTCTCCGTCGTATCGGAGTGTCTCACGCCGTTTGGGGCGTTCATGGCGGCTACGTCTGGAACCTTCCCCATTGCAAAGATGAAACATTCAAGATCTGGAAACAGAAATAATCCATTATCAAAGTGTACAGCACCTCTTCTCCGCGCTGTGCCGGAGGGGGGTGCAAAGTATCAAACGCCGTATCATGGATGCTCCTGCCCAAAGTCTGGCAACGGACTTTGAGCAGGATATTTGTGTACTAAAAAAATCCGCGCGCAGCGCGTACCCCGCTCCGGGTCGTACCCGGACGTGATCCAGCGGCGGAACGCTGGTCGCCGCCTTAAAATGGCGGCGAAAGTACAAGCGTAGCGTCAACATTGCCGCATTTGCGGCAATACCACTCATCGGGAGCGATGCCTCGAAAAAAGAGCGTAGCGTATTTTTTCGGGGCGTTGAGCGGACGAAGCATTCCGAAGCCCCTGTAAAAATCAGTCAACCTTTCGTCCAGAGCCTTTGAAAAAAATAAAATATACAAAAAATGTATAAATTTGTTTGACATTTGCGATAAGATGTGGTATAATATACAAAGACAGAACCGTTTTTATACACAGGAGTCGCAAAAATGTCCAGATATGTTGTTTTGACTGCTTTCTTGTTTGCATGGTTGTTTCAGCCTTTATGCAGAGGCGAAGAACTGAAACTGCAGCGGAGTGATTTTGTTTTCAAAAACGGCATCCAGCACAGAGTGCAGACGGACGTGGTTCATAACGGGGGAGTATGGAGCATTTCCATCGCACCGCAAAAACAGATTTCCAACGGGACACGGGGGGCGGAATTGCGGCTGCCTCTTGAAAAAATCAGCGGCAAAACGATCATTCTCCGGGCGCAAATGCGCTCCCACGGAATTTCTTCTCATATCGAAGCCAAACATGTCGGCGGCAAAATCCTCGGAGTCGTGACAGCGGGAAAAAAGACCCGTTATATCGGTTCTGACCCAATCACTGGAAACAGTGAATGGCGTGAAGTTTACACCGTTATACCAATTCCGGCGGATGCGGAAAAAGCCTCGTTCTTTTTCGGCATCCAGCAGGGGTGGGGCACGCTGGAATTCAAAGATGTCGTCTGCGAGATCGATGCTCCCGCCGGAACAGTTCTGAAGCCCCGTACACAACCGCTGCCCAATAAGACTCCGGGCAAAGGTGAAACTTATAATTTTCTGCTTTTCGGCGACACTCATTTTGACCGGGAGATCGATGTGTACCATAAAAACTTTACGTACAGCAAAGGACCTTTCGGCGGCACTCAACGGCGGGAATTTCAACGCTATGCCGCAATGTGGAAAGAGCGTTCCCCCCGGATGCTTTCGGCGGCAAAAACAGTCAGTGATAAGTTCAATTCCGCTTTTATTCTCCAGCTCGGTGATTTGGTACAGGGCGATTGTTCCTCGTCTGCGGATCACTTGAAAATGCTCCTTGAGGCTCTCGACGTTTTCAAAAAGACATTCCCGGGTAAAAAATTCCTGACCGTCTGCGGCAATCACGATGTACGCGGTGTCTGTGCCGTCCGTCCGTACCGGGAATTTTCTGCGGCGCATCACAGCCGGGAACTCGGGCGGGATATCCGCAAGACCACCTTTGCATACCGCCACGGCGGTGATCTTTATTTATTTGCCGATTTCACCTGTCCCGATACGGCGGAAATAAAAAAAATCCTGCATAAAAATCAGGATGCCCGGTATAAATTTCTCATTGTCCACGCCCCGGTACTGCCGTCGGACAAAAACCTGACACACTGGTTCTTCCTCGGCGATCAGAACCGTCAGCGGAGCGAAATGCGGGAACTGCTGCTGAAAAACAATGTTATTGTTCTTGCGGGCCACACCCATACGTTTGAATTGCTGGAATGCCAAACCGATTTCGGAAGCATCACCCAATTTATCACAAGCAGTGTCTGGGTACATGAATCTTTGAAAAAGCCGGTCATACGGGCAAAAACGCCAGCCGAATATGGTAAATACCAACGGAAAAATCCCGCAGCATTCCGTTTTATTTCCGAAGTTTCTCCAGCGGTAAGCCGTTATTTTTACGGAGATGCCGCCGGTTTCAGCCGCATCGAAGTCACTCCGGAAGGCGTGACCGCATATTTCTACGGCGGAGATGCCGTAACACCGACACAAACAGTAAAATTGCGTTAAACCCCAATAAAAATAAAAAAGGAGAACAAAAAATGAAAAAACAAAACTTCACCGTACTTTCTTTTCAGCGGGAAAAGAAAGTAGGCAAAGAAAAGGCAGATAATGCCGCGACGTTGCTGCGGCACCAAAGGGGGCGGGGCCCCCTCTGGACTCCCCGGGCAGCGTTTACGCTTATCGAACTTCTGGTCGTAATAGCGATCATCGCAATTCTCGCCGGTATGCTGTTGCCTGCCTTGAATCAGGCGCGAGCCAAGGCAAGAGCCATCGCCTGCACCAGCAATCTGAAGCAGTGCGGAACGATGTTTATGATGTATGCGGACGATTACAACGGTATGCTGGTCGCCGCCGACCAGAATAAATACAGCCTCGACGGAGCGGAAAAGGTCGGTTCGTGGCGGCTTATTCTCGGTCAGTTGGGATATATGTCTGAAGTTCTGACGACGCCCGGATTGAAAAATGTTGTGGACGCCAGTTGTCCGGCATCTCCCCGGGTGAAATACTCCACGCAGTACACCTACGGCATCCCCAACAAGTTCACGTCGCAGGTTGCCGGAGCCAACACCTCTTACAACCACGCCATCATCGCCCGTTTGAAAGAAGGCGAAATCCTCGCCGGTGACTCTGCCCGTGCCGAAGCCGATGCCGACGGCGACTGGGCGGAATCCTGTTATCTCGATGCCCATGTGACCCAAGGATACGGTATTGCGGCAACCGGCAGTTCCAAGACCTTGAGTATGCGCCACAAAGAATTCACGTTCCACGTTGTCAAGCCCGACGGTTCCGCCGCCGCTGAAGACCGCGGATTTGTGGAAACACACAAATACTACTATTGGAGTGCCAATAAACTGTGAAAAACATTCTGTCGATATTGGGCGGTGTACTGTCGGCGGGGCTGCTCTGTGCCGCAGACATCGTTTTGGGAACTCCGGAATTCGGAGTTACGCTGGATAAAGAGACCGGCAGTTGGAAAACATTGCAGGTCAATGGTAAAAATGTTGCCGGAACCGACCGCAAACGCCCGCCTTTCGACCTGGAACTTGCCGATCGGAAACGGTTTTCTGCCGGAGTCCGTTTCCAGTTGAAAGCGGTCGAAAAAAAGGCTGAAAATACATTCGATGCCGTTATTGCCGCCGGAGATATCACAGCCAAAATCCGTTATCAGTTTTTTCCGGAGAAAAAACGCTTTCTCCGGAGTTTCACGCTGACCAATACCGGAACTCAAACGATCGATATTTTCAAATTCACCTCCGCCATGCCCGGAATTGCATTTGGAAAAGAGAGTTGCTACTATTGTCCCGGTTACTTTCCCTCATGGGGGAAACGTTATCTCAAAAATCTGAGACCCGGCAAAGCCGCCATCCATTGGCGCGACCCCGGTGTGACCATTGTCCAACTTGATAAAAAGAGTTCTCTTTTAAATTTCTACGACCGTACCCGGCCGTATTCAGACATCAGCCGCATGGAAATTCTGGAACGTGCCGGTGGAATTGAAATCACCCAGTTGAGTGAAGCCTCCGGCCGTCTTCTGCCGGGAAAGACGTGGCAGATCGGGGATTTCCATACCGGATACCTCCCCGCCGATGCAGACAAAGCACTGCGCCATGTTCACAACAGTATGGCTGAAATCGGTATGAAAGTACCCGCCGACCGGAATGAGGCGGTAAAAAATGTCACGCTTTATTCCTTTCATCCCGGCATGGCAAATCATCCGTTACAGGACTGGGGCGGCTTTGTGCCTTCGACCCGTCAACTGCCCCGTATTGCAGCATTGAACTGCAACACGGTCTGGATTTTGCCGGTGGAGTCGGAGTGTCCCTATATTCCTGACGATTTCTACAAAATGGCACCGGGGATCGGTACTCCGGAGGAGTATAAAAAACTGGTCGATACCGCCCACGGTCTCGGCATGAAAGTCTGGCAGGATGTCGTTCCCCACGGCGGGCGCAAGACCAATTCCCGTGCCAAAGCCCATCCGGAATGGCTTCTGCAAGATGAGAAAGGCAACGTTCCCCGCAACCGCAGTTTTGACTACAATCATCCCGGCTGGCAGAATTTTCTCGGCAAAGTCGTGGAAGATTACACCCGCAATTACACCCTTGACGGCTGGCGCATCGACACAAGCGGTTTCAGCGCAAGAACGAATTGGAACAGAGCGATCCCCTATTCCCGTGCCAGTCACGCCATGGGGCAGGGCGGCTTGAATATGATGCGCCGTCTGCGGAATGATGCCCGCAAAGTCGAGCCGCAAGCGGTGACGCTCGGCGAATGTGACGGCAGTATTTACGGGACACAGGCGGATGCTGTGTATGACTTTCCGCTTTGCCGTATTGTTCTAAAATCGTTGCGCACCATGCCGCCGGAGGTCTTTGCAAAAGCGTTGGCGGTCTGGCTGGATGAACAGCAGCATGCTGAATTGCAGGATCTCGTCCGCCTGCGTTATGTTGACAGTCATGACGAACCCCGTGCCGAATTGTACTACGGCCCGGCGGCGTTGCGTGCCGCTTTTGCACTCACGGCGTGGGTCCACGGTATTCCCATGATCTACAAAGAGGCGGAGGACGGTCACTCTGCCGTCTTTGCCCGTATTCTCAAAATGCGCCTTGCGTTGAATGAACTCTCTTACGGTTCAGCGGATTACCGCAGTTGCCGGACGTCGCCCGGTATCTGGGCATGTTTGAGAAGCGACGGTAAAAATCAGAGTATTCCTGTAATCAATTTCAATCCGGAAAAAAGCAGGATACGCCTCGCTGTTCCCGCAGAAAAACTGCCCCGTACAACAATGGTAAACGAGTTGTGGTACGGCAGAAAAATTCCGGTCAAACGTGAGCAGGAAATGGCTGTTATGGAATTTGAACTGCCCGCTTACGGTTTTGCCCTGCTCCGTTTCGGGGATGTCCCCGCCGGGCTCGACGCGACTTCTCCGATCGTTCCGCCGGAAAAATTATTGCCGTACCAAATTGCAGTGCAGACGGAAAATATGACCGTATACCGCTTTATGCAAAATGAAGAACCGCTTTTCTGGCGCGCGGAGTCCGCTTGCGGAACAGTGGAAGACCGTTTCCGGACACGGCACCCGTACTATCCGCCCATGCTGACCAATATGTACAGCAATCCGCTGGGACATAATACCTTGTGGAGTTCGCTCCAACAGCCTTTCGGTTTTACCGCAGAGAGTGCCCGTCTGACACTTTTCAGCAGCAAAGGTTCGACTGCCTTCACCTTTGATGGAGGCAAACGCCCCGCCGGAGTCTTTTTGTGCGATCAGTTCGGTGACATACATGCTCCCCACGTTGTTGTGGTACGGAATATCCCCGATACGCCGCTTGCCGGAGAAGGGGTCGATTGCCGTATTTCCACCATGAAACGCCCCGCCGCAGAAACCTCTTCCGGGGACTCCCGGCTGAAACACATTGCCGGAGGCTGGCTCTTCGATAACGGCAAAATCCGTCTCCGCATTGCCAATAACGGTTCTCTGACGGAGTTCCGGAAAAAGAAAAACGGCAGGTGGTTCACCGAAATGGAGAATGTTGCAGTAAATCTGAAAGGCGGTTTTGTGCCGTCGCACAAGGAGTACTCTTCTCTCAATGAAATGGAGGGTCTGGGTTATATGGAGAAAGCCGCAGACGGAACTCTTCTGCTCCGCTTTACCGGCCGTCCCCGGGGCGGACACTTCTACGACATCCTCAAACCCGGCACAGTGGAATATTTCATGGCATATACGCTGAACGGTTCGGACTCTTTCGCACTCGTTTCCGGTGTCCGTACCGATATCCGTCCTGCGGGCGGAAAAATGGCTCTCTCATTGGCTGGAAAAGGTTTCCGCCATGATTTCCGTATTCCGGAAAAAGATTTCGGCAGATGGCATACCTTTTCCGCCGTCTTCGGCGGCAAGGGGAAAGATGCCCCCAAACCGGTGCAGAACATCAGCAGCAGGGCAATTTCAACAGAGATGAACGGTCTGCTCGATCCCTCCTTTGAGTTTGACTACGATGCCCTCTTTGCCAAAGCGGTGACGTCCGTTGCCGTCTCTCTGCCGTGGCAGTTGCCGCCCGGAACTGAAGTTGCAGGAACAGATGCCGCCGACGGCAAAAAATGCGTGCGGCTCAAACTTCATGACCGGCATGAAAGAGTGTTGAAACAAACCTTCCGCCCCCGCCCGATGCGCCCCGGCGAAAAATGGCGTCTTTCGGTAAAAATCAAAGCGGACAAAGTGCAGAAAAGCCGTTGTGTGATGCGCCTTGTCATTCCAGGGAAAGGAGTTCAGCGCGTCTCCATCCCCGGAGGAAGTTATGACTACCGGGAGTTTTTCATTGATTTTTCCGCTCCGGAAAATCCCGGCTCCTTTGAAGTGCAGATCGGTGGAAAAGCCGCCGCAGGTACTCTGTTTATTGATGCGGTCCGCATAGACAGACACTGAGCCCGGCAACAGAATACAGAGGGGAGTTATTTCCTGTGATGACTGCGGAACGTTTCCGGAGTCATCCCCTCGTATTTCCGGAAACAGCGGTGCAGATAGTTGGCACTGCGGAAGCCCGCCATGCGTGCCGCTGCATCAATGGTCAGTGCCGAATGAAGTAAAATCTGTTTGACACATTCCAGACGGTAACGGTTCAGCAGTTCAGGGAAAGAGCCGCCCAATTCCTCTTTCAGAATATGACTGGTGCGCGATTCGCTTAAATTCAGTTTTTCCGCCAGTGCGCCGAGAGAGCAATCCTGTTCCCGGAAATGCTGGATGAACCAGTTGACCATCCGGTCTTTGCGGGTGGTTTGTGTCGCTGTTCCCGGGGTGCGTTCCAATTCCAGACGGATGTATCCGGCAAAGAGTTCTCCCCAGAAAAGCAGATCTTCCGGGGCTTGTTTCTGCGGTACTATGCAGATTTTCCGCGGAAAATCATTTTCTGACGGTGCGGCGAAAACTCCCGCAAACATCACTCCCGACGGATGACCGTTTTTCATGATCGGAAAGACCGCCTCTTTGAAACCGGCATGACATACTTTCCAGAACGGCCGTCCCGCCAGAATTTTCTGAAAAATCTGTTCCGTATCGCAGAAACAGCACTTGCCGTAACTTGCGGCATTGACTGAACGTACCTTTTCGCAAAAGTGATTTTCGTGGTGCAGCGCAAGCCGTCCGGGGGCGGCAAGTGCCGTCAGTTCCCCGTAAAAGTCATGAAATGCCAGAGAACAGTTCATTTTTCTTTCAAAATACTCTATTTTACGACACAGATCCATTTGAACTCCTTGTAGATTGTGGATTTTTATACAATAATAGCAGAAATGGAAATTGTCAAGCGGCAGAAGATGAAGTATCTTATAAAAAAGAAAAAACAGGAGGAAAAAATGTCAGAAAGTATATTGATTACGAGAAACGTTCCAATCCGTTATACGGTGGATGTCTGTGTTACCGGTGCCGGTCCCGGAGGGATCGCCGCCGCAGTGGTCGCCGCACGGCAGGGGGCAAAAGTCCTGCTGCTCGATGCCCATACCATGCCGGGCGGAATGAGTACCGCCGGAAGAGTCCCGGTGCTGATGCCCTGTTCGGACGGGGTGAACTTTCTTCCGGACGGTTTCGGCAGAGAGGTCATTGAACGTTTTACTGCCGTTTCAAACGCATACGGTTTTGACAACTCCGGTATTTTTCTCAATGCAGAACAGTTGAAACGGATCTATGAAGATCTGCTGACCGGTGCCGGAGTGGAACTGCTCTATTATTCCCGCCTTGCTGCCGTCAATGTTGAAAACGGCACGATCCGTCAAACCGTCTATGCTTCTCAAAGCGGCTTGTTTGCGGTCGCCGCAAAGGTTTTTATTGACGGCACCGGAGACGGTACCGTTGCGGCATGGGCGGGTGCGCCTTTTGAAATGACTCCGCTTGATGAGATCATGCCTGCGACGCTCTGTTCGCTCTGGGCGGGATTTGACTGGCAGGCGTACAGGGCAGGGGGGGCTTTCAGCCATAATGACGACAAGATGCCCGAACTGCTTGCTGCCGCTTTCAAAGACGGTTCGTTGAGTACCGAAGACCACCACCATACCGGGATATTCAGAAATTCCAACCTTGCCGCAGGAGGAAACATCACTCATGCGTTCGGTGTGGATGGCACTGATGAACGTTCGCTCACGCGCGGATTGGTGGAGGGACGCCGCCTGTTGCGGGAGTATGAAAATTTCTACCGCAAAAATATTCCCGGTTTTTCCGATGCGGAGATCGTGGATTCCGGTTCTCTGCTGGGCGTCCGGGAATCCCGCCGCATCACCGGAGATTATACGCTCAACAACGAAGACTTCAAGTCCCGTCGGGATTTTGCCGATGAGATCGGGCGTTACAACTTCCCCGCCGACATTCATCCGCCCCGCCCGACCCGGGCGCAGGTGGAAGAACACAAAAAACTTTTCCGCAGCACCGCTTGCGGACACGGCGAAAGTTACGGCATCCCCTACCGGATCATGCTGCCATGCAATGTCAGCAATCTTCTTACTTGCGGACGCTGTGTCAGTACGGATCGTTATGTTCACGCCTCCCTGCGCGTCATCCCCGGCTGCTGGATCACCGGACAGGCGGCAGGTATGGCAGCGGCAATGGCTGCCGACAGCGAGCGGACGCCGCGCGAAATCAATGTGCAGCAGCTCCGTGCCAATTTGAGAAAGATCGGCGCATTTTTCCATTGAGGAAAAATATCGCCGTTTTACCTTTTTCACCAGTCAGCAATAGAGTTGTCACTTCGGAAAAGCGCAGGGCTTCCGGCGAGGATACGGGGGTGATTGCGTACCATATCCATATCCAGTTCGATGCCCCAGCCCGGTTTGGAAGGTACGGGCAGACAGCCTTCTCTGACGGTCAGAGGTTCGGTGATGATTTCGTTGCGCCAGTCGTTGAGAAAGAGCCGTTCCTGAATGAGAAAGTTTGGTGCGATCGCATCCAGATGAAGCGAGATCGCCGTAATGACAGGGCTCATCGGACAGTGCGGAGCGACCATTCCGCCGAACGATTCGGCAATATGGACGACCTTGACCCCTTCGTTGAAACCGTGGCAGTGCGCCAGATCCGGCTGTGCAACGGCGATCGCACGTTTGTCAAAAAGACGGCGGAACTCCTGAAGACGGGTGAGCCGTTCCCCCGCCGCAATGGGGATATTCACATGAGCGGCAACGTGCGCCATGCCCTCTTCATCTTCAGGCTGAACGGGTTCTTCAAAAAATGTGAGGTCGTATTTTTCCAACGCCTGTCCCACCTGTACTGCCAGTTGGGCATCGTAGCGGCCGTGACCGTCGTAGAGCAGCGCGGCATCCGGACCGATTGCACTACGGATGGTTTCCGCCGCTTTTTCGATGCGGCGGACCGCCGCAGTGTCGTGAAGCGGCCACACCGGGATCGCCAGACTGAACTTGAATGCAGTGTAACCGCAGGCTTGTGCTTCCGCAACTTTATCTTTGATAACAGCGGGATCGGTTGCACCGCCGGTCCAGCCGTTGGCGTAGACACGGATACGGTCACGCAGTGCGCCGCCGAAAAGTTCGTGAACAGGCTTCCCGGCGGCTTTGCCGATGATATCCCAACAGGCAAGTTCGATGCCGGAAACGGCGGAGGCTTTTACCACGCCGCCTTTCCAGAAACGCTGACGGAGCAGATTTTGCAGCAATCTGCCGACTTGCCGCGGGTCTTTGCCGATCACGAGGTCTTCCAGATCTTTGAGACAGCCGATGACGGAATCATCATGGCTTTCAAGGGTGGCTTCACCGATACCGCTGATCCCTTCGTCGGTATGGAGCATGATATAAAAATAGTTCCGGTTGGAAAGCAGACCGCAGCCCGGAGTGGGTGCGCCGACAAGAATGGTTTCGATTTTGGTTATTTTCATGGCAGAAAAACTCTCTGTTGTTATTTCCAGTAGTTGAAGGAACAAACTTCTTCGAGCGGTTTGCGGATCTTATTGCCGGGGATCTCTCCGGCGGCGTGACCGATCGCCAGAACCAGCCGCACCTCGCAGCCGTGCGGAATACCGAAATACTCTTCCATTTTAGACTGATCGTTCATGCCGATCATACAGGTTGAAAGTCCGAGCGAGAAGGCTTCGTGACACATGTTCATGCACGCCGCCCCGATGTCCCCCTGTGCGAAACGCTGGGTGGTGTGATAATGTTCCACCACCATCGGTTTCAGCACCGCCTGCTGTTCCACCAGAATAATGAAAGCGGGAACCTGATGCCGCCACGGTGCGCCGGTCGCACCATTGCCGACAACAATGGCATCGCACAGTTTTTCTTTCGCCTCCGGGGAATCCACGACGATGAATTTCCACGGCTGGGAGTTGCATCCGCTGGGGGAGAGACGGCCCGCTTCGATGATTTTAAGGAGTTCTTCCCGGCTGACTTTTTTTTCGGGGTCAAAGGAGCGGCAGCTTTTCCGCTCCCGCATGATGTCGAGAAAATCCATGATCACTGCACCCCGGTAAAGCCGCTTGCTTTGATTTTTTCCATAAGCTGCTGCATTTCGCGGGGGAATTCCATCTTCATACAGTTGCGTTCGATATTCTGGATGTTGTACCTGTGGTCGATTTTGTAATTCCGCCACGCCGGGATCACGATCTCTTTGACTTCGATGATGGCAAGCAGCTCCTGCGGCATCTGACGGATGGCGTCCTGAATGGCGACCCAGTCCAGCATACCTTCGCCCACGTTCCAGTGACATTCGTCACGGTTGTCGTAGTCGGAGATGTGGAACGTTTTCAGCCGTTCTCCGCATTGCAGGATCATTTGCGGAATTTTGACGCCCTGATCCATACCGTGATTTACGTCCAGACAGATGCCGACGTGTTTCAGCGGCAGACCGTCGGAAATTTCGAGCAGTTCCTCCACCACGTTTCCGATACAGGTGCGGGGGAGCAGTTCCAAATTCAGAGAAGTATTGCACTCTTCCAGAACGGGCAGGAGTTCTTCACAGCTGCGGCGCACATTCTGCATAAGCATTTTGCGGTCTTCCGGTGCGTTGGGTTCGCCGCCGCAGTGCATGGTGATGTTCGGAATGTTCAGACAGGCAAAACGTTTGATATAGTCGGCATAAACTTTGACTGTCGCTTTGCGCAGCGTTTCATCGGGCGATGCACAGTTGATTTTTTCAAACGGCGCAAACGGCAGATGAAGACTGGCGGCATCGAGAGAGCCAGCCTCCTGAAGACGGAGCATATCGGGGATCAGTTTATCCAGAACCGCCTGTTCCGGGACGTCACTGGTGGATATTTCAACTTTTTTGATCGCGGCTTGGGCAAATGCGGCCTGCCATTCATCCTGAGCCATCAGATCAACTTTAAAACTTCCGGCATAACTGTACATGAAAACCTCCTTTTTGAGTTTTGTATACTATAACACAATAAATTTGAAAATCAATCTTGCTTTTCTGAAAAAAGGTGTTATTTTATGAAAGTAAAAAGGAGTTGCTATGCGTATTTCAAAATGGATGTTTCTGTGTTTGCTGTTGGGGGGATGTTCCGCCCCGGAAAGGTTGGAAATGAAAGAAAATGCAGTGTTGATAGACGTGCGCAGTACGGAGGAATACCAAAGCGGGTTTATCCCCGGTGCGGTCAATATCCCGCATACTGAGATCGGTGAAAAAATCGCAGCCGTTGCGCCGGAAAAAGATACTCCGCTCTACCTCTACTGCCGCAGCGGCAGACGGGTGGGGATCGCTATGGAAATATTGAAAAAACTCGGTTATTCCGATATGGTAAATCTGGGCGGATACGAAGACGCAAAGGAAAAATTGCAGAAATGAAGTGGAAATTCAAAATTCCGTCGATTCCCCGCTGGGGAAAAATCGCTGCTGCAATTTGCGCTGCCGGTATTCTTTCCGTCCTTTTTGTCGCCGTCCACAGCAACCGTGTCATTGCAGCTTGCAGAAAACGGACTTTTTCTGAAACGGATAAAGTTCCGGTGCGTGAAGTCGGTCTGCTGCTCGGTGCGGCAAAAACGGCCCGGAGCGGCAAGGCGAATGAATATTTTCTGAAACGGGTGGAGACGGCGGCAAAACTGTATCATGCCGGAAAGATCAGACATATTCTGATTTCGGGCGACAACGGCCGGAAAGATTACGATGAACCGACCGATATGAAAAATGCCCTGCTGGAACTGAACGTGCCGGAAAAAGCGATGACGCTGGATCATGCGGGATTTCGCACGCTGGATTCCGTTGTGCGCGCCAGGGCTGTCTTTGACTGTTCCGAAATAACAATCATCAGTCAGCAGTTTCATATTGAACGCGCCATCTATCTGGCGGAAAAACACGGTATCGACGCGATCGGATTCGCCGCGCCGGAGCCGCCGTACAAATGGCTGGTGAAACGCAATCATGAACGGGAGAAATATGCCCGTGTCGCCGCGTGGCTCGACGTGAATATCCTCTGCCGCAAACCCAAATTTTACGGCCCGAAAGTGCCGTTAAATCAATGATTTCAGACACTTTCAGGCATTTTGCGGAGAAATCAGTCCACCAGAGCTTCGCGGTTGCGTTTGTATTTTGAACTGGTGGGGATGCCTTTCTGCAAATCCTTTTTGGTGGATTTGATGCCTTTCTGGACATTCTTTGTCGCTTTGTCTGCCATGGCATCGACTTCATCTTTGTTCTGGGTGTAGTAGAGATAACCGGCGGCAGCGGCGGCAATCAGAATGAAAAGGATGATGAGCGTGCGGACGGTGGATTTCCGTTCCGTTTTCTTTTTGGTATCCAGAATATCACTGACCCTGCCGGATGCTCCTGACGCATTTTGAGCGCAGGAATTGGAACAGTAGTTGGAACCGTCCCGGTTGACGATGCACTTTGCACAAATCGGTTTTCCGCAAGCTGCACAACGTGTAACTGCCGGAGTATCAGGGTGATTGAGACAAACGCTTTCCATAAAGACCTCCTTGTTGGGTGTGAATCTTTTATTACTATATCCGGTATATGCCGAAAATACAAGTTCCGGAACAAAAAAGATTTTATTTTTCCGGACTTTTTGCAGAATTTCACAAATTCAGCGTTATATTTGTGGGAGTTCAGACGGAGGTCTGGCGGCGGTAGCGTTGGTTGGAATCCTGTTCCAGAAGCATCTTCATTTCGAGACGCTGAAGTATGGAGAGCAGCGCGGCTAATGGCAAGCCGCTTTTTGCAGATAGTTCTTCGATCGAAAAATCTTCCGCAGAGGTAAAACAATCGAGCAGCTGCTGTTCTTCAACGGAGAGGTCGCTGAGGCTGTGCGGACGGTATTCGGGCGCATTCTCCCGCAGTTCACCGCAGGAGGGAAACAACGGCAGCAGTCCCACATTCAAACTGGAAAGCACATCATCAAACGTTTCGATCAGTACCGCACCTTCACGGATCAGCTGGTGACAGCCTTTGGCCTGCGGGTTATCCACCCTGCCGGGGACGGCAAATACGTCGCGGCCGTTCTCAAGAGCCAGACGTGCGGTAATCAGTGCGCCGCTGTCCAGCCCCGCTTCTGTGACGATGACCGCACTGCTCAAGCCTGCGACAATACGGTTGCGCCGCGGGAAAGAGGTGCGGCTGACGGGAAAGTTCATGGGAAATTCGCTGATAACGGCGCCGCCTTTTTCCACGATTTTGCGGGCGAGGATCGAATTTTCCTGCGGGTGGAGGCGCATCAGTCCGCCGCCGAGGACGGCAACGGTAATTCCGCCGTTGTCCACGGCGGTCCAGTGGGCAACTGTATCCACGCCCAACGCCAGCCCGGAAACAATGGTATAATTTGCTTTGACTGCGCCTGTTGAAATATGTTTTGTCATACTTTCGCCGTAATTGCTCATGCGGCGGGAGCCGACAACGGCAACTGCGTTATCGGGGAACTCGGGCAGAGTGCCGCGCACGTAGAGGCACAACGGAGGATCGTAGAGATTGCGCAGTACCTCCGGATAGGCTTCATCGAGCAGCGTCAGGATGCGTACGCCCGCGCGGTTGCACAACTCCGTCTCTTTTTGCAGTTCTTCCTGCCAGTTGAAAGTGCTGATTTTTTCAGCCAACTGCGGACCGATGCCGGAGACTTCGGAAAGTTCTTCGGCACTTCTGCCGTAAACTTCCGCCGGAGAGCCGAAAAAGCGGCAGAGATTGGAGTATTTCACATATCCGACTCCGGAGATCATATTCAACACGATGCAGGCTTCACGGTCAAGCATAGATACTCTCCACTGCAAGGGCTATTTTTCCGGCGGCGGCATCTTTGAATATTTCCGCATGTCCGATACGGGTCGGCAGAACCAGATTGATTTTTCCGGAGGCACTTTTTTTGTCGCCGAGCATCGCCTGGATCACGTCACCGGTTTTGTATGCTGTATCAAGTCGGGTCGGCAGGCCCAGAGCGGCGATCAGTTTTTTCTGCCGCAGAGCCTCCTGTTTGCTCCAGATGCCTTCTGCTGCGGCGTACTCTCCGGCGGCGCACATGCCGAGGGCAACGCCTTCGCCGTGACTGAGAGTGAAATTGCTCAACAGTTCAAAGGCGTGTCCGAAGGTATGTCCGTAATTGAGGATCGCCCTCAATCCGCCCTCTTTTTCGTCAGCGGCGACGACCTGTGCTTTCAGTTCACAGCAGCGTCGGATGATGGAGGAATAGCGTGCATAATCGGGGGCGGTGGTCAATGTTTCGGGGGCTTTCTCCAATTCGGCAAAGAGGTTTTCATCAAGGATGACGCCGGTTTTGATGATTTCGGCGAGGCCGCAGCGGATCTCTTTCAGCGGGAGTGTTTTCAGAAAGTCCGTATCGATCAGGACCCGGCGCGGTTGATGAAAAGCCCCGATAAGGTTTTTGCCTTCGGGGATATCCACTGCGGTTTTTCCGCCGACGCTGGAATCCACCATAGCAAGCAGAGTGGTCGGAATCTGTACAAAATCGATGCCCCGCATGTAGATCGCAGCGGCGAAACCGGTCATATCGCCGCATACGCCGCCGCCGAGGGCGGTCATCACGCTTTTACGGCTGAGGCGGTTTTGAGCCGCGGCGCGGCAGATGTCGGCAACGGTTTGAATTGATTTATTTTCCTCCCCGGCGGGGAAGATATATTTGCAGTTTGCTTTTGTTTCTGCCCATGAACCATAATATTTATCAACATTGGAGTCGGTAACGAGCAAATCACTTTGCTTTGCAAGTTCCCGGATGCCGCTTCCGATCAGAATTTCATAGGAGCGGTCCCCCAGTTCAACGATTACTTTTTCACTCATTTTATCCTCCGTAACAGATGATATAATGTACAGCAAAAGTGTGAAAATTCAATCTGAGAAACAAAAAAATCCAAATATTGCAGAAAAATATGAAAAATCTTTCATTTTGCGCTTGCCTTTTCATAAAATGCGATTATATTATGGAACTATTGAAACGCTCCGGCATAGCTCAGCGGTAGAGTAGGTGGCTGTTAACCACTTGGTCCTTGGTTCGAATCCAAGTGCCGGAGCCATTTTTATTGCTTGCAATAAAAATGGATACAAACGCAGGATTCGCGGGATTGAGAAATCAATCCCGCTTTTTTGTGTACACAAAAAAGAACCTTACCCCGGAGGGGTGGTTCGACCCCGTCAGGGGTGCGCGAGCATTGCGCAGGGCAATCCAAGTGCCGGAGCCATTTTTATTGCTTTTTTAACACCGTCCGTACCCGTCCGTACCCGTCCGTACCCATCCGTACCTTTCCGTACCCATCCGTAAAAAAAAGCTGCTGCAAATATTTTTTGCAACAGCCCTTTATTCCGTTCAGCAGTTCCAGCCGCAGTCGCGGAGCAGTTTTTCAAAACGCCTGCCGTACTCTACATAACTGGAGTACTGTACCTCTTCAAGCGAGGTGTCACTTTCTTTGTCGTGAAACACCGTAGCAACGTGGGGTTCTATGGAAAATCCGCCGTCGTAACCGGTTTTGAGAAGGTCGAGCACGATAGCACGGACGTCACCGGAACCGTCGCCCGCATAGCAGAATTGACAAGGTGGACGTTTGCCGTCTGCCGAGGGCAGGGCGGTTCCGTCTTTGATATGAACGTAAGTGATGAATTCACGCACGTTCTTATAGAACTCCCAGGAGGACTGCAACGCATAAGGAGCCTGACCGATACGGCGGTAGTTGAATACCGGATTGCCGGTGTCGTAGATCAGTTTGAATGCCGGACTTTTCACATTGTCCAGCAGTTTCAGCGTGTGCAGATGTGAAAGTCCGCCGTAGTTCATGCAGTTTTCATGACCGTAGATGATGCCTTCGTTTTCGCAAATCTTTACGAGTTCATTGACTTTGGCAAAAATGACTTTTTCCAGTTCGGGGCTGTCGGGGGCGACATCTTCCGGCGTGGCGAAACTCATGCCGCGGATCATCTTGATCCCGAGTTTGTGCATACGGGGGATGGCGGCGAGGAGTTCCTCTTTGCTTTTCTGGAAATCTTCGTCTTTGCGGGGATCTTTTCCCCAGTTGGCAACGGCACTGCCGTAGCAGTTGATTTCGATGCCTGCTTCGGCAAGCTGCTGACAGACGGTTTCAAATTCCTCATCGGTCAGCGTTGCAAGAGTTTTCTTGTTGATGCCGCGGCTTTCGATGTATTTCCAGTTCAGTTCTCTGGTTGCTTTGATCTGGGTGGAGAGTTCCCAACCCGCTTCATCTGCAAATCCGGTAAGAAACATTTTCTGACTCCTTAAAAGGATTTGTTGAAATTACCGACGACGGCGGCAACCGTTTTCTTCTGATAACGGCTGGAGGCGATGAGTTTTTCCAGTTCTGCCGCATAGAGTGCAGAGTCAATGGGCAGCGTCAGGGTTTTGTCGAGCAAGCCGGAAAGCAGCATGGAGTTGCCCAGTTCCAGTCCGCGGATGCCCTCTTCCATCGGAGCGATCAGAGGAGTGCCGTTCAGAATGGCATTGGTCACGTTGGCGATCACTTTCTGATGCTGGGGCGTGGTGTTGTCGGCATCAAAAATATTGATTTTGCACTCCCAGCTGTCGCAGAGTGCAAAGGATTTTTCACTGGTCTTGCAGAATACGGAAGTCGGGATCTCGTTGCGGCGGAACTGGATATCCCCTTTTTCGTAGATCAGACGGCCGTTTTCGGCAGTGATTTCCAGACGGTTGGTACCGGGCATTTCGCCGGTGGAGGCGATGAAGTTGCCGACTGTGCCGTTTTCATATTCCATATAAGCGTTGACTTCGTCTTCCACTTCGATATCGTGATACTTGCCGAATTTCACAAAGGCACGCATGGTCTTGGGCATACCGAAAAGCCACTGCCAGAGATCGAGTTGATGCGGACACTGGTTGAGCAGCACACCGCCGCCTTCGCCGCGCCAGCTGGCGCGCCAGTCACCGGAGTCATAGTAACGCTGGGTACGGAACCAGTCCGTAATGATCCAGTTGATGCGGGTGATTTTGCCCAGCGTGCCGTTTTCGATCATTTCTTTGATCTTTTGGTGGGCGGGAATGGTGCGCTGATTGAACATCAGAGATTTCACCAGTTCGGGATGCTTGGCGGCTTCGGCGATCAGGCGTTCGGCTTCGGCTTTATGAACGGCGATGGGTTTTTCCACGATGATATGCTTTCCGGCATTCATCGCTTTGATGGCGATGTCGGGGTGGGAGTAGTGAGGCACTGCCACGATAACGGCATCGATGTCGCCTTCGGCGAGGAAGGTATCCACATCGGCAAAGCATTTGATTTTTTCACGGATCTCCGGTTTGATGCGGTCAAATGCCGCCGGATCAACGTCGCAGACTGCGGTCAGTTTTGCGTTGGGGATCGCCTCAATGAAGCCCACATGGCAGGAACCCATGTTGCCGACACCGACAATACCGAATTTTACAATGTCCATAAATATACCCTTTCCATTCTTTGTTAAGTGATGTTACAAAGTATACTATACCTCCATTTTTCCAAATTCCAAATCCGTTTTCAGGAAAAATACGATTTTTTTTCTGTTTCCCGGAATTTTCTATTGCCGGAGGCGGCGTTGGTGCTGCTGAAAAATTTTTTCAGGCTCACTTTGTGACAACAACACTTTTGATGCCGAACGAATCGGCCAGTTTGACCAGTTCATCGGCGTGATGACCGATGCCGAGTGCAAAGTGATGTGTGGGGCCTTCCATGCACCATTTTTTGAGGAAAGTGCGCACGTCCGGCGGGAATTTTCCGTGGGTGTTGGTGTTTCCGGTCGGCGGAATGGGGCCTGCCATGGATTCACCTTCGGCGATGATGAATTTGAATTTCCCGTCCGCCTTGACGCCGATGCTCAACATCGTGATCGGGCCGGTTTTGATATTGAATTCCACGCCCGCGCCTTTACCCGGTTTGCCGTGATATTTCTTCAGACTGCGGATAACGGGTTTGCCGTTGGCAATATTGAGGTGGTGGGGACCGTCGTGACCGACCAGGATCGTATCCCGGTTGAAGTCGATGGGGTGAAATTCAGCAAAACTGCCGCCGATTTCCAGACGGTCCATCAGGAACATGGCAATACAGGTTTTGATGTCAAATTCTCCGCACATGGGGAACCCCGATGCGGTCAGCAGGGAATTGCCGACGATAAAGTTTGTAACAAGCGTCCGCAGAACCGTTTCCGGCGATGCTTCATAGTAGTAGGCGAAGCCGTCCAGTTTCTTGTTGGTGATAAAACGTTCCAGCGCAACGGCGGCGCGGGAGGCGGTGAACAGATCCTCCTGGGTCAGTTTGGTCGTGACGGGGTCGGAAACCGGGTCGGGCGTATCGAAAAATTCCAGAATACGTTTGGACATTGCCTGAACATCTGCATCACTGTCCTGCAAAACGGTATACTCCCGTAGGATCTCTTCGGCTTCACAGGGGACGACATGCGCCCCGAATGAGGCTGTTACGGCAGTCGGGTCTGTCTGCATATCCAACATGGTATCAAGCACATGGCCCATCAAACCGAGTCTTGCATGACGCAAGTCATGACGGGCGTGGGCGATACGGCACCATTTGGCAATGGCTTCATCGGCTTCGGGGTCATTTTCCAGTTTTCCGATGATGACGTCGGCGACGGGCTTGCCCATGCGGACGGCGACACCGGTAAATTCCGGAACGGAACAGAAATCATCGTTGCACAACTGGGTGAAGGTCGTCGCATGAGCGTAATCCATGGCGGAAAGCGGCTGAAGAGCCAGCAGGATCACCGGACAGGTCATTTCACGGACGATCGCCGCAAAGGTCGCACTGGTTGCGTAAGTGACCATATCCACAAAGAGGATATCCGGGTCACAAGCCTTGATTTCGGGCAGGACTTCATAGGCTTTGGCGGAGTTGTCCACCATGCCGAAATCAAAGACGTTTACCTGATGAGCGGAAAGTTTCTGTTTCAGGACTTCCGTTTTGCGGTTCATCTCATCCAGTACGCCGGGGAACTGTGTCCAGTAGGTGTCGAGGCCAACGGAATACAATGCAATGTTTGCGGAAAGTTTTTTTCTTCTTGGTATCATATTATTATCTCCTTGTTTTTGAGATAATATACCGCAACAGCAGAAAAAGTCTTTGATGAAATTATTTTGTTTGAAAAAGTGTTGGATAGAATTAATTTCAACAAGTAATGGAGATAAAAAAAGAGCCGTTTTTTACGACGGCTCCTGACTGTTTTATTTTCCCGCAAAGAAGCGGATCAGGCGGGCGGCGTGCGCCGCACATTCATCCACGATGGGGTCATAATATTTGTCGATGGGCAGAAATTTGCCATTCAACTTTTCCAGTTCGTTCCGGCTGCTTTTGAGGAACGTATCCATGAACTCCGTGGCGATGTTGATTTTGGCGATACCCGCCTCAATGGATTTGCGCACATCGGCAAGCGGTGTGCCGGAACCGCCGTGAAGTACCAGCGGCACGTTGGGCAGCGCATCGGCAATGGCGCGGCAGCGTTCGATATCCAGCTTGGGTTCAGCCTTGTAGTAGCCATGAGCGGTTCCGATGGAGACGGCAAGCGAATCCACTTTGGTTGCTTCGGCGAAACGGACGGCCTCATCCACTTGCGTCAGCGCCGTTTCATCGCCCTGGGCAACGTGACCGATCTCCGCCTCGCTGGAGGCTCCCGCTTTGCGCGCCATTTCCACGGCGATACGGGTGTTGGCAACGTTTTCGTCAAAAGGAAGACGGGAACCGTCATACATTACGGAAGTATAACCCCATTTCAGAGCATTTTCAACCTGTTTGAGGGTATCTCCGTGATCCAGATGCAGAGCCACCGGCACGTTGGCACGTTCTGCCAGACGGATCAGCATACCTGCAAGATCGTAGGCTTTGGTAGACTCAAAAAGGCGCATGTAAAGCTGTATAATGACCGGTTGAGCCTCCGCTTCCGCTGCCTGAAGGACCGCACGGGCGGTTTCGTAGTTGGCGATGTTGAAGGCCCCCACCGCCCGGTGTTCCCGGCGTGCGGCAGGGAGGATCTCATTCATTGTAACAAGAGCCATGACCTTCCTCCTTTACAGAGACTTGAGAACGGTCTCTTCAAGCGTTTCCACTTTGAGAGAGGTATAACGTTCCAGACAGAGTTTGGTGTAGGGAGAAGCCGTGATGATCCGGTCATTGGCGGGATCGTCAGCCTGTTCTTCCACACGTTTGGCAAGTTTTTCCACCACTCTGGCATCGATGCGGGGCAGAACCACAGCACCTTCGCCGCAAGTGAAAGATTCCTGCTGGTCGGGAACATCGAGGAAGTCGTGACTCGCGCCGAAATGCTGTTCTTCCGCACCCAGTCTGGCAAGCAGATCGTGGGGGAAGGTCAATTCATTGTAGTTGCGCAGATAGTCGCTTTCGATGTAACTGACTTTTCCCGCCTTGTTGTTGAATTTCAAATTCAGCGACAGGAAATATTCGCTGGTGTGCATGACTTCGGCATTGACGGCGATACCACATTCCGCGGCATCGACTTTCAAAGCCTGATAAGCAGCAGGGTTGGAAACGACCAGCGTTTTTGCTCCGGAGGCATTGATGACAGCGGCAAATTTAGTCATTGCCGCTTTGGCATCTTCGGCAAATCCAAGCACTTTGAGGGCGCGGCCGATGCAGCCTTTTCCGGAAACGGAGGCGTAGGAGATACCGGCTTTTTTCATTACGGCATCAAAAACTTTGTCGATACCGGCTTCGGCGGAATAGGGGTCGGCAAAGTAGAGTACATCCGCCTTGCCGGAGACTTTCCAATCCTGACCGGCGAGCAGTTCTTCGCGGATCGCTTTGATATTTTCCGGAGCGTACCCCATCTCCACAATGTCGGTACGGGCGGCGATATTGAGGCTGTTTTCGTCAAAGTGGTTGACACAGTGACGGGTACAGCAGCGGCTCAGATCGGAACGGTAGAGCATGTTGACATAATCAGGATTGCTCCACCATTCGGGGTGCAGAGTCGCACCGTAGATCATCACGGCACGGACACGGGGAGTGTCTGCTTCGGCGAAAGTGACGTTGGCCACGGGGGAGATGTGGCGGCACATGAAGCAGAAACGGCAATTCTTGATCGCATCTGTATATTTATCGATATTCATCATTAAAATCCTTTGAAACCTAATTTTCCGGGGTTCATAATGTTGTTCGGGTCAAGTTGTTTCTTGATCCCTTCCAGTACGGGCATGGCACTGCCGTAAAGGTCTTTGACATAACGTCCGAGTTTCAGACCGACACCGTGATGTTCGTTGATCACGCCGCCGTTGGCGATGGCGGCACGGATCGCCATATCCCAGACCCGGTTGTAGAGCGCGGCGGCTTCGCCGGGATCGGCGGGAACGTCTTTGCCTTCAAAGATGAAACGGGCGTAAAGCATACAACCCCATTCGTACCAGTGGGAGAAGTGACCGATGAAACGTGCCTGCGGGAAGTTCTCCTGCACGACATTTTTCATTGCCCAGTAGACGTTTTCGATATCGCTGAAGGTTGCGACCGTATCGAGCGTACCGAAAGCCTGCGGGATATGGAACATGAAACCGGGGTAGAAGAATTTATATTTGTTCTTCCACCAGTCCATTCCGCCCTGACTGCCGTAATCTTCGCCGTTGTATTTCTTTTCCATGATTTCACGGGCGTACTTCATTTGCAGTTCGACGATCTCTTTGGGACCGTCGAAACCAAACACCAGATAGGCTCCTTTATCCAGCTGCTTGCCGAAAACTTTGCTGACGTGGGTCAGCGTTTCAGTTTCATCGTACAGACGCATGGCGCAGGGCTGCAGACGGCTGCGCATAAGTTCCGCACCGGCACTCATGGCAGTGTGGAAGTCTTTGAAGACGTAAGCACGGAATTCACGGGCTTCGGGCATGGGATGCACTTTGAGGGTGACTTCGGTGATAACGCCGAGCGTACCTTCACTGCCGAGGAAAAGCATGGTCAGATCCGGCCCGGAAGCGTGACGCGGCACGGGCAGAGTCCGGATTATTTCACCGGTGGGCGTGACTACTTCGAGCGACATGACCATATCTTCGATCTTGCCGTATTTGGTGGAGAGTACGCCGGTACCCCGGTGTGCCAGAAATCCGCCGATGGTGGCACAGGCGATGGAGGCGGGCAGATGCATGGTGGAAACTCCCGCTTTGTTGCACTGCCACTCCAGATGACGGGCGATGATACCGGTCTGACAGGTGACGGTGAGGGATTCTTTGTCGATCTTGATGAGTTTATTCATCCGTTTGGTATCGAGGATGATACCTTCATAGACGGGCAGTGCGCCGCCTTGAGAACCGGAGCCGCCGCCCCAGGGGGTGACGGGGATACGGTACTGATTGGCGATCTTCATGATCTTTGCAACTTCTTCGGCAGAACCGGGGTGGACGATGAAGTCGGGTTTGGGTGTGGGCATACCGCGGTCATGCCACATTTCGGGGATCCAGTAGTAGTCGATGGAGTGACCGAGTTTATCGTCGTCGCAGGTGTGGACGAACTCAGCACCGATGGCATCGACCAATTCGGTACGGATCATTTCGTACATATAACTGTCTTTGGCTACCAGCATTTTTTCTCCTTTTTGCTATGGTTTTTGGTTGCAGTTGTTATTTTCCGGCTCTTGCACCGTAGATCGGGGCAAGGGCATCATGAATGGCTTTATATTCGGCAAAAAGTTCCCGGTAACGGGCGGCTTTTTCCGGATCGGGCGAAATTTCACGGTCGATAGCGAGGCAGTTCCGTACGGCGTCGGCACTGTTCTGCCAGAGTCCGATACCGGTTCCCGCCAGCAGAGCCGTACCGAATGAGGCATCGCCCACGGTCGGAACTTGTACCGGAAGATTGAAGATATTACAGACGATTTCACTCCACAGACGGCTTTTTGCGCCGCCACCGATGAAGAAGATCCGCTTGATGGGCAGTCCCATTTTGTCGATGAGACCGTAGCAGTCCAGAAGTGAAAATGCCACGCCTTCAAACAAGGCACGGATGAAATCCCCCTTCTCTGAAGCAATGGAGACTCCGGTGAAACTGGAACGCAGATTTGCATCCCAGTAAGGGGAGCGTTCTCCTTGCAGATAGGGGTGGAAAAAGATACCGTTTGCCCCGATGGGGGACTTTTCTGCCAGTTCATCCATCAGCGCATAAACTTTTTTACCGGAGGTCTCTGCAAGTGCAATCTCTTCTCCGCAGAAAACATCCCGGAACCACCGCTGACAGAGAGCCGCCGCGTTGGTTGCCGCTACGGTGTACCACATGCCGGGAATGACATGCGAATAGGTGAGCGTGCCGGGGTCGGGGAACGCTTTGCCGGTCATCACATTGACATTGCCCGCAGTTGCCAGTTTGATGATGGCATCGCCGGGTTCAATGGCTCCGGCTCCGTAATCTTCCACGGCGGAGTCGGATGTGCCGCAAATCACAGGAGTTCCTTCCGGAAGCCCGGTATCCCGGGCGGCCTGTGCCGTAACGCAGCCGGTCTGCGTTGTGGGCGTAACCAGTTCGGGCAGAACATCCGGAGCGATTCCGGCAAGAGCGGCAAGTTCCGTGGACCACTGCTGATTTTTCATATCGTAGAAGAGTGTTCCCTGCGCCTCAATGCAGTCGGTAACGGCAACACCGGTAAAAAGATAACGAACATAATCTTTGACAAAAAGGATATGCCGGACTTTTTTCATCACTTCCGGTTCATGTTTTTGCAACCACATCATCTGCGGCAGGGTCCAGGTCGGAGTCGGCATCTGGTAAGCGGTGTTGAAGATGGTATCTTTCATTTCCCGCAGGGCGGCACATTCGGCGGTACTGCGCTGGTCTGTCCACATAATGGTACGGCGGAGGGGCTTCATCGCCCCGTCCAGCAGAACGGCGTTGTGGGTGGAACCATCGAAAGAGACGGCGGCAACGGCACGGAGATCCACTCCGGATGCCGCCAGTTTTTTCAATGCGGAACAGCAGGCGGCGTACCAGTCGGCAGGTTCCTGTTCGGACCAGCCGGGGTGATCGTGATAAGTGGTGTATTCCACGGAACAATCCCCGGCAACTCTGCCGTCAAGGGTAATGGCTGTAACTTTGCACCCTCCTGTGCCGAAGTCAATACCGAGCAATAGTTTATCCATTATTTGATCCCCGCATGGACCGGATCTTTGGAGGAGACCAGCCCCCGGCCGGAATCCCCTGCCATCGTCCAGAGATAGTACATCTGATAACCGGGTGCGCCGCAGAGGGGATGATAACCCTCGGCGATGGCGACGGTATCGTTGTATTTGACAGTGTAGGTTTCATCAATGGAACCATCCGGCTGATAAACCCGCTGGATGCCGAAGCCTTCGGCGGGGTCGAACCGGTAGAAGTAGGTCTCTTCCATATCCAGTTCTTCCGGCGGATTGTTGACATCGTGACGGTGCGGCGGATAGCCGGACCAGTTTCCGGAAGGGATCATGCCTTCGCCGATGTAGAAGTGTTCGGAGTCAAACTTTTCATCCAGAATGATTTCAGAAGTACGGAAGAAATTCCGCGCGCCGATTTCGATGTGGCGGGTATCTTCGGGCTGGATCATCGTCGGTTTTGCCGTATCGCGGGTGACGGGTGAACCGTTATATGCCAGTTCCACATCCGAAAGAGCCTCGATGGTGTAGGCGGTACGACGGGGCATGTAGAGGCAGTGCGGTTTTCCGGTAAAAGGGTTTTTGCGGCCGTTTTCGACCGTGAAACTCCAGTTGTCTCCGGAGGCTTTGAAATTTCCTCCCATAAGGACGAGTGCGACTTCCATTTCGCCGGTATTGCCGGTGAAGGAGGTTCCGGCGGCAAGTTTGATCAGACCGAATTGGGTCATTTTCATATTATATTCGCCGACATCAAAAATTTTATTATACCCCTGTTTCGGGTCGAGATGAATAAGTAAGTTTTTATCGTTCATGACTTTATCCTTTCTTTTTAACGGATCACGGTTGCTTCGATATTCATGTTGCGGCAAAGGTCGAGCAGGGCTTCTGCCTGGTCGCCGTACATCAATGCGTAATGGTGTTCCCAGCCGTTGTAAATGACTTCATTGCGGACGGCATCGCAACCGGCATCGAACTTGATTTTCAGCGGATTTCCGCGGACGAAAAGATCGGTATCCAGCCCGTCGCCGGTGGCGATCAGCATACGGAAATTGTCACCGTCACGGGTTTCGCCGAGGCGGGCGAGGGTAACTCTGCCGGGTTTGAGCGGGAATTCATTGGTAACACCTTTGACGCCGCCGCCTTCGACGGTGGCACTGCAGCGCAGATTGGGCTGGAAGCCGGGTTTGCACAGTTTGCACGGGGCGGCTCCGCAGTGCCACGCCACGCCGTATTCGCCTTCGGCAACGATCAAATCGCAGAAGAACGGCATATCGTTGGAAATGGTCTGGGCAATGCGCATCATTACAGCACCGTAAATATCGCCTTCACAGGCAGTTACCATACCGTGATTGGTCAGATGCCCCAGGGTGGAGCAGACGGCGATGCCGTAAAGGTCATTGAGAATGACTTCCGGCCAGCAGCGCATGGCAAAAGTATCCACAAGGAATTTATCTTTGAGTTTTTTCACCGCACCGAAAAGACGGGCGGATTTTTCCAGTTGACCATCTTTCGGACCATCGGTCGGATGGCAGGGTGCATCGGAAAGAATGATGTCGGTTGCTTCTTTTACCTCTTCATCAGTAAGAGTTTCGGCGGTCGTGAAAAGTTCGTGTTGGGTGATGATTTTGACTTCCGGACCCAATTTGCGGCGGAGCAGCATTTCAGAACAACAACTGGTGTAGAAACCGGGAACACGCCCGCCGACCAGACCGATACGCATACGGTTGAGTTCTTTCATCGCCTTGGCGACACGGATCGCCTGAAGCAGTTTTTGTGCGGCTTCGTCAGAACCGGGTTCGGCGTGGACGTGGAAGTAGGGGATATGCAGTCTCCACATGTGGTGTGCATTCATATTGGCGGCGCAGAAAGAGTTGTTCTGCAAACGTCCGCCCTGCGGATCGGGTTCTTTCATGCTCCACAGCACCACCGGCACGTTGAGCCGCTGGGCGTACAAAGGAGGAACGACACCGAGAGAAAAGGTCATGAAATGGGTGATGATCAAATCGGGCTGCTGCTTTTCGATTTCTGTAAGTTGTTCAACGGCTTCATCTTCGAGGGTCAGCATTTTATCGCCGCCGATGACTTCCACACCGGGAAGGCTTTTCAGGAATGCGACAGCATTGGCACGGGCGGCTTCCAGCGTATCATTGGTCCAGTTGACCTTTGACAGCGGCAAATAACAGATTTTGAATTTTTCCTGCATTTTTTTGCTCCTTTCAATAATCAATGGTTTTTCAAAAATTCATCGACTTCGGCACGGGTTGGAATACCGGTGCGGCCGCCGGATTTCAGACATTTCAACGCTGAAACGGCGGAGGCAAAACGCATACATTCGTACACATCTTTGGTTTCGAGGTAACGCACGCAAAATGCGCCGTGGAACACATCGCCCGCCCCGGTGGTATCGACGGGGTCGATCTTGAATGCGGGACAGCGGATGATCCCGCCGTCAGGACCGAGTGCGATCGAACCTTTTTCGCCCATGGTGACGGCTGTAACGGCAGAACCGTTTTTGCCGAGGGCTATGAGAGCGGCTTCGTTATCGTTTTCGCCGGTGTAGCGGCGGGCAAACTCTTCGGAGGCAATGAGAACATCGGTCACGGCAATAAGTTTCTCAATGCCGGGGCGGATAGTTCCGGCGTCAAGGCTTACGGGAATACCGTTGGCCTTTGCCACTTCGGCAGCGGCGAGAGCAGCCTCCATCTGGTGACCGTCAAAGTGGAGGATCCTTGTGTTTTTGATGAACTCTTTATCAACTTCTGCCGCAGAGAGTTCCGCACGTTTTCCACGTGTCCATGCGATACTGCGTTTGCCGGTATCGGCTTCGATCCAGCAGTAGGCTCTGGGGGAAGTTCCTCCGGCGCGGACGGCGACACGGGAGGTGTCAACTTTTTCTTTGGCAAACTCTTCCAGAATGGCGTTTCCCGCGCCGTCATCGCCGACAGAACCGATAAAAGCGGTATCTGCTCCCAGTCTTGCGGCGGCGACAGCGGCAGTTGCGGCAGGGCCGCCGCCCTGATCGAAACTTTCTATGATCTCCACCTTACTGTCCAGCGGGATCGAAGGCACGATAGCGATACTGTCAATGCCGCAATAACCGATGGCGGCGAAATCACAATTTGTCTTCATGAGCAAGACTCCTTCCTTTTCTTATGGAGATAATATAACAGGATAATGCCCGATTGCAAGAATATTCCATGATAATTTTATGAAAAGAAATGAGAAAGTATTGAAAATTATCATATTTTATCATGATATGGCATGTTTATACTTGTAATTTCTCATAATTGAAGTTATATTATTTTGAGAAACAGGAGATTTTATCGTGCCGGGAATGAAAAATATCCGTACGTTTGAGATTACGGAATATCTGAAAAAGAAAAAATTCTGCACCGTACAGGAATTGCAGAAGCGTTTCGGTGTATCCAGTGCCACGATCCACCGTGATATCGCTCATCTTGCCCGTCACGGTCTGATCCGCAAAAGTTGGGGCGGTATCGCTCTGGAGGAAAAGACCGTCAGCACGGGGGAACAGCACACGATCTCCAGTTCATTTCAGGAACGTCTGAATTGGAACAGTCCGTCAAAACAGCGGGTCGCAGAGGCTGCGTTGGAACGCATCGAGGAGGGGGATATTATTTTTCTGGACTCCTCCACTACGGTATCATGGCTGGCACAGCGTCTGACGGAGTCCCGTTTTTCCAATTTGACGATCATCACCAATTCGGTGACGGTCATCGAGAAATTCTGTGAATTTCCGCCGCACTACGTTCTGCTTTCGCTCGGCGGCAGTTTCGACTTGCGCATGAATGCCTTTCTGGGGCGCGGCGCCCTGCGGGAACTGCGCAATCTGACCATTTCAAAAGCCTTTGTGTCCGCTTTCGGACTTTGTGACGGCAACGTGACCACCAACCACGAAAATCTGGCTTTGCTGCTTACAGAAGTGCTGGAGCGTGCCGAACAGAAATATCTGGTGATCGACCGTTCCAAACTGGACCGGAAAGGGCTTTTTACCTTTGCCAGCGAACGCACCTTTGACGAAATCATCACCGGATAAAGGGGCGGAGTTCTGTAAAATATGGAAACAAGAACCTGTCAGTCAGCGGTTCATGAAGCAAACCGCCTTTACGGGACAATTCGCTGATTTGAAACATTCATATCTCCCCAAATGAATTCAGCTGTGCCTTGAGGTGCTGTTCCCGAATGGTACTGGGAGGAACTCCTACTGCCTGACGGATTACGCGAATAAAATATTCCGGCGAAGAAAAACCGGATTCCTGTGCAACCTCTTTAATGGAAAGATTGCTTTTGCAAAGCAGTTCAAGAGCCTTACGGAGACGCAATCCATGAAGAAATTTTGAAGGCGGCATACCGTATTGCCGGGAAAATGTACGGCTCAATACCACCCGGGATACATTTAAGAGTTCTGCCATCTGCTCCACGTTGAACTGGGAAATCGTAAAGCGTTCCTCCATCAGTTCTTTGGCACGCTGGACCAGATCACCGCTCAAGCCCCGCGGCAGAGCAAGAAGTGTCATCAGACGGAAAAGCTGTGCCAGACAGAAAAGGCAATCTGCCGGATCTTGTGAGCGTATTTTCCCGTCTATGGCACGGAAGATCTCCTGCGGACAGGGCCCCGGATGCAATCGGCCCGGTTTCAGATTGAGTCCCCGGCACAACTCATCCGTTCCCGGTCCTTCCAGCGTTACCCACCAATAATGAAAGCCCTCCCGGGTAGGACGGTAATCATGCAGAGAACCAACGGGGTAATACCATGCCTCATTGCGGTTCAAAATCGTCCTTTTGCCATCCAGATAAAATTCCCCGGTTCCCTCTACGCACCAGAAAAATTCAGCAAAATGGGCGACCCGTACCTCTTCATTAACACCGTACGGTGCGGCGAAGTGACCGATACTGCGCACGAAAAGTCCTTTTTGAGAAAGACGGGGTACAACATAATGTCTCCGATAGGGTACAATCATCGTTTTCCAAATCCCAGTTTATAGTTACAAAAGTGCAGTTTTACATATTTGATACTTCAATAATATAGCGTTATATTAAGATAAAACAAATGAAAATCAATTTATAAACAGGTATTTATATGAAAATTCAAAGTGAATTCAACTGGGAGCAGTTTTCTCCTGACATTGACGGTTACGAATTTATGTTCGGCTACTATGATCGATGCCCCTGGGATGTGTCCGGGAAATATCATTTAGCCATGCAGATCCCCGTTTTGCCCAACCGCCTCCCCGTCGTTGGCGAAAATGCGATCATCGGAATTCTTGATAATGACAAAAATTGGGAACCGCTGGCGGAGACGAAAACATGGTGTCATCAGCAGGGTTGTATGGAACTCTTTCTGAAACACCGTCCGAATTGTTTTGTCTACAATGATTTCGATGAAGACGATCAGAAAATGGTCGCCCGTATTTATGAATTGGGTCGTGGTGTCGTCGGACGTTATGAACGCCCGATCTATGCGATTTCTCCCGACGGTCGCTGGGCCGCCTCCCTTAACTTTGCCCGTATTCCCCGGCGAGGTTACAGTTATGCATGTACTCCTCTTGATCCGGACTGGTATCCGAAAGACCTTGACGGAGACGGCGTCTGGCTTATTGATCTTCAAACCGGGGAAGAACGACTTATCGTTTCTTACCGCACGATGATCGACTTGCACCCTTATCCGTGCGTTCTGGAAAATAAGCACATCTGGCTCAATCACATCATCTTCAACTGTGATTCGACCCGGCTTCTCTGGCTTTTCCGTTCTATTCACGATCCGGTTCACCCGAAGAAAATGTGGCAGACCTTCATGTATACGGGCACATTGGACGGCAGGGAGGTCAAGTGTTCACTTCCCGAAGTCTACTGGACTAATATGATTTCCCATCAGATTTGGGGACGTGGCCCCTATGATATCATGGTCGACGCCAACTGGGAAAATACACCCGACGGTTTCAAAATCATGGTCTATGATGACCGGGAAACTCCGTTCCGGGCCCGGAAGATATCCGACTGTCATGGAATGCGCGCCCATCTGGTTTATTCGCCCGACGGTCGTTTTATATTAGCGGACAGTTACCCGGATCAGGAACGTTATCAAACAATAACTCTGGTGGATGCCAATAACGGTAAATGTGTACCATTGGGTAAATTTCTGCACAATGCTCCCGCCGGAACGATCGAAGAAAAAAGATGTGATCTGCACCCCCGCTGGAATCCGGAAGGCACTGTTGTAACGATCGACTCCATTGCATCGGGAGTCCGGGCGATTTACCGTCTGGATCTTCGGGAAGCAATGCATAAACTCGCCCTTGAGGCATAATTGAAAGAGGTATATTATGTTGGAATTTGTCAACACTGAATTTTTGAACGGGCTGTGGCAGTTTGCCTTTTGCCCTGACGCGGAACCGGATGCAGAAACCGTTTTGAATGTTCCTGCCGGAAAATATAAAATCGTCCCCGGGTGTTTCGATACGAAAGAACTCTTCGGAAAACACGGCACAGGGATCTACCGTCGTACTTTCACCGGAAAAGATTGGCTGCAACTCCGTTTTGAAGGAGTGGGTTTGCGCGGCAGGGTATGGGTCGATGATATCTTTCTCGGCTCTTTGGATGCTCTTTTTGCCCCGTATGAATTTCTGTTCAATGCCGGTCCGGAAGAGCATGAAATGACTTTGACCGTAGCGGTCTCCAATATAATTGATGAAAGCGACGGCTCTCTCTTTCATGAATTTTATGATTTTTACAGTTTTGGCGGTATCTACCGATCCGTTTCTCTGCGGCATCTTGCCTCTTCTGACGGCAACGGTATTTCCAATATCAAGGTGACTCCGCTGGATGCGTCAACAGGACACTTCCGGGTGCAGGTGGATTTTCTGAAATCCGTTCAAACGACACTCCAACTCCTGCTGGACGGTGCGCAACTTGCCAATCTGGATGTCGCAGGAGCATCTGCCGTTTGGGAAGGAACTGTCAAAGGGCTTGTACCTTGGACACCGGAAGTTCCCGTACTGCACACAGTTACAGTCAAAACCCCAATGGATCAGGCAAAAACAGAATTCGGCTCCAGAACCCTTGCTTGGAACAACGGAAAAATCACGCTTAACGGCAAGGCGTTGAAACTGTACGGACTGTGCCGTCATGACAGTCACCCGGATTTCGGCTATGCGATGTCTGAAACTCTGGTATTGAATGATTTGTATCTCATCAAAGAATCCGGATGCAATTTTATCCGGGGATCGCACTACACACAATCGGACTTCTTTTTGGACTGCTGCGACCGTCTGGGGCTGTTGGTTTGGGAGGAATCCTGCGGTTGGGGAAATTCCGGGAAACAATGCGGAAACGAAGTTTTCCGTGCCGCACAACTGGATCAGACCCAAAGAATGGTTGAAAGACATTACAATCATCCGTCTATCATCCTCTGGGGTGTTCTCAACGAGTGCGACAGTACCTGTAACGCAACGCGTGAGATTTTGCAGTCATTATTCGGTTTACTGCATCAACTGGATCACAGCCGCCCCGTCGTGTTTGCCTCCAACCGTTATGAAGCGGATATCGCTCTTGACCTCTGCGATGTGATTGCATTTAATACTTATCCCGGCTGGTATGATGATCCTGTTGTCGCGGATGGCAGTGTAAATGTGAAACGGCGTTTGAAAGAACTGGAAACGTTTTTGAGTACCCCCGCTTATGCGGATAAACCGTGGCTCATCAGTGAGATCGGAGCCGCCGCTCTTGCGGGCGACCATTCCGGTTTCCGCTGGTCGGAAGAGTATCAGGAAAAAATTCTCATTGAAGTACTGGATTTTCTGGAAAACTCTTCCCGGTGCAGCGGCATGTCCTGGTGGCTTTTTGCCAATGCCAACACCTATCTTGGAACTTTACATATTTTATCGCGTCCGCGTGGTTTCAACAACAAGGGACTGCTCTCGGAATACCGGAAACCCAAACTGGCATGGCATACTTTATGCCGCCGTTTGAACTCATACAACAAGTAAAATACCGTAATAACCCCCTTAACTCATAGAAAGGAATAAAAATCATGAAAAAACAAAACTTCACCCTGATCGAACTGTTGGTCGTAATTGCGATCATCGCCATTCTTGCCGGAATGCTGCTTCCCGCCTTGAATAAGGCACGCGCCAAAGCACGGATGATTCAATGTACGTCAAATTTGAAACAGATCGGGACAGCCGTTTTTCTGTATTCATCAGAAAACAACGATTTTCTGGTTCCGGCTGCCAATGGTTTCTATAAGAATTCCACCGACAAGACTTTCTACAACTTTTTTGAAACACTGTCATCTCTGGGCGGCGGGCAAGCCTTCAACTCCACCTATTATGAGCAAACCCCCAAAGTATTGTACTGTCCCGCAGACTCCGGCTCTCTTCTTTTCACGGAAGAAGGAAAATCCCGGGTACTCGGTTATTGCGCAAACAAACGTCTGGGAGGAATTTACAAAGCCTCTTCGGCAGATATCAATCTTTATTACAAACCCCGAAAGTTCACCAAATGCCGCCGTCCGTCTGAAATCATGATCTCCGTCGATGCACAGGGAGGAAGCAACGCCTCTGACACCCTGACCGAACGATATGGAGCATACACGGAAGTTCCCTGCAATGACAATGAACTTGATGCCATGCGGGACGGCTCTAAATTCAAAAATCTTACAGAAGGCATAACCCGGCATGGCGACAGATCCAATTATCTGCTGGCTGATGGTCATGCAGAGGCGATCGATGTTCGCAAATACGGCAAAAAAGAGGTGAATATTCTGCATCTTGCCGACCCCTTGCTGGTATGGCCCAACTGAAAAAAGGAGTTCGTAAATGTTTTTGGATCATTTCAGAAAATGGTTTGTGCTTCTGCTGGGGGCATTGACTGTCAGCGTATCTGCCGTGGAGTTGCAGTCTGTTAAAAACTGGCTCGCTCTTCCCAAAGAAACAAGCTGTACAGAGGATAACGGAGTATTGGTATTCAATACAGGAAATACCAAACAAATGCATCCCTATTGCCGCATTCCGGAAGGGGCTTTCAAATCTGTCCGTGCGCTTCAATTTGATATCCAATATCACAGTCAGACGCAAACGGATAAATTGAGTTCGGCAGTGTTGCTGTACAACAAAGCCCAAAAGAAAAATATCCGGTTCAGTTTCAAAGTAAACGCTCCGGATATCTGGCAAACCGTTACGGTCAAACTGGCTTCTCCGCAAATCAACATGGCGGAACTGAAAGGCTGGCAATTCGCATTTGCCAGCCGGGCAAACAATCTCACCGTCCGGATAAAAAACCTCAAATATCTGGATGAAACGGACGTTTCTTCCAAATCCGTCCCGGCTGGCAGTGGAAAAAAAGCAGAAAAAAATATTCCGGCAAAGGTTTCTGCCGCAGTTGATCTGCAATCCGTCAAAAACTGGCTTGCTCTTCCCAAAGAAACAAGTTGTACAGCCGATGACGACACGTTGAAGTTCGCTTCCGGCGACAGTGCCAAACAAATGTTCCCGTATTGCCGTATTCCGCTTGGCACATTCAGTGCCGTGCAAACGCTCCAATTTGACATCAAATATCACTGTCAGGCACAGACGGATAAATTGAATTTTGCTGTTTTACTGTACAACAGGAAACAAAAAAAGAGCAGCCGTTTCAATTTTAAGGTAAACGCTCCGGACTCCTGGCAGACAGTCAGAGTCAAACTGGTTCATCCGGAAATAAATATGGCGGAGTTGAAAAGTTGGCAGTTTGCCTTTTCCGGTCCAAATCCTGATTTTTCAGTTTGGGTAAAAAACTTCAGATGTTTCGACAAAGCGGGAAAAGAAATTTTTTTTCAGAGCAAAAAAAAAAGCAGTAACGCCGCCCTTGTCCCAATAGGAACTCCGGATGCTTTCGCCGCACTTCCCGGAGTTCCCCATGATTATCCGTTCAGGGCGAAGGGGCTGGCCGATGGTCAGAAAATCACCTGGCGGATCGTAGATTTTTCCGGATACAAGACGGTTTGCCATGGCACGACTGTCGTAAAGGAGCAGAAATGCGAAGTCAACGTTTCTCTCCCTGCCGGTTTCTATGAACTGCATGCTGATACGACAAAACAGGTTTTCGGCATTTCTGTTCTGAATGTACCGGAAAATGCTCCCGACCTCTTTTTCTCCATGGAGGCCTTGCTTTACACCAAAGAGGATGAAGAGCAGAAGAGTTGTCTGCGTTTTCTTGCCAAACGCCATATCAACAGTGTGCGGGACTGGACTGTTTTTCATCAACTCCACCCCGCTCCCGGGAAATACGTCGGAAGCAAGCGGCGAGACGTGTTATTCAAGCGCATGGCAGAACATCAAATCCAAGCTCTTTATGCTTTTGGAACATTTTCCTCATGGCAGGGCCCCATTACGCTTCGTAAAAGGGCCCGGGCATTGCCGAAAACTCTTATCGGTCTGGATACAGCAATGCTTGACATGTATAATCACCGCCGTGCCAGTGCGATCATGTTTCAGACATTGAATGAATTTGATGCCATTGAAATCCCCGCAGAATGTTTTATGGCTCCCATACGAACTGCGGCGTGGGCGATGCGCAATCATCCGGAATTTCTCCTCGGCGGCTCGGCATTCTGCAAACCGGCCCCGTCCCCCTCTCTCATGCACAGTATGGCAAATCACATGCTGGACTATATTGACATGTTTGCGATCCATTTTTACCGCGCTCCGGAAGAATTGCTGGAACGGGTGGAGAAATACCGCCAGGTCATGCAAAAGCATCCCGCTAAAGCATGGATGCCCATTTGGATCACAGAATCCGGCAAACCCTGGGTGCGCGGACGTTCTTCAAAAGACCCCAATGCTTATAACCACTCCGTCATCGACAATCATCATCCGCAACCCGCAGAAGATACTCAAAGCGCACTGTGGATCACCGCCAACGCCATAGAAGCCAAAACCATGGGCATCGAGCGTTTTTTTCCTTTTGTCATGGGATTTTTTCAGGAAAACAATTCCAATTTCGGCATGATGGACTATTACCGGACACCTTTGCGTTCACTGCACTGTTACTCCTTTGCGGCGGGATTGCTGGCCGGAAAAGAATATATCGGAGACCCGGCAAAACGTTCCCCAAAACAGAAAATGGAACATATTTTCCGTGACAGTAAACATGCCGTTGCCGTCTTTTACAGCGGCATGGATTCCCACAGGGAAACATATTGCGAAGCCGATGTCTCCCGTTTCCCGGCAGGAAAAGGTTTTTCGATGGCGGGCGAAGAACTGCAAAGTCAGAATGGAACTCTCCGCTTTAAGGGCGGTTTGGCATACTGGGTCTTTCCCGCAGAAAAGCTGACTTCCGCAATGGTGAATTCTTCCACCCGGAATATGACTCTTCATCAGGGGGCAAAAACATATAAAAAAGTTCCCCGGTTCAATACTCCGGTGATCATCCGGTATAAGTTCTGGCAGGCGAAAGAACCGCACTACAACCAGTTTGCCCATTTTCTGGAAAGCGAAAATTGTGTATTTCAGTTGACCAATCTGGATGATAAAGAACACGATTTTTACCCGGCAGTCACCCTCACGGACGGCGTAACGCTGAAAACCAAACTGCCGGAAAAAATCACCATCCCCGCCAGAAGCGAAAAAGAACTCGTTCTGGAAATCGATCCGGGCAAAGTCAAATCCTTTGAACTCCGTTTGAAAGATGCCAAAATTCCCGCAAGTGAAATCATCGTACCTTTTATCCCTGCAAAAAATCTGCGAACCGTAACGGTCGATTGGAAACGCTGGCGGGCAAACAGTGCCGGTACTCAAACTCTCACGTTTGACAAAAGCAGAAATGCCCTGAAAGTCCACGACGATTTCCGGAATAAAAAAGATCCCGAAGCTGCTCACTGGAGTTTTCCGGAACTGGTTCTTTCGGCATCGGAGAAAGCCTCCGGTCTGACCGCTGTTTCTTTCGATATCATGATCGATCCCGCCTGTTACGATACCAATGCCCAGAAATGGCACATGCTTCAGGCTTCAGGGTCACGCTTCAAAGTTGCCGATTATTTCAATTGTTTCGGAATAGACGACAACTGGAAGTCTTTCACCATGTATGTATCCGGCAATGAACTCCGCTCCGTTATCCGGATCGGCATGGCAACAGAAGCCGACAATCTCACTTATTATATCCGCAACGTCCGGTTGCATTTCGGGAATTGATCATGGGTAAATGTGTTTCTGATTTTGATAAAAGAATGGGGATCCCGGAAGTCAGCACGGAACGTATCAAATTCCATCCGGTGACAGAAACTCCTTTTGAGTTGACCGGATTTCCGTGGTTCAACGAAGAAAGATTATTCCGGCGTCTGCCGGTATCTCCGGCGGAAAAGCTCCCGGAGGGAGTTGACTTTCTGGCAAATTGCACCGCCGGAGGGAAAATCCGTTTTTCCACCAACTCCAAACGTATTCTGATCCGCGGCAGACGCGGCGAATTCGATATCACCGATACCATGCCGTACACCGCCCGGGGCGGGTTTGATATTTATGTGGGCGAACCGGGCAAGGAACAGTTTTTCTCTGTTATGCGGGCAAATCCGGAAAATACGGAATTTGTCTGCTCCCTTGCCGAACTGCCGGATGCCGCATGGCGGACTTATACCGTCTATTTCCCGCTTTACAAACAGGTCATCTCTGTGGAAATCGGACTTGAAGAAGATGCTCAAATAACCATTCCACCGCCTTTACAGACACCTCCAGTTGCCGTTTACGGAACAAGCATTACGCAAGGCGGATGCGCTTCAAGACCGGGGATGTGTTATACCAATATCCTCTCCCGCCGTCTCCGGCGGCACATCCTGAACTTCGGTTTCAGCGGGAGCGGACGCGGCGAACCTGAAGTTGCCCGGATTTTGGCATCATTGCCGGATGTATCTTTGTATCTTCTTGATTTTGAGCCGAATGCCGGAGATAATTATGCAAATCTGCTGCCGCCTTTTATCCGTGAGATACGGAAACAGAAACCGCTTGTACCGATTCTGGTCCTGACCCGTTACCAATATACGAAATACCCTGTTCCGGAAAATCAGCTGGCAAATAACCGCAAAGCAGTTGAAGAAATGCAGGATGCCCATTTGTATTTTATGGATGGGACTGATATATTGGGTCCTGACGGTGCCGAATGTCTGGTTGACGGAATCCATGCAACGGATCTTGCTTTTTACCGTATGGCGGATGCGTTGGAACCGGAACTTGAAAAGATCCTCAAGAAGAAATAGGAGAAAAAATGAAAGATTGGCCCTTCATTATCGTACGTTCATTCGGATGCGGCGGCGACAACGATGAATTTTTACAGGAACTTTTTGCCGCACAGGAACGCCACCCGGGTCTGGTCAATGAAATCTGGTTCGGCGGCAGTTCCATTGACGGGGTATCCGTTACCGAAGCCAAAATCCGGCAGAATTTACCTTACCGTGACCGATGCAGAGAACTCGGGATCGGCTTTTCCTATCAGCAGGGGATCACGCTGAATCACCGTTCAGACGGGTGCGATCATGCCGGATTTACCGATGATGCGTGGGTCGTTGACGAAGACGGTATACTCCATAAAGGGCTTTTGTGTCCCCGTTCTCCGGAAGCGTATGAATATAATTTTCAAACAGCCGGAACCGTCATGTCGTTGATGAAACCGGATTCCTACTGGCCGGATGATGACGACCGGCTTTTGAAAATGGATCGCCTTTTCTGTTGTTGTGACCGGTGTATCTCCGCCTTCAACAAAATGTATCATCATAATTACACCCGGGAAGAATTGAAAGCCCTGTTGAAAAGCAGTGATCCCGCAGTTGCCCGGGATATCCGGAAAGAATGGATTGCTTTCAATCGGAAATCGATTGCACTTTTCACCCGGGTATACCGGGATGCCGCTGACCGTTTTCTGCCGGACTGCCGGTTGGGACTTCAAACGATCTTATCTGAACTTGTTTATGACGGCGAGGATTTCCGGCTTGCGCTGGAGGCCTTGTCCGGCGAAAAAAAACAGAAAGTCGGCATCCGTCCGGGAGCGGGCTACTATCAGGACAGCACGCCGCAGGAAATGCTCCGGAAATCTCTCAATATCCTGAAAGAGAGCAGCCGCTGCAGCCAATACGGTTTCATCGGTCAGGTTTGTGCCGAAGTCGAAAATTGGCCGCATACCAGTGCCATCAAGAATCCTGACGGTCAGATGACCGAAAGTTCACTTTATCTCGCCTCCGGAGCCGATTCTCTGGCTCTCTACTGGGGCAGCGACCAGAATAGTGAAGATCCTGCCGTATGGTCTTTTTACTTTGAACGCTTGTTCGCATGGAAACCGTTTTTTGAATCCATCCGGAACGCCTTTGCGGGAACTTCTCCGTGCGGAGTTGCAATGTATCTCGGGCATAATCGTTTGGGTATGGCGAACTCCTGGGAGTGCGAATACAATGAGGGCGAAACCCGTCTGATGCTCAATGCCGTTCCGGTAACACGTATGTATGCAAATCCGGCAGTTTATGCATTGAATGATGTACTTGCCGAAGCGGTAACGCAAGAAGATCTTCCCAGCCTTTTCAGCAAACCGATATTGATGGATGTTCAGGCTTTTCAGACACTTGCAAAAAAATTTCCACAACTGGACGTTTTCCAAAAAGTTGATATTTTTCCGGTTAAAAGCACTTCCGGGGTAACGGCTGTCGGCAATCCGCTGGAAATTTTTGAAAATAACAAAAAAGCCCAGAATCTCCGTTTTTCAATCATACCGGTCAGCAAAGATGTTACTGCACTGTCTCAAGTCAACGTTTCACCGGAGGCTTGCGGCAGTTGTATCATTCCGACCGGCTCCGGAAACGGTATCGTTCTGATCCAGGAGTTGGACAATCGGAATTTGTGGACTTGCTATCGCCGGAAAATGATTTTGGATGCGTTGGACCATTTACTGCCGCAAGATGGTCTGCCGGTACGTCTTCTGACGGGAGGATTTGCCATTTGCACGATCGGCCGTACCACAGAAAAAGGAACCACGGCAGGGGCATATTTGCTGAATTGCGGCATCGGCAGAACAATGCCGCTCGAATTGGCTATTCGCCGCAGTGAATATCAGGATTACTGGCTGATCCGCCCGGAAGAAGAAGCGGAACAGCTCGTTCCCATACGGGAAACGGCAGAAGAAAAAGTCTACATGCTTCCGCCGCTGGAAGCATGGCGTCCTGTCCTTATTTCCGGTGTAATATAAGTTACTGCTGCAAATTCTGATCATTCTGCATCGCAAAAAAAAGGGGGTGCTGAGAAGTTATTTATCTTTCAAAACAACACATTCACCCTTTTGCAGATGAAGAGATTTGATACCGCTTTTGAGGCTGACTTTGTATTCGCCTGCTTCCGGGGCACAGATGCCGATGAAATCGCCGCGTGTCTTGACATAGGCGGGACGATCTGTATAAAGTTTCACGCCCGCACATTTGGCAAAAAGCCGATAGAGTTCAGCCGGGATATGGGATGTGCCGCAGAAAAGCCCCGGAACTTTTCCGGGACGGAACAGAATGGCTGGTTCGTCATTCTCGTATCTTGCCAGAACGATGTCCCCTTTCTGCGGGATCGGCGAAAGCACCGGAGCTGAAAACGTCGATGTTACTGATGAACGCGGTTTCATCCCCCAGCGGATACCGTCCCGGGTCGGCAGGGTCGTGAAGTTGCAATCGGTAACGACTTTCACCTTGAAACCGGTCGTTTGTTCCACCAATTCCGGAGAAAACTTACCGGACGGCAAATCCATCCACCCGGGTGCGTAGCACCAGAAAACCGGTTTCTTTGCGGCGATACTGCGGAGTTTTCCGCGTTGTTCCGCCGTCAATGCCCATGCAGAAGTAACAATGAACAAATCGGAGTCAATTTTTCCTTCAAGCATATCGTCCAGCATGAATTGTCCGACAGAAGCACCGATGCGGTTACGGGCACTGCGGCCGAATTTCACCAGCGGTACTGAAACTGCGGCATTGCTGTTGATGCGAAATCCGGCCGGAGCCAGATAGAGCAGAGACGTTTCATCAATGACATCTGCTACCTGAAAACGCAGTTTTGTCTGTCGCAATTCAGCATTGACGGGAGCAAACTTTTTCATATTTTCCCACAAGCCGGGATCATTGAACCAGCCGATGCCCCAGAGATCCATCCACCAGGTACTGAAATTGTGGAAGTCTGCGACCATGAGGTTTCGCCGCAGAAGCAAATCGCTTTCTGCCGGAGTCACCGCTCCGTTTTTCCAGCCGGGGGCGCGGTTGCCGTTGATGTAGGCGACATGGGTACTGGTATCATCTTCATTGAGCCAGAGTTTTCCCGCCGCATGTATCCCCAAAATACTTGAGTCCGACGGCGCATTGTCCGCTCTGGAACATTTGAGCGAATTGTTGGCTCATCACGATCAGGTGTTGCTGGCTCCCAAAATTTACGAACAGTTCGTATTGGGACAAGTCGGTTTGCTGCCTTTTGCCACCTCATGGGTCCAATTTCTGCAAAGTACTCTAAACTGCCAGGGCCGTTTCAGTTATTCCGATATG
>JAFTUS010000110.1 GCA_017466125.1 Lentisphaeria bacterium | reverse complement strand
TGCCGGAATACCTTATACTTCGCACAAAAAACAGGAATCGACGTTCCAGACGATCTTTTTCTCCATATTCCGCTTGCTGGGGTTGTATATTGAGGCAGAATCCGCCACCAACGATGGGCGGATCGATGCCGTTGTGCAAACCGCTGACGCCATATTCATCTTTGAATTCAAACTCGACAACGACCCGACGGCTCTGGAACAGATCAAAGAAAAAGAATACTATAAAAAATATCTGCTCGACAAACGCGATATTTACATTGTCGGCGTGAACTTCGATTCAGAAAAAGGCAATCTGATCGGCTGGGAAGATGAAAAAGTAACAAAGTAAACCTCCCTGTCCGAAAAACACTTCTAAGATGCCTCTTCAAAAGGATCTGTCTATTACCGAAATCTCGCAAAGGCTCGGGTACAGTTCTCCTTACGAATTTTCTGCCCAATTCAGACAACAAGTAGGAGTTCCCCCCTCAAGTTACCGCCCCCGCTGAACACGGAAAGCGGATAAATAATCGCTCCCGGCAACTGCTTTTTTACGTTTGAGCGAACATTTGTTTTGCTTCAGTCGATTACTGGTACAGATTGAAAAAGATTGCCGACGGAATACGGTCGGATTTTCCCGGGGTATGGGATATCTGTGAAAAAATTACAAAATGAGAGTATGGCAATTTGAAATAGGCTTTCCTTCGGGTTATATTATATTGTAAACAATAAATAATAATATGTCAACAATTATTCAGAAGGAGCGTCAATGAGTCTGCTGGAAAATATAAAAGCGTATCTCCTCTCAGAAAAATTCCGACCGGGAGATCGTATTCCTCCGGAAGAGGATTTGGCAAAATATTTCAAAACATCACGAAGCAAAATAAGAGAAGTGACCACAACACTATGCCTTCAGGGAATTCTGGAAAAAAAAGCCCGGAGAGGAACTGTTATTCTTGAACCGGATCCCAAACAGTTTTGTAATGAACTGATTTTCCGTTTCAAGTTGACACACCAAAATACTTTTGACTGCATGGAAGCAAGAAAGGTCATAGAAAAGGCAATTGTTCCGCTGGCAGTACGCCGTATCACTCCCATGCAGATGCAGAAATTAGGAGAAATCGTACGTAAAATGGAACAGTTGACACTCTCGCCTGCTGAAATGGATGAGTTGGATTGCCAATTTCATCTAACCCTTCTCAAAAGTTGCGGAAATAATACTCTGCAGACGATCGGACAGATCATTCAGGGACTTTTCAACCAACAGTTCCGTCAGGACTATCACTCGGATTCTTTGATAAAAAAAACTGCTGCTGCTCATCGGGAATTATATAATGTAGTCAGAAATTCAGACAGTGCCAAAGTTGTTGAACTTATGGAAAATCATTTTAACGCTCCGGAGGAATAACTTATGAAAATATTGAAATTGTGGGATGCCCCTAAACTGAACTGTGAAACTCTGGCGTTTCCCGGAATAATTACTGATGTATTGGTACATCGTTCTGCCGCCCCTTATGAGTTTTTGCTGGGTGCCGATGTTATTGAGTTCGACGGAGAACTCTTTTGCGGCTGGGGAGCCAGTCGCAAAGATGAAAATGACTGCTTTTCTGTTATGAATGGTGCGGTTTCAAAAGATGCCCTTCTTTGGAATGAAAAAATGCGGATTTCTCCATTGCCCCGGGGGAAAAAAGCATACAGCCACGGCGTTTTTCATGTTGAAAACGGGGAGTTGTATGCTTATGTCCCGAATGCGTCATATAATATTTTTACCTACGATGATATCCAGACCATAAAAATGATTTGGAATAAGGAAAAACGGGAATGGGAATATGTCGGTCTGGTAATTCCGGAACACTTCTGGCCCATGAGCCGTCCGGTCGATAATGGCAACGGCGCATGGCTTATGCCCGGATTGCTGCTGGATAAACGCGGGGCTTACCCAACCGTAGCATTCCGCCTCAAAAACACCGCTGAAAAATGGGAAATCCGGCGAATTCCGGTTCCCGGCAGAAAAGGGCTCTGGGGCGAAGGCGGCTTACTGGTAAAAGGCAATGAGGTCCTTTACATCTTCCGGAACGGCTGGGATCAGAAGCGTGTTGCCTGTGCTGCCGTCAGCACGGATCACGGGTACTCCTGGCATGAATCCTGCCAAACCAATTTCCCGATGTCACTGGCAAAACCATGTTGCGGAATGCTGCCGGACAGCCGTAATTACATCATCTGCAATATGCCTTGCAAAAAATATGAAGAACGGGACACTTTGGTTCTGGCATTGAGTCGGCCGGGGGAATGGGTGTTTGACCGGGCTTGGGCACTTCGCCGGGGCTCTTCGCCGCTTCCCCGGCGTAAAGGCATCGGGAAAAGTCCACAGTGGGCGTATCCGCTTGCTTGTGTCCGTGATAATACTCTGTGTGTCGTTTACTCCTCAAGTAAAGAGGATTGTGCAGCAAGTTTGATCCCGCTGGAATGTCTGAAATGAATTCGAGCCGTAACAGGAATATCGGTATTCTCTCCGGTTTGGGGGCTGCGCTTCTTTTCGCATTGACAGGAATGATCGTGAAAGAAGCGGTAAGCCGCTATGGGATCAATATTTTTCAGTTGGGATTTTTAATGGGGAAAAGCAGAAAACCTCTGCGCCTTACCTTCTATCCGTTATTTTTTGTGTCAATTTTTTAAGTTTTTTGCGTGCAACTGCTTTTATCCAAATGATAAAAGCAGTTACCAGTATGTCATATTTTCAGAGGTTCAAAACAAATAATTACAAAAGAACGGGTACATTGAAAACAGACAGATACGGACAAGAACGGACGAAAACGCAATACGAAACTCCGGATGAAGTCCCTTGGGACTACAAACACCGCGCCGGTCTTCGTAAACCTTTTATAGAAAATAAAATACAAAGACCGGTACGGTATGATAAGAAAATCAGCGAACGATGTTATTTTTTTACCGCAGCAACAATGGCGGCGGTGTCTTTTTTGACATCTTCCACAGACTTGCCCGCTTTGTAAAGCGCACTGCCTATGCCGACTCCGCAGCAGACTTTCATGAATTCCGGGATGTTCTTTTCATTGACACCGCCGACTGCCATAATGGGCGTTTTAATGACGGCTTTGAGGTCTTTCACATAGCCCGGTCCGAGAATGGCGGGGAACAGTTTCAGATAATCCGCACCCGCTTTTACTGCGGCAAATCCTTCCGTCGCCGTAAAAAATCCGGGAATGGAAATCATTCCGAGGCGTTTGGTTTCTCTGATGACTTCACTGTCGGTATTGGGGGAGATGATGAATTTGCCGCCCGCTTTGTATACGGCGATCACATCCTCCGGAGTCAGAACCGTTCCCGCCCCCACCAGCTGGCGGCCTTCGCAATGCCTGGCGGCAATGGCGATGCTTTCCACCGCATTGGGGGAGTTGAGCGGAATTTCCAGCAGACGGATGCCGCCTTCATAGAGGGCATCGCAGATCGCGGGAACTTCTTCATTGGTGATACCGCGGAGAATGGCGACAGCGGGACACTCCGCCATGTATTTTTCAAACTGTTCTTTCATCGCTGCACCCGCCCGGAGGCCGAACCTTTCATCAGACTTTCCACTTCACTGCGGGAGGAATAATTATAATCGCCCGGAATGGTGTGTTTGAGCGCACTTGCGGCGACGGCGAAACGGATCGCCATTGCCGGGTCGGAGTACTCTCCGGAAAGGAGGGCAAAAAGCAGTCCGGCGCAGAAGGAGTCTCCACCGCCGAAACGGTCCACGATGTCCCGGATCTCGTAAGGTGCATAGTTTCCGTCTGCATCCAGCGGGGCAAAATGAGCCTGTTTGGTCTTGCAGTCATAGAGCATGCCGCCCCAGTTGTTGTGGTCGGCGGAGATGCTTTCGCGCAGTGTGATGGCAACGAATTTCGCCTTGGGGAACTTTTCGGAAAGTTTTGCGGCGACCTCTTTGTAGCCGTCGATATTGAGTTCGCCTTTGTCGATCGCGGTATTGGCGGCGTGGATGCCGAAAACATCGGAGGCATCTTCTTCATTGCCGATGATGATATCCGCCAGCGGAACGATTTTGCTCATACAGCGGCAGGCAAGTTCGTTTTTGGCGGTTCCGGGTTCCCAGTTCCAGAGTTTCTTGCGGTAGTTGAGGTCAATGGAGATGGTAATGCCCATTTTGGCGGCAGTTTCAGCGATAGCGAGGGTGCTTTTGTAAGCATTTTCCGTAAGGGAAGGCGTAATACCGGAGAGGTGCAGATGGGTCACTTCGTTGAGCATGGCCTCAAAGTCGTATGCTTCGGGGGGCAGCAGAGAGATGGTGGAACCTTCACGGTCATAAACCACGTTGGAGCCGCGCATATTGGAGCCGTGTTCGGCGTAATAGACGCCCATGCGTCCCTGTTTGGAATAGAGGATACGGCTTACATCAGAGCCCATTCCGGCAAGTTGTGCGGCAAAAGCGCGGGCGACCGGATTATCGGGCAGACCGGTCAGATAGCGGCTTTTTCCGCCCAGCATGGCGACGGAGGCGCAGACATTGGCTTCACCGCCGCCGAATGTGGCTTCCAGCGCACCGGGCAGAACCTGTGCAAAACGTTTTTTCCCCTGCGGACAGAGCCGCAACATCACTTCGCCGAATCCGGCAACACAGAAATCGTTCATATCGTATCCTTTCAGAAAATCACATACTGAAAGTAATATAGCACAATTTTGATATTTTTCCACCTTGAAACAACCAACTCTTCCGGAAAAAACAGGAACGGCAGTTTGAGTAAAAATAAAGGCTCTGTACGAAAGGTTGACTGATTTTTACGGGGGCTTCGGAATGCTCCGTCCGCTCAACGCCCCGATAAAATACGCTACGCTCTTTTTTCGAGGCATCGCTCCCGGCGAGAGGTATTGCCTCATGCGAGGCAATATCGACGCTGCGCTTGTACTTTCGCCGCCATTTTAAGGCGGCGACCAACGTTCCGCCGTTGGATCACGTCCGGGTACGACCCGGGGCGGGGTACGCGCTGCGCGCGGATTTTTTTATCAGTCTATATTTAGTACACAGCCAAAATAAACTGCGCGCGGAATTCTTTCCGCGCGCAGAGCTTTTCAAAAGGTCAGCTTTTTTACGGTCAGCTTTCGAGGGCTTTGACCATCTCTTTCAGCCCCATCAGGTCCAGTTTTCCGCTGCCGAGGAGCGGCAGGCGATCGACTTTGATGAAGTCTTCGGATTTCGGGATCCAGATGTTGGGCAGACCGGCTTCACGCAGTCCGGCGATGATCGCCGCAGTGTCGATGTTTTCAATGACGTGGAAAATCACCAGACGTTCGCCTTTCGCCTTGTCACTGCGGCCGGCAACGGCTACTTCACGCGTTTCGGAGTGGAGGAATTTGGTAATGGCATCTTCCACGCCTTCGTGCGGAACCATTTCGCCGCCGATCTTGCTGAAACGGCTGGCGCGGCCGGTGATGTAAATGTAACCGTCTTCATCCATGTGACCGATGTCACCGGTATCGTAGTAGTTGTTCTGAATGGCACGGGCGGTCAGGTCGGGATCGTTCAGATAACCTTTCATCACAGAACCGGCACGCACTTGCAGTTTGCCGTCCTGTCCCGGAGGCAGTTCGACCCCGGTATTGATATCGACGATACGGGCATGAATACCCGGCAGAGGACAGCCGATACTGCCCGGGTGATCACTCTTGGTTCCAAGCGTAAAAATGGAGTTATTCAAGTTAATGGTCACGATGGGGGACAATTCGGTACAGCCGTAACCTTCAACGATGTCACGTCCGGTCAGTTCACGATAACGGTCGGCAAGTTCAGAACGGAGTTTTTCCGCACCGGTCACGCAGAGACGCAGAGCCTTGAAGTCTTCGGACTTGGCTTTCATCATGTATTTCTGGAGGAATGTCGGTGTGGCACAGAGAATGGAAACTCTGAATTCACGGCAGGTTTTGACGATAAGCGACGCATCCAGCGGGTTGGCAACGTAAGTCACCGGAGTACCGGTCGAGGCGGACAAGGCGAAGCAGACCGTAAAACCGAAAGAGTGGAAAATCGGCAGATTGCCGCCCACACGGTCACTGGTGGACCAGTCCACCACACGGATAAAGGACTGAACGTTGCAGTTGATGTTGCGCTGGGTCAGCATGACCGCCTTGGGGTTGCCGGTCGAACCGCTGGAGAAAAGCAGTACCGCCTGCTGGAACATGTTGTAGCAGCTCAAAGGAGCAATGTTGCGCACCAGCGTACGGGTCGGCAGGAAAAGGATCATCAGTATAGCGATGAGTTTCTGCTTTTTGGAGATCGTCGGAACGATGTTTTCGAGCAGCACCATCTCTTCGGAGGGTTCCCATTTCAGTTTATCGAGGAACTTCCGGCTGGTAAGAATGGTTTTGACTCCCGCACGGCGCATGGAGTTCAGCGCGACCTGCTGACCGGCACTGAAGTTCATGATCGCAGGGGTACGGTCGGCACTCTGAATGGCAAGCAGCACTCCGGCGGCGATCGGCGTATTGGGCAGCAGCACACCGGTATAACCCGCCGTCCCCTTGTCGATTTTACGGACGACCTTGGAAAGCAGGATCGTCAAAATCAGCATCTTGAAGTTGCTGAACCAGGTGTCTGTCGTGGCATCAAAGAAAATCTTGCCGAAAAGATGACGTTTGGCATGAAAGATAAATGCCGTATGGATCGGGCGTTCACCGGGCTGGGGCGCACGTTCTGCGATAGCACCGAGTTCGGAGATCTTCTGACGCAGTTGGAACGCAGTCAAATTCGGGTCGATAGGTTCGCCGATGGCAACGGAGAAGTCAACGGGCCAGCGGGTCAGTTTGCGGAAATGGAGACGCTTGTTGTAAAACCCGGTCAGACGACCGTGGATCATGCCGAGGCGCATCGGCATGACAGTGACTTGGATTTCGGGCGGAAGCAACTGCTGGACTCCGGAACGGAAACGCATCAGATTGCCGCTGCCGGAAATCGCTCCTTCGGGGAAGAAACAGATCGTTTCACCGACGCGCAGACGGTCTTTGATTTTTTCAAAAAAGTTCTGCATCTCTTTGGGGCGGCGGGGGCTGGGAACTTTCAGCACGCCGAGATACCAGAAAATCAGACGGGTGGGGATGAAGTCGATGAGTTCAGCGCGCACCAGAAAACGGACACGCTGGCGCACTACCGCCTGGATCATCAGCAGATCCAGCAATGAAACATGGTTGGAGACCAGCAAAATCGGCCCGGAATAGGGCATATTCTCCTTGCCGATCACCCGCAGACGGATCAGCACGAGCCGCACGACCCATGCCGCAATTTTCAGCGTCAGGCGCGGAGAACACAAAATCAGAAATACGATCAACCCGATAATTGCCGGATACCAATCGCACAGCCACGGGCCGAAACAATTCCAGAACTCTGATAATTTTTCAGTCATTTAACAACCTCTTTCTTATTTTTTATAAATACCATATATTGTATGAACAACCGTTAATATACCCTATAAGATACACGATATTACTGTATTTTCAATGTATAAGGGCTTATTTGCGGAAAATATCACAAAAAAATCATCTCAAAATTCAATCCAGCACTGTTTTTTCACAAATTCCCTGCGATTGAAAGGCATTTTTTCCACTGCTCTTCTGACAGCCTTCCACGTAGAAATTGCCGTTTTCGTCCAGCGTTCCGGAACAGTTCAATATCTCATTGAGAGGGGAAGACTGGTTGAAGTTTATCTGCAGTTCTTTCATCCGCACCAGTCCGTTGGTCTTTCCGCCCAGCCAATCTTCGGTAAACAGGGCGTAGAACGCATTGTTCAAGTGACGGTTGTAGTCGATCTGGGTAACGGAAACGCGCTGTTCCACAGGAGTATCAAGTTCCGTTTCCGGGGCGGATAACTTATCCAGTGTATCCTCCTGAAAATAGATGTCGCCCTCAAATTCCCACTGGGGGAGTCCGGTAAAGTATTTTGCCGGAGAAACCGGGCGGAAGTTTGCCGGATTCAGCGTGAGCCACGCACTCCCGGCAACACCGAAACGTTTTCCGGTGTCTGCTGAAGTCAGTACAAACTGACGGTAGGCGAAAATGCGGGAAAACCCGCTGGGGTAAGTCGAGATCCGGAGCGTATCGCCGTACTCCGGAAAATCTTCCATTTTGAAGCGGATGCGCGAAAGAACCCAGCTTAAATCACTTTCCCGCAACTGTTTCAAGCCGACACCAAGATGATCGGCATGACTGCTCGCGGCATCCTGAAGGTAGTTGAACAGCACCCAGCTGCGCATTTTGGCATCTGCGGAAATATCATTGAGCAGAACGGGGTAATCTTTGACAAACGGTTTGTTTTTCATACGGGAAACCTCAGATCTCTTCATCTTCTCTGGCATCAAGCACCCGGCAGACGAGACGGCTTGCCGCCTCCAGCGTTTCCAGTTCTTCGGGGCTGCAGTCGGCGAAAAAGTGGAAGATATACTGATTGAGCCGGTCATCGATACGGGCGGTGATCTTTTCGGCGCGCGGCGTGAATGTGACGATGACATTGCGCCGGTCATTGGGGTCTTCGATACGCTCCAACGCGCCCTGTTTGACCATTTTATCGACAAAAATCGAAGCCCCGGCAGAGGTCATTCCTGTTACCTGCATGATTTTTGCGAGATTGCAGGGGAGAGAATGGCGCACCATCATCAGGTGCAGAAACTGCTGCCGGGGAATCAATTTTGCATAGTGCTGCCAATCGTTTTCAATAAAACGTTTCCGTTTCATTTCCAGCATACGGCACATTTTTTTGAAAACTTCGACACGGCCGAGCAGATGCTCCGGCTTTCCGGTCAGGGGCACCTGCTCTTGGTTGTTTTTACGGCCTTTTTTCATTGATGATTACTTGATGGTCTTGTACTCATCGTTGATTTTGTTGCCGACGTCATCCAGACGTTTGTCACGGTCGGCGCGGTCGGAATCCAGACCGTACTGGCCGAAGAACATGTTGCCGACGCGGCTGTTCATGCCTTTGTTGACGCCTTTGACGATCTTGCCGAGGTTTTCGCGGATCTCAGTTCCGGCGACGGTATCGGGCTTGGTGTATTCGACCTTGGCGATCACGACCAGCTGGGACTGTTTGATGGATTCGGATTCGGTGGAGAAGAGCCGTCCGATGACCGGCAGATCCTTGACATAGGGCAGACCGGTGTTGGAGCGGACGGATTCGGATTTCCGGATGCCGCCGAGAACGAATTCCTGATCGTTGTAGGGCAGCTGGACCGTCGTGGAGATTTCGGAGTTGCTGCGGCGGGCGGAGCCGTCGGAGTTCCAGCCCATCAGGGAGTTGCCCTGAAGATCGAACTTCATGGTGGCGGCCTTGCCGGTGATGACCGGGGAGACTTTGAGTTTGAACTGGAAGCCGTCAGCGATCATGGGGTACTGCAGCCAGCCGTGGATGATACCGGGGGCGGCATCGACGTAGGCGTAGTTGTCACGGTAGTAGTTGCCGCTGTAACGGTTGCCTTCGGCATCGACATAACCGGTGAGATACTTGGTAAGTGCGCTGGTCTGGGTATTTGCCAGAATTGCAGCCTGGGTGGGATTCATTTTTTTCATCGTCTTATTGGCGATTGCAGCTTCAAGTCCGGCTTTGGTCTCTTTGACATCGGCGGGGAGATAGGCTTCGGGAATTCCGGCGATTTTCGCCATCAATTCAGCGTATTTTTCTTCGAGCGTGCTGATCGGAACACCTTCAAATCCGGGCTGCGCACTGACCGGGAGACCGGCAGCGAGAAGTTCCTGATAGGTCTTGCGGGCGATGGCATCATAGTAGGTGGCAGTGCCGACCTGCGTACCCATGACGCGCATGGTGTAACCGGCTTTGGTCATGTAGGCATTGACTCCGGCATCGGAGAGCATACCGTTCAGTTTGTGGAGCGGAGCGATCTTGCTGGTGGACTCACGCAAGATGGTGTCGGGGTTGACATCGGTGTAGGCGAATTCACCGGTACCGGCGGCAATGCTGGTGGCACCCGGAGTATAGTAGGTACGGTCATAGAAGAAACCGGAGCAGACTTCGATCGCGGAGGATTTGCGGTTCTGAACGATCATTTCGCCCTGGGCAAGGCATTTGGCTTTGCCGATGGAGGTCATGAAGTCCAGATAGCGGGTGTTCCACTTGGGATTGAAGTTCCAGTAGGAGGTACGGTTGCTGCCATTGTTTTCGATGGCACTGGAGAAGAACGTTCCCCAGTTGCGGCGGGCAAAGACACCGGCGGAGAAGAGGTCAACGCCTTCGTTGTTCTTCCAGCTCTGGAAGTCCACACCGATACGGTCGTCGTTTTCGGCATAAATTTCGATCACGCGGTAGGTGATTTTGAATTCCGGAATGGGACGGTCATACTGTTTGAGCATGGTGAGCATATCGTTCCAGTTCCACTTGTTCGCCTTGACGACCAGTGCGTTGAGTTCGGAGTCCACAGTCACAGTGCCGGGAGCGATCTCAAACTGGGGATCGAGGGCGGAAGAACCGACCTTGAGCAGCATATCGCGCAAGTTGGAGGCGCGGCTGATGCGGGGGAAGTAGAGGTGGGCATCGGCATCGGCAAGGAAAGTCAGACCGGGACGGTCGAGAGATGCCACGATGCCGTCAATGCCTTTGCCGTTTTCGGAATCCGCAAAACGGTAATCTTCAGCGGAGACGAGGACTGCACCGGTGCCGTCGCTGAACTTTACCGCAGTGACCTGGGCGGGGCTGACATTGATGCTCTTTGCTCCGACAGCGGCTTCGAGATAACTGCGCACAGCGTAGGGATCGGCATTTTTGAGCATGTAGGGCTTGGTGATGACAAAAGGATCGTTGTTGTCACGGATGACTTTGACCTCTTTGGTGCCGTCGGCAACGTTGATCTTGAGTTGAGCCTGAACGTTGGAGGGGGCGTAACCGCCGGTGGCTCCGTGGTTGTTGGCACGGGGAACTCCGGGGATCGCCTGGGGGGTCACAACGACTTCACGGGCACTGCTGCTGCCGCCTGCGGGGAGGGTCATCGGCGCAACGGAGTGAGTTCCATTTCCGGTATTGCAGCCGCTGAACAGCGGAATAACAGCCGCACCGGCAAGCAGAAGAGAGAGATTGATCTTATTCATTATAGTATACCTTTTCCGTCAATTACTTTTTGCTTTTTTCAGATTTTTCCGCCTTCTTTTCCGTCTTTTCGACACGGAAAGGATTTTCGATGCGGCGGTCGATACCGGTGGCAACGCTGGCGGTGTTGAACGCCTCTTTGCCTTCGATGTCAACGAGAGCAGCTTCAGCAGAAACCACGATATAGGTACGTTCTTTGATGGAGGTAACGGTGCTGAAGAGATATTTCAGAACCGGGATGCGGCAGAGAACGGGAAGTCCGATGGTCTGTTCCACTTCATTTTCCTTTTCATAGACGGCAAGGATCTTTTCTTTGCCGAATGCCAGCGTGCTGGAACCGGAGAAGAGAGCGGAGTTGCTCAGTTCGGAACCGATGTTGCCGCGTTCGACAACACTCTTGAAATAGAGGGAGTAATCGAAAATCACGCCGCCGGCTTGGGGGTCATTGCCCTGCGTCAGACAGACGAAGGGGTTGAGGACCTGAAGTTCCAGACGCGGGGGATCGGCATGTTTGATGCCGTTGGCATCTTCATAGTAACTCTTGCCGATGAGGGTACGGCCGAGAATGTTTTTGCCGATGTTCTGGTATTCGGGAGTCATGGAAGTACGGTAGATGAAGGGGGCAGTCGCCGGGTTGGCGGACTGGATCTGACGCAGAGCGGCAAGATCAGCCTTACTGCCGACGGGGGTGTTGATCATCAGCAGAGAACCGGTGCCGACAGCACTGGTGTTGCCGCCCTGCTGAAGACAGCGGATGAAACTCATATCGAACTGGGGAGCGGTGAAAAATCCGCCCATGCCCCAACTGGAGGAGAGAACGTATGGAACTTTGTCCAGCAGTTCGTGGACAACGAGTTCACCGGCATTGTAGCCGACGTTCAGCAAGTTGACGCCGGGACCGTTTTTCCATGCGAGGTAGTCAAAGCCCCAGTCTTTGAGTTCGCTGTCGCGGACTTCATAGTAGTTGAGACGGAGACGCACCTGCGGCAGGGGACGGTCGAGTTTTTCCAGCCAGGTGAGAGTGCGCTTGGCGGAGGCATCCTGATCGCGCCAGAAAATGGTGTTGGTCTCATCGTTGACGAAGAGGGCACCGGCATCGGAACCGATCGTGGCGTTAAGCACATTGGCAAGATCGGCGGCGGCGCGGTATTTGGGGGAATAGGAGATGCGGGTAAGACCGGTTCCGCTGATGGTGGAGCCGTCAGCAGACTTTTTGGCAACTTTGCGGTCGAGGACTGCAACGATTTTGTCCACATAGGGAACGAACTCTTTTCCGGTGGAGACGAGCAGTGCTTCGCCCTTGGTGCCGGAGGTCACGCGCCGGACAGTGGAGTTCCGGTCGTAACGGAGAACTGCGGAATTGATGAAGGGAAGGATCTCTTCGGCAGTCGTATTTTTCAGTTCATAGACCTTGCTTTCAAAGCGCACCTGTGCGTCATCCTGACGCAGACGGATGGTACGGATTGAATCGTTCTCTGCGGCAGAAAGTGTACCGCAGACCATCAGTGCCAGCCCGGTAAGGCAGAGCAGGCGATGATTTTTGTGATTTTTCACCATTTCTTTTTCCTTATTAGTTTGTTTGAAAAGGTTTTATTTTATTTTTGGGGAAATTACAGAAAGTGGAAACCGGTGATGACGGCCTCTTTTTTATCGAGCATACCGGTAATGACCTTGAAGAGAACTTCGCTGGTGAACTCTTTGGAACGGTTCACATTGTAACGCTTAAACTCCACTTTCCAGATCTGCGGGTGGAGGGTATCGAGTTTAAGCGTGGTCAAATAGGTGAAAGAGACGGGTTCGCCAACGGAGTCGATCACAGATTTGCGGGTCTTTCTGAAGGAGTCCTCTGTGAACTTGCTGCGGGTCTCTTCGGGCAGCAGAGCGACGAAAGTCCCGGCATCATCTTTCACAAAGGCGACCAGCAGTTTGCGGGCGAGTTCATATTCCCGGGGGTCAGCCTTGACCGCCTTGGGGGCAGGCGTATACTCTTTGACAACCACGCATCCGCTGCATACAAACATCAGCACTGCGGCAGCGAACAACACGAAAAAGCGGAATTTATCCATAAAAAATATTCCTGTTTTTTGTTAATACTTTTCAGCAAAAATATCTTTCAGTGTTAGGCAATTCATATAATAGACCACCATTTTGCCTGTTTTTCAAGTGAAATACTGAAAAAATACGAAAAAAACATAGTATTTTGTTGTTTTCGGGGAAAGCTGACGCAGTTTCCGGAAGGGATTGCCGCAAAGAAAATTACGTTTTTGGCACTTTCGCACTCCTGCCGGAACACCGGAGTTTTGACGCTCTGTATCAGCGGGAGCGGAGGCCGCAGAGTATGTCGTAAACGTGAGTACCGGCGAGGTCGGCCCACTCCTTTGCGGAAATCATCTGTCCTTTCTGACTGCCGATGCAGACGACCTCATCGCCGCAGCGGGCTTCCGGAACGCTGTTGAGCGAAACCGTGATGTAATCCATGGAGACCCGTCCGAGAATGGGGCAGGATTTCCCGTCGATCAGCACCCGTCCGCGGTTGGAAAGAGCCAGCGGCACGCCGTCTGCGTAACCGATGGCAACAGTTCCGACAAGGGTATCTTCTTTCAGCCGGTGTGTGCGGCAGTAGCCGACGAAACTTCCGGCGGAGAGTTTCCGCACAGCGGCGATACGGGTCCTGACCGTAACGACCTCCTTCAACGGCATGGCGGGGGCGTAATATCCGTAAAGATTGATGCCGCAGCGGGCGTGGGTGAAGGGCGGTTGCAGACAGGCGGGGAAGTTGTTCAATCCGTCGCTGGCGGCAATGTGTATTTTTTCAAAGTTCACACCGGCGGCGGCGAGTTGTTTCAGCACCTCCTGAAAAGAGGCAAGTTGTTTCAGAGAGTAATCATCTTCGGGATCGCCCGCACTGGAAAAGTGCGAATAGATCCCTTTGACCGCCAGATTGGGCAGTTTGCCGATCGCAAGGATCTCCTCTGCGGCGTGTGCGGCGACCAGACCGAGCCGCCCCATACCGGAATCCACAGCAACGGCACATTCTGCAATTTTCTGCTGTCTGACGGCTTCGGCACTGACTCTGCGGGCGGCTTCAAGGTCATTGAGCGGACAGATGATACCATGCTCCACGGCGGGAGCGGCCTCATCGGGAAGCAGATTGCCGAGTACCTGTACGGGCAGACCGTAAGAACGCAGTTCCACAGCCTCACCCACCGTTGCGGCACCGAACATCACCGCCCCGTTGTCCCGGACGACCGGAGCAATACGGGGAACTCCCATGCCATAAGCATTGGCTTTCAGAACAGCGGTCAAACCGCAGGGGGCGACCCGATCCCGGATGGTCCGCACATTGTGCGCCAGACCGTCCGTATCCACTTCGATTGTTACTCTTGAAGCCATTTTGAATTACTTTGCATATTCCACGGAACGGGTTTCACGGATGATGGTGACTTTGATCTGTCCGGGATAGGTCATCTCTTTTTCGATGCGCGAACAAATATCTTTTGCCAGCATTTGAGCTTCGCCTTCGGAGACCTTTTCGGGCACGACCACGACGCGGATCTCACGGCCCGCCTGAAGTGCAAAGCAGGATTCCACACCGGGGAAGTCGTTGGCGATCGTTTCGAGTTGTTCCAGACGTTTCAGATAGAGTTCGGTCGTTTCACTGCGGGCACCGGGGCGGGATGCGCTCAAAGTATCGCAGGCGGCGACCAGCACATCGTAGAGGCTTTCGGGTTCCACTTCGCCGTGATGTGCGGCGACGGCGTGGATGACCTCTTTGGGTTCGTTGTACTTGCGGAGGATATCCGCGCCGATCTGGGCGTGAGGACCTTCCACTTCGTGGTCGATCGCCTTGCCGAGGTCGTGGAAGAGACCGATGCGTTTGGCAAGTTGTTCATCCAGACCGAGTTCAGCGGCGATCATGCCCATAAAGTAGCAGGTTTCGAGGGAGTGCTGAAGTACGTTCTGCGAAAAACTGTAACGGTATTTCAAACGGCCGAGCAGTTTGATGATCTGGGGAGAAACGCCCTGAATACCGGCTTCCAGCACAGCGGCTTCGCCGACCTGAAAGAGTTCTTCATCAAGTTCTTTGCCGATCTTCTTTGCCAGTTCTTCCACACGGGTCGGGTGGATACGGCCGTCACCGATGAGGCGTTCCATAAGTTGACGGGCGACCTCTTTGCGGACCGGGTCGAAACAGGAGATGACCACCGCTTCGGGGGTGTCGTCGATCAGGATGCTTACACCGGTAGCGGCTTCAATGGCGCGGATATTGCGTCCTTCACGGCCGATGATGCGGCCCTTCATCTCATCGTTGGGCAGCGGAATGGTGGCGGTGGTGCGCTCGTAGGTGCAATCACTGGCATACCGCTGGATGGCGTAAGTGAGGATGCGGCGGGCTTCGCGTTCCGCCTTGACTTTGGCTTCGTCAAGAATGGAGCGAACGAGGATGCCGGACTCATTTTTGACCTCATTTTTCAGTTTTTCCAGCAGGATCTCCCGTGCTTCGTCACGGCTGAGACCGGCGATGCGCTGAAGTTCGTCGATCTGTTTGGAGATGCTTTTTGCCAACTCCTGTTCTTTGCCGGAGAGACGTTCACGGAGGGTTTCGATCTCCTTTTCCTGTTTTTCCATGTTCTTCATTTTGGCATCCATGGAGTCGGCACGGCGGTCGAGAAGTTCTTCACGCTGAGCGAGACGTTTTTCCACATTGGTCTGCTCTTTGCGGCGTTCTTTCAACTCCTGTTCGCACTCTTCGCGCATTTTGATCGTTTCGCTCTTGGCGGAAACACGGGCTTCGCGCAAGGTATGTTCCGCTTCGCGGATGGCATCTTCCCGGATTTTTTCAGCACTTTTGTTGGCTGAATCTTTCTGCAATTTCTGGATCCAGCCCTTGAGCAGGATACCGGCGGCGATGCCGATCACCAGAAAAACCACGCCTGCGACGGCAGACATCCACGCTTGACTCTGCTGCGCATCGAGCGCAGCAAACAACAATCCTGAATTCATTTTTTCTCCTTTTTCATTTCATTTTCTGAACTCATACACTTCCGGACACCGGATTCCGTAACGATGAAATCCAGCGGCTTGTCATGCGGTTCGGCAGGAAGATCATCTGCCAGTTGGCAGTCGTAAACGACCCCGACCGCTTGCAGTCCTGCTGTTTCGAGCATACGGTCGTAGAAACCGCCGCCCCGCCCCAGCCGGACGCCCCGGCGGGTACAAGCCACCGCCGGTGTAACAAAGACAATGTGTTGACGCACGAAATCCGTCGAAGCCGCCGCCAGTTCCGGGCGGGGTTCCAACAAACCGTATCTGCCGGGAACCAGATCCTTTTCCGGATCGCGGATCTCGACCAACTCATATTGTTTCAATTCTTCCGCATAACGGGGAAGAAATGTTCTTTTCCACAGAAACAACTCTTTCAGATCAGGTTCTTTGCCGTCTGTGACGTAGAGTGCGAGTGCATCCGCACTCTGACAACACGCAAGTTCGCGCAAATTCCGGCAGATCGCAGCATCTTTTTTCTGCCGATCCGTCACAGCCGCACGGAGGGCGAGATAGTGTTTGCGCAGTTCACGCTTTTCCATTTGCCGCCTCCTTTGCCTGATCTTTGAGGGATTGCCAATACGCCATTCTTTCGGCGATTTTGACTTCGTAGCCCACATTTTTGGGCAGATAATAGTGATGTTCTCCCGGCAGATATTCCTGAACCACAAATCCGCCGTGGGAGTGGGGGTATTCGTAACCGACGCCGTGCCCCATTTTCTCCGCTCCCTTGTAGTGGGCGTCGCGGAGGTGGAGCGGGATCGCCTCCACCCGGTTTTCTTTCACATCCTTCAATGCGCGGTCGATCGCCAGATAGGAGGCGTTGCTTTTGGGGGCGGTCGCACAATAGGTCACGGCCTGCGAAAGGATGATGCGTGCTTCGGGCATACCGATCATCTCCACCGCTTTCATAGCGGAAACCGCCACTTCCAGCGCGCGGGGATCGGCGTTGCCGATATCTTCGCTGGCGAAAATGACGATACGGCGGGCGATAAAACGGATATCTTCATCGGCATGCAGCATTTTCGCCAGATAGTAGACGGCGGCATCGGGGTCACTGCCCCGCATACTTTTGATGAAAGCCGATGCCGTATCATAGTGGCCGTCATCGCCGTAGACGATCATTTTGCGCTGAACGGATGCTTCTGCCTCTGCCAGACCGATACGGATGACCTCATCTTCGCCCGGATCGGTAGTCAGGACGGCGATTTCCAGTGCGCCCAGAGCGCGGCGGGCATCGCCTTCGCAGACAGAGGCGAGGAACTCCAAAGCCTCTTCAGAAAGTTCGATCTTCTGTTCGGGGAACGCCCGTTCATCGCGGAGGGTGCGGCGGAGCAGTTCACCGGTATCTTCCGGCGAAAGGGGCTCCAGCTGGAAGACCAGCGAGCGGCTTATCAAAGCCCCGATCACAGAAAACTGCGGATTTTCCGTTGTTGCGCCGATCAGCCGGATGGTGCCGCTCTCCACATCGGGCAGCAGGGAGTCCTGCTGTGCCTTGTTGAAACGGTGGATCTCGTCGATAAAGAGGATGGTTTTTCTGCCGTTTCTGCGGCGGAGCGCGGCGCACTGGATCTCTTTGCGAATGTCCGAGACGGTGGAGAATACTCCGGAGAGGCGGACAAATTCCGAATTGCTGTTTCTGGCGATGATTTCGGCGAGCGTGGTTTTCCCCGTGCCGGGCGGACCGGAAAGGATAATGGAACTGAAACGGTCGGAGTCAATGGCACGGCGGAGCAGTTTTCCCGGGGCAAGCAGATGCTGCTGTCCGAAATATTCACCGAAAGAACGGGGACGCATCCGGGCGGCAAGCGGAGCAGAGAGTTCCTCAGCCGGTGCGCTGCTGCACCGTGCTGTAAACTCGGACTCCATGGAAAACAAACTTTCCTGTGTTGACATAAATACCCTGTTTCTGAACCGGATATTCCGCCTTTTTTCCCCGGGGGAAGCATCTGAAATCAAGGCACGTTTCGCCCATGCCTATCCAAGAACAACGGCCGGAGACCGGCGTTGAGAAAACACACCCGGGATCTGCCGGCGGATCACCGGCAATTCCTGTTAAAAAAACAATATATAAAAGCGCACATAAAACGCTGTACAGGTAAAATAGCATAAAAAAGCAAAATAAAAATATTTTTTTTAAAAAAATAACATTTTTTTTAGCATTTTTTCATTTTATCGGCGGCAGCAATGAACAAAATGGACAAAATGGACAAAATGCCCCGCAGTTTTCTGGCGGCAAAATGCCACAACCAAGCCTCAAAAACAACTCCGCCCTTTTGTCCGTTGCAGCCGGCTTTCCGCCCCGGAAAAAATTTTGCCGGACGTATCGGATACGTCCGGCAATAAGAAATATTTGGTTCTGTACGAAACGTTGACTGATTTTTACAGGGGCTTCGGGATGCGCCGTACGCTCAACGCCCCGGAGGCTCGAGAGCCCCGCACGGGGCGACAGCCGACCACTACCGAGGCCGACGTTCGGCCGCCGTACGCTCAACGCCCCGATAAAATACGCTACGCTTTTTTATCGGGGCATCGCTCCCGGCGAGAGGTATTGCCGCAAATGCGGCAATATTGACGCTTCGCTTATACTTTCGCCGCCATTTTAAGGCGGCGACCAGCGTTCCGCCGCTGGACCACGTGCGGGTAGCACCCGCTGGCGAGTACGCGCTTCGCGCGGATTTTTTTATTTCAGCGCGGTGAGTTCGTATTTTCCGCCGGGAACGTCTTTGATCTGATAGCCGAGTTTGGCGATTTCATCGCGCAGACGGTCGCTGGCGGCAAAATCTTTGTTCTTGCGGGCGGCGGCACGCTCTTCTGCAAGAGCAATTACTTCTGCGGGCACCGTCGGCTGTTCCCGGATCACATCCACTTCAAGACAGCAGACGATGCGGTCGAAATCACGGTAGGCGGCAAGCACCTGTTCCGCTCCGGCTTTGGTCAGTTTGCCGCCGTCCGCAAGGCGGTTGGCCGTCCGCTGCAAATCGAACATGGCTGCGAGAGCTTCCGAAATATTGAGGTCGTCCGCCATGGCGTTGGCAAATGCCTCTTTCGCGCCCTTGACGGCTTCGGCGACCTCTGAACCATCACCGGCGGCATCCACGCTGCGCATCCGGTTGAAAAGATCATCGAATTTACCCAGCGTTTCACGGGCGGCACCGAGAGCATCCAGCGTGAAGTTGAGTTTCTTGCGGTAGTGCGCCCCGATCAGCACCCAGCGGATCTCACGCCCCGTCCAGCCTTTGCCAATGAGGTCACGCAAAGTGTAGAAATTCCCGAGCGATTTGGACATCTTTTCGCCGTTGACCATCAGATGCGCACAGTGCAGCCAGTAGTTGACCCACTTCTTGCCGGAAGCGGCTTCACTCTGGGCGATCTCATCTTCGTGGTGGGGGAACATATTGTCGATGCCGCCGGTGTGGAGGTCGAAATGGTCGCCCAGATATTCGCTGGACATCGCAGAACATTCAATGTGCCAGCCCGGACGCCCCTTGCCCCACGGGGAATCCCATGCAACATCGCCGTCAAGTTCGTCCCACGCCTTCCACAAGGCGAAGTCCGCCACGGAGTCCTTGGCGTATTCATCATTCTTGATGCGGACGCCGGAACGCTGGTTCTCACGGTCGATGTGCGCCAGTTTTCCGTATTCGGGGAACTTGTCGATCGAAAAGTAAATGGATTTGTCTTCCGCCTGATAACCGAAGCCTTTTTCCATAAGAACAGAAATCAGTTTGATCATCTGCGGAATGTGATCGGTCGCTGCGGGATAAACTGCCGCCGGTTCGATCGAGAGCGTTTTGAGGTCTTCAAAGAACGCCGCTTTGTACTTGGCGGTGAACTCCCGCAGCGGCAGTCCGCACGCTTTGGAATCACGGATGGTCTTGTCATCCACGTCCGTCAGGTTCATCACCTGTTTGACTTCATAGCCGAAATATTCCAGTGTACGGCGGAGAATATCTTCAAACATGTAGGCTCGGAAGTTGCCGATGTGGGCATAGTTGTAAACCGTAGGCCCGCAGGTGTACATCTTCACCTTGCCCGGTTCAATGGATTCAAAGGGCATGACACGCCGTTCCAGCGTATTGAAAAAACTGATTTGAGCCATAATAACTCCTTTATAATGAAATACCTTTTAATTTCTGATAGAGATCCACTGCATAGGAATCGGTCATGCCGGAAACATAATCCAGCACCGACAGCAGCCGGGTGTAGGGGTCGGTCGCCCATTTTTCGTTGACCAGACACATTTCAGCCTCCGGCAGCAGATAGAAAAGACGGCGGCTGCGATAGGAGGCCTTTGCTCCGCCGCGCCGTTCGACCGCCATCTCATTGACACACGGAACAAAGATGTCCAGCATACCGGAGACCAGTTCAAAACCGGCTCCGACCACTTCAGCCACGCGGCGGTGGTTGTAGATGTCTCTGGAACTGCGTTTCTGAATACGCTCCAGCGGTTCCTGACAGGGAATATAGGCAAGCAGCGGTTTTGCCAGAGTGCCGTTCAGCAGTTCGTCCAGATGTTCCGTGAAGACCTGAACCGCCTGACCGACCAGTTTGCCGATGACCTGCGCCCGGAGAAATTCGGTTTTGCGCACCGGGTTCTGGATACTTCCGACATATTCGGCGGAACGTTCAGAGTCAATGATTTCAAGGAAGAGCCGTTCCAGTTCGCCGTAATCGACCAGCCCCAGCCGCTGACCGTCCTCAAAATCCACGATGCGGTAGGCGATATCGTCGGCGGCCTCGACCAGATAGGCGAGCGGATGCCGCTGCCAGGCGTCCGGTCCGGCGGAGATCATACCGGTACTTTCGGCAACTTCGTGGAAAAATCCGGCTTCCGAACGGAAAAAGTTGTACTTTTTCCCCGCAACCCCTGCGGGGCGCACGGGAACTTTGCTGGCGGAAGGATATTTGGCAAATGCCGCCAGCGTGGCACAGGTCAACTGCATTCCGCCGTTCTGATCGGGCATTTCCAGACGGGTCAGCACACGGAACCCCTGGGCGTTGCCTTCAAACTGTTCGATGTCGGCAGACTGTTCTTCGCTCATTACCCCGCGCATATCTGCGGCAACGGGGGAATGGGTGAACCAGTGGCGGATCGCCTCCTCCCCGGCATGGCCGAGCGGCGGATTGCCGATGTCGTGCGCCAGACAGGCGGAAGCAACGATCGCACCGATGTCGCTGGGCTGGATCTCGCCCAGATCGAAGTTGTCGCAGAGATAGGCTCCTGCCGCCGTACCGAGGGAACGGCCGATGGAACTGGTTTCAAGGCTATGGGTCAGACGGGTGCGGACGTAATCCGCCTTCGCCAGCGGAAAAACCTGGGTTTTGTCCTGCAGTCTGCGGAAAGAACTGCAGAAAACGATCCGGTCAAAGTCACGCTGAAAAGGAGAACGGGACCGGGTGATCCTGTTGTCCTTTTCCCTGTCGCTCCCGACCCGGTGGGGCGAGAGCAGTTGTTTCCACTCCATAGCCATGATTTATCAGGCGTTGATCTTCTCTTCGAGGTAATCGCGCAGCTGGGTGATGCCGACGCGTTCCTGTGCCATGGTATCGCGGTCACGGACGGTGACGGCGTTGTCGTTGAGAGAGTCAAAGTCGAACGTTACGCAGAAAGGCGTACCGATCTCATCCTGACGGCGATAGCGTTTGCCGATGGAACCGGTTTCGTCGTATTCGGCGCGGAAATAGCGTTCCATGGTCTTGTAGAGGCCGTAGGCATTCTCTTTGAGTTTCTTGGACTGGGGCAGCACTGCAACCTGGATCGGAGCGACCAGCGGAGGCAGCTGCAGCAGGATGCGCACATCTTCATCCATGCCCTCTTTCTGGGTCGCAGCTTTTTCCTCTTTGTAGGCGCGGCCGAGCAGAGCCAGCATGGTACGGTCGAGTCCGACGCTTGTTTCGATGACAGTCGGCATGAATTTGCGGTTGTTGTCATGATCGAAATAGGCGAGGTCTTCCCCGGAGAACTTGCTGTGCTGTGAGAGGTCCCACTGTCCGCGGTGGTGGACGCCTTCGAGTTCGCCCCAGCCAAAGGGGAATTTGACTTCGATATCGATCGCGGCCTTGGCGTAATGCGCCAGTTTTTCGTGTTCGTAGATGCGGAAGAAGTCATCGGAGAATTTCAACTTGTTGCGGTAGTAGTTGATCCGCTGTTCTTTCCAGTATTCAAACCATTCCATGCCCTCTTCGCCGTCGCAGAAGAATTCCATTTCCATCTGGGTGAATTCGCGGCTGCGGAAGGTGAAGTTGCGGGGGTTGATCTCATTGCGGAACGCCTTGCCGATCTGGGCGATGCCGAAAGGCACTTTCTGACGGGTGGCGATGCGGACGCTGTGGAAATCCACAAAGATCGGCTGACAGGTTTCAGCACGGAGATAGGCGACGTGTTCATCGTCAAAAACCGGTCCGACGAAGGTTTTCATCATCAGATTGAATTCGCGCGGTTCGGTCAGTTCCGTGGAACCGCAGTTCGGGCAGACATTGGGATCGGGCATCTGATCGACGCGGTGACGTGCCTTGCATTTTTTGCAGTCGGTCATCAAGTCGCTGAACTGGTCGATATGGCCGGAGGCTTTCCAGACAGTGGGGTGGCAGATCACGGTGGAGTCGAGTCCTTCCACGTTGTCACGGGTTTCGACCATTTCGTGCCACCAGAGGTTTTCGATGGCACGTTTCATGCGGGAGCCGTAGGGACCGTAGTCCCAGAAACCGTTGAAACCGCCATAGATCTCGGAGCTGGGGAACACAAATCCGCGCCGTTTGCAAAGACTGACGATCTTATCCATCAGTTCCTGATTTTTCACATCATCTTCAGCCATAATAAATTCCTTTCAATAAAACAAAGACTTTGAATACAATGTTATTCTTATAATATAACCCCTCATTGCAGATTTTACCAGTCCCCCGAGGATATATTTTCAGATAATCTGTATCTGCTTGTAAAAAAAAATCAAAAAAAAATCAAAAAAAATGTGAAATTTTGCAAAAACGGGGATATATTATATAATTGCCTTGTGTTTAAAACATTACAATAAAGGAGATGAAATATCTATGGCTATGCAAGTTCCGTTGCTCGACCTCAAGGTGCAGTATGCCCCCATAAAAGAGGAAATCCTGAAAGAAATTTCCGAAATCTGCGACCAGCAGGCGTTCATCCTCGGCCCCAAAGTCGAGAAGCTGGAGACAGAAGTCGCCGCTTACTGCCAGAGCAATTATGCCGTCGGCGTGACCAGCGGTTCTGACGCTCTCATCATCGCTCTGATGGTCGAAGGCATCGGTGCCGGTGACGAAGTCATCACCACTCCCTTTACTTTCTTTGCCACCGCCGGTGCCATCGCCCGTGTGGGTGCAAAACCCGTTTTCGTCGACATCGACCCCGTTACATACAATATCGACCCCGCTAAAATCGCAGGAAAGATCACCAAAAAAACCAAAGCGATCATCCCCGTCCACCTCTTCGGTCAGGCCGCTGATATGGACCCCATCATGGAAATCGCCCGCGCCAACAATTTGATCGTGATCGAAGATGCCTGTCAGGCGATCGGTTCCGAATACAAAGGCAAACGGGTCGGCTCCATCGGCGACTACGGCGCATTCAGTTTCTTCCCCAGCAAGAACCTCGGCTGTTTCGGGGACGGCGGGATCGTTACCTGCAACGATCCTGAAAAAGCAAAACTGCTCAAAACGTTCCGCAACCACGGTCAGAGCGGAACCTATATGCACGACTACGTCGGCGGCAACTTCCGTCTCGACGCCCTGCAGGCGGCGATCCTTTCGATCAAACTGCGCAGTCTCGATGACTGGAGCAAGGGCCGTCAGGCAAATGCCGCTGAATACCGCAAACTCTTCGCCGCCGCTGATCTGGGCGACAAGATCCAACTCCCGCAGGAGGCCTCTTACAGCGTCCGTCACATCTACAACCAGTTCTGCATCCGCGTTGCAGACGGCAAACGGGATGCTCTGCGGGCAAACCTGCTCGAAAACGGCATCGGCTGCGCCGTCTACTACCCGCTCTCTCTGCACATGCAGAACTGCTTCGCTCACCTCGGCGGCAAAGCAGGCGATTTCCCGGTCAGCGAAAAGGCCTGCACCGAAATCATGGCTCTGCCCATCTATGCGGAAAGCACGACCGAACAGCGCGAGATCGTTGTTGATGCCATCAAGAAATTCATGAAATAAATCCGTAAACGATGAGCCGCAAAAAGTCAATGGAACAGGAATTCAGACGCCAGAGTTATCTGCGCCTGATACGCTATGCGCGTCCTTATTGGCTGCGGCTCGCCACCGGTATTCTTGCGGGTATTCTGGTCGGCGGTTCGCTGCTGGTCAGTCTCCTGATGATCCCCCAGCTGGTCGGCGTGGTCGATCCGCTGGGCGAACGCAAGAGTTCTGTTTCTTCTGAAGCGGAGGCGGTTGTCAGGATATTGCAGGAAAATCCCGGCATCGAACGGGCAAAACTCCTTGAAAAGGTGGAGGAGACTCTGCACCCCGCAGACAACGATCCGAAACTGACCTCCATGCTTCAGAAAGGGGAAAGTTACGCCCGCAAATACAATCTGCCGTTCCGGGTGGAAAAACGCGTGATCCATGTCACATGGCCGAAGGAGTTCTCTTTTGAGATCGTCGATGCCAACGGCAGGGTCGCCTGGCAGATATTCCTGGTGTATGTTTCCGTATTCGTACTGGCGTGGCTGGTCAAAAATATCGCAACATACATCAATCACTACTACACCCGCTGGGTGGGCGCAAAGGTGGTCTCTGACATGCGTGAAGAGATCTTCCGCAAACTGACGCAGCAATCTCTGCGTTTCTACGGCAATATGGATGTGGGGCAGTTGGTCAGCCGCTGTACCAATGATACTTCTGCGATCGAAAATGCGGTATCGAACTCCATTGCCGATCTTACCTGTGCGCCGATCCAGATTTTCGCCTGTCTTGCGGCGATCTATATCGCCTGCCGGGAGTACAACAGTTATTCGCTGATGATCATTCTCATTTTCGGCGTGCCGCTGGTCGTTCTTCCGGTCCACGTCATCGGCAGACAGGTGCGCAAATACTACCGGAACAGTTTCGCCCGCATTGCGGAGGTCTTTTCGCGCATGGTGGAAGTCTTTTCCGGGATCCGTGTGGTCATCGCCTATCATACTGAAAAACAGGAGTGCGAAAAATTTCAGTATATCAACCGCAAGTACCTGAAACAGATCATCCGCGCTCTGCGGGTACAGCTTCTCATGGCTCCGGCGATGGAGGTGGTTGCCGTGACATCGACACTGGTGTTTCTGGTCTACTCCTACGGACAGGGCATTTCCATTACGGAGTTGTCCGCTCTGCTGGCTCCGGCTTTCATGGCGTATCAGCCGATCAAATCGCTCTCCAAGGTCTTTGCGCATTTGCAGAAATCCATGGCGGCGGCGGATCGCTATTTTGACTTGATCGACACCGATACTTCTCTGCCGGAAAAAGAAAATCCGGCGGTATTTACCGAATTCAAAGATGCCATCCGTCTGGAAAATGCGGTTTTCAGTTACGACAACTCCCGCAATATCCTCGACGGCGTGACACTTGAAATACCCAAAGGGCATGTGGTGGCTGTCGTCGGAGAAACCGGCTCCGGCAAGACCACCATCGCCAATCTGATCGCCCGTTTTTACGACGTTACGGGCGGCAGAGTCACCATTGATGGCGTGGATGTGCGTGATTACAGTATCGACTCTCTGCGCAGCATGGTCGGAGTGGTGACACAAGAGGCGATCCTCTTCAATGACACGATCGCCAACAACATCTCCTACGGCTGTCCGGATGCCTCCCGCGAAGAGATCATCGCTGCGGCGAAACTTGCCAATGCGCATGACTTCATCATGGGTGGAAACCATGCGGAAAATTACGATTCCAATGTGGGGGAAAAAGGGTTCAAACTCTCCGGCGGGGAGAAACAGCGTATCGCTATTGCCCGGGCGATTTTGCGCAATCCGCCGATCCTTATTCTTGACGAAGCGACAAGCGCGCTTGATACCGTCACTGAAAAGCTGGTGCAGGAGGCTCTCAACCGGGTCATGAGCAACCGAACTGTATTCGCCATTGCCCACCGTCTTTCCACGATCCGCCACGCGAACTGCATCGTGGTTCTGAAAGAAGGACGTATCGCAGAAGCCGGTTCTCACGAAGAACTGCTGAAACAAAATGGGCTTTACCGTAAACTTCACGACACACAATTTGATTTGAATAACTGATATGACAGAAAAAAAGATCCATTTTATCGGTATTGGTGGTGCAGGCATGGCTCCGCAGGCAGCCATCTGTCTGCAATGGGGACTTCAGGTCAGCGGCTCTGACCGTGAAGAGAATGAAAAACTTCAGGAACTGGCACACAACGGAGCCAAAGTCTCCGTCGGACACAGGGCGGAAAACCTGCCCGGAGACTCCGATCTGGTCGTCTACTCCTCCGCCGTTCCGCCGGAAAATCCGGAGCGCAAACGCGCGGAACGGCTGCAGATACCGCAACTGCGCCGCGGGGAATTCCTCGCCCGCATTGCCGCAAACTACACCGCCCCCGTGGCAGTTTCAGGCTCTCACGGCAAAAGCAGTATCACCGCTATGCTCATACATATTCTCAAGAAAGCGGGCGGCAACCCCGGTTATATGGTGGGAGCATCGTTCTGCGACAACCGCCCCTCATCCGATGCGGGCCGCGGAAGCCGTATTTTTGTGACGGAAGCCGATGAATCCGACGGAACCCATACGCTGCTGCGCCCTGCCCTCGGCATCGTTCCGAATGTGGAAAACGATCACGCCTGGAGCGTAGGCGGCGAAGCAGCTCTCTACAACAATTTCAGAACCTTTGCCCGCAACAGCAAAACGCTGATTTATATGGCGTCGCCCCGTACCGATGCTCTTTTCGCCTGTCACCCCAACGCCGTCCGCGTGGAGAGCAAAGGCGATAAGGACCGGTTCGGCCGCTGGTTCGGCTTTCAGGCGTGGAACGCCCGCCTTGCTGTGGAAGCGGCTGTAGAACTGGGGCTTTCCAGAAAAAAAGCCATGACCCTGCTCGATGATTTTGAAGGCGTTTCCAGACGGCTGACCGTGCGGAAAGAGAGCGAAAAACAGATCGTCATCGAAGATTACGCCCACCACCCGACCGAAGTGAAAAGTGCCGTAAACTGGCTGAAACATACCTACCCCGGGAAGAGTCTGCATGTGGTTTTCCAACCGCACCGCTACGCCCGGCTCCAAATGTATGTCGATGAACTTGCAGAGGCTCTGCGCCCCGCTGACAAGGTTTATGTTGCACCCGTTTTCGCCGCATGGAGCGAAAGCGGCCCGGTCAATTCGGAACATCTGGCTGAAAAAATCGGCGAAAATGCCGTCGCCGTCTCAAATGATTTTCCGGTGCTTGCTGAAACGATCCAAAAAGAGGCTCCCGAAGTGATCGCCGTGATCGGTGCGGGCAATATCAATGCCCTGCTGCAACACCTTTGAGCGGAGGAGCATGTGAAAATAATCCTGATGCTGGGCGGAAATATCGGCGATTCCGCCGCTGTTTTCAGGGAAGCATGCCGCAAATTGACAGCAGGCGGAGTGCGGAATATCAGAATGAGCGACATTTTCCGCTCCGCCGCAGTCGATTGTGTGCCGGGAACTCCGGATTTCTGCGATGCCGCCATCTCTGCGGAATGGGATCGCTCCCCGCTTGAACTCCTGAAACTCTGCCAGGAGACCGAACGCGCCGCCGGAAGACCCGCCAACCATTCCAGCAGAGAGTCCCGCATACTGGATGTGGATATTATTCTTTTTGGTGACGAAATCATCAATACTCCGGAATTGACCATCCCGCACCCGCGGGCAATATCCCGGGAATTCGTACTCGCCCCCCTCTGCCAAATCGAACCGCAAATCCTCTTCCCGAACACCAACCTCCCCGCAGAACAACTTTGGAAAAATATTTGATAAGGCTTTAGGGAGTCGGGGGAGAAAGGGAAACCTTTTTGAAAAAAGGTTCTCCCTTTCTCCCCCGAACCCCCTCTATCCTTTCCCAAAACTTTCAGAAACCCGGTGATTGGCAAACAGACGGCATCACGCCGTAATCTGCGCCAAACGCCGACACCAAACAGCGTCTCTCGCCGCACCAAGAGGCTCTTGGCTTATAGGGCTTATAGGGCTTATAGGGCTTATTCGCCGGTCGCAGCCAAGGGCAACCGTACTGCCGACAGGTGCCAACGCCGTA
>JAFTUS010000109.1 GCA_017466125.1 Lentisphaeria bacterium | reverse complement strand
GTACTAAACGTTGACTGATTTTTACAGGGGCTTCGGAATGCTTCGTCCGCTCAACGCCCCGATAAAATACGCTACGCTCTTTTTTCGAGGCATCGCTCCCGGCGAGTGGTATTGCCTCATGCGAGGCAATATCGACGCTGCGCTTATACTTTCGCCGCCTTTTTAAGGCGGCGACCAGCGTTCCGCCTCCGTCTTCGTAAAACTACGCCGCGACAAGGCTGGATCACGTCCGGGTGTCAGCGAACCCGACGTTCGGGCCGGGGCGGGGTACGCGCTGCGCGCGGATTTTTTTTATCAGTCTATGTTTAGTACACAGCCTTTCCTTTTCACCGCAGTTCTGTGCGGTCAATCATCTCCTGCTGCTGTTCCGGAGAAAGGGCGGTAAAATACTCCGAAAAACCGGTCACACGCACGTACAGCGTCTGATGTTTTTCCGGATTTCTGCGGGCATCTTCAAGGGTCTCTTTTTCGACTACGGTAAAACCGAGATGCTGACCGCCCATTTCAAAGAAACTCCGCAAAAGAGCCTCAAAGGTTTGTGCCGCCGGTCTGACGGGGAACTTCAGGTTCAATCCGCCGCAAATACAGCGGTCCAACGGCAGAGAGGCGACACTTTTGAGCAGCATGGTCGGCCCGTTGCGGTCCATTCCGGGCGACGGGGACTGGTTTTCGCTGATCGCCGCTCCGGCTTTTCTGCCGTCAGGAGTTGCCCCGATGCTTTTGCCGAACGGGTGCTGGTGATAGAGGGAGTAAAGCGAGGGCATGGGGATAAAACCTTCCTGTATTGCGGCATCCTCAAAAGCATCGATCAGGCAATTACTGATATCGGCGGCGGCGCGGTCGGCTTCGGTCTCTCCGTTGCCGAACTTCGGCAAATGTTTGCGGATCTCCTGCCGCAGAACCTCCCTTCCCTCAAAGTTGCTCTCCAATATCTGTAAAATCTCACCGTAGGAAAACTGCTTCTGCAAATGACGGACGGCGACGAGCGAATCCGCCATGGTGCCGATGCCGGAAAACATCCGGTGCATCCAGCGGCAGTGATCCGCTCCGCCCCGTTCGATATCCCGGCAGCTTCGGATGCAGCTCTGCAAGCCGATGCTTTCCAGATGAAAACTCCAGTAAGGAGTGATGCGGGGGCGGCGTTTTTCCCTGATGTCGTTTACGATCTTTCCGTACGCCAGACGGCGGAGTTCCGGCAGAATATCTTCTGCGGACGAAACAGCAAACAGAGCCTCACGGAACCACGCTGTTGTATTGTCAAAAATGTCGATATGACACATTTTATTGTGCAGAACGCCCGGCAGATCCACCCGGTTGCAGGCGGTGAATGTGAAATTTTCCGCGACCTCCGGGGGAAATCCGCTGTTGAGCAGTTTATTGGAGATCAGTCTGTCATTGAAGAAATTGCTTTGCGGCCCAAGCAGATGAGCCGCCCTCCCCGCAAGTGAGAAATCATTCCGCAGGCGGAAATTGAATGTCGGTTGAGGCATCCGGACCAGAGCCGCCGCCTCCACGAACATCTCCGCAACGGAATTGAACTCCGGCCCGAGGGTGATATATTGTTTGGTGCTGACGCAGGGGATCGGTTTCAGCGCATAATTGCTGGTGCAAAGTCCGGTGATCTCATTGAATTTCAGGCAGAAATAAGCAAACAGTTCCACCATTTGCGCCCGTTCTCCGGAGCAGAACCGCTCCAAAATCAAATCCAGCCGCCCCGGAGCGAAGTCCCGCGCTCCGATAACTGCGCTGAAGATAAACTGGGTCATCCAGACGCTCTGCAATGCGGAAAAGAGATCGTAAGCGGGGAGATACGGCACGGTACGGCAGGCGCGGGCGAGTTCAGTTTTTCCCGCTTTTTCGGCGGCATCGCCGTAACGGTCACAGAACTCTTTTATTGCCTGCACACAGCGTCGGGTCTGTTCCTGAAAATAGCGTGCTTCGGGGCTGTTGACTCTTTCTGCGTTGACATCGACTTCGGCGGCGATCCCGGCGAAACCGAGCGTGAGGATCTTTTCCATGGGCAGAGTGATATGTCCGTCTGAAGAGAGTTGTCCCGGCAGCGGCGGCAGCGGAGCGGAACTCCGTATACCTTCGACCATTCTCCCGGCAAAAACATCATCGGGATCGATCGGGGTGGAAAGATTTTTCATCAGCAGTTCAAATTCTGCCGTATAGCGCAGAGATTCCGGCAAAGCGGAGATGCTTTCCCGATTTTCCGCCAGAATATTCTCCCGTTCAATAAAACAGGCCCGGTCATCAGAAGCCAATATCTGACTTTTCAACCGGTTCAACCGTTCCACATCCATAAAAACCACCCCTTTCCCGCAGATATTGCATTATATGTATAATATAGAGCCGAAATCCCCAAAAAACAAGTCCCGAAGCCGCAATGGTCTTATATTTTCAAAGGAGTATTTACATCAAAGTCTCTTCTCCGCATGAGCAAAGGAGCGAAAAATCCCCCGACAACGGAACGGCCGGTGAACCCCTGTGCAATTCCATCTTCGCCGGTCTCATACCAGTCACCGAGCGGCTTGCGGCTGGGAGTTTCATTGAGCCAGCGGCAAACCGGTTCTGTAAGCATATCGAAATCTTCCCGGTTTTCCGTAAGCGCAGCGATCCACAAAAGCCAGTCGCTTTTCGTGTATTCTTTGCGGTTATCAAGCGGAACTCCGTATTTATTCTGTTTTTTCCTGTAAAATGCAATTTCACGGTCAATAACACTGCGGGGAAAAAGTTTCAAGTCCAGGAGTTGATCCCAGAGCAGATTATATTTCAAACTCCATGTCCCGGGCTGATCAAATGCCAACCGGTAGTGATCACCGTCATCGGCTTCTTTCAGCCATTGAACGGCAAACCGCTTTGCAATATCCAGAAAAGCGGCGGCATCACCGCTATTGCCGTATTTTTCTGCGATACGGGCATATCCGGCAAGCGCAACGATCGCTTTGAGCGAAAGATTGGTATTATGAGCGAGATGACCGGCAAAATCATCTGTGCAAAGTTGATTTTCGGGATCATAGCCTTTTTGCAGCAGATATTCAGCCCATTTTTTCAGCAGCGGCAAATACTCTGCAACCAATGTGGTTTCCGGACGGTAATGGAGCAGTGCAGTACAGAGGATCAGTATATTTCCGCACTCTTCCACCGGCATTTGATTTTCTTCACCGACCTCGCCCCCGCCGTAGACTTGACCGTTTGCCAGAGGATACGTTCCCAGATCGTGGGGAGCAAAATCAAATTTCCAGCGGTTTGTTGAAGCGTATTCCATAACAGGACGCAACATTCCCTCGACCAGTTCCGGAGCGAAACGGAAAAACAGCGGTACAGACGGATAGGTCACATCGACAGTGGCAATACAGCCGTTGGAATGATTTTCTTTGGAGAAAAAGAGCGGACGTCCTGCGGCATCTGCCGTTAATTTGTGTCCGCCGATCGCCTGACGGTATGCGGCATTGCAGAGGAAGGTATAACGCTCGCCGCCGACGGCAGCGGTCTCTGCGGCAAATTCGCGGTCAAAACGGGCACACTCCTCTTTCAACAGCGGATATTCCCCGATCACGGCATTGAGCAATTCGCCCATATCGCAGAAATACTTCCGCCAATACCCATAGAGAGGCTGCCGGAGAAATTCGATCGAAACAATATCGTCATGCGCAACAACAAACCACCCTTCTCGTCTACCGTCTGCAAACGTATGAGACTGAGAACAAACAGCAATGCCGCGCGGGTTGGCATTGTTGGTAAGAGAAAAATAATCGTATCCGTTAAAACTGCCGTCGCAAAAGTCCCGTCTGACCTGGATGCCGTCACAATATTTCATAAGGAACTTCTCTGTATGCGGCAGAGCAACGTAAAAATATCCCCATTCATTTGGAACGGAGTCTCCGGAACGGTACAGCGGACGCTGGTCTTTTGCCCCCACATAGGCGATCTGTCCCGCCGGATGCTCCATTCTGCCGAACAATACTTCGGTCTGGGGAACGGCAGTAAGACTGGCGTCGAAATAGAACATGATCCGGACAGTATGTTTTTTGCCATCAGTATTTTCTATACAATATGAAATATAACTGGCGGGACGGGAAAGAACATCCAGTTTATCCAGCAATGCCGGAGTCAGAAAATTCACAGAGACACATACCTTTTCCAACTGCCATTTCAGCGTAGTACGGGTCGCCGTAACTTCCCAGACTGGCTCAACCGGGGCTTTTTTCATATCCCATGACGGGCCGATCAAATGAAAGCACTCCCCGTCCACGCTGGCGAGACAGCAAATATTCATCAGATGTCCCGACCAATGCCGGGTGAAACCGTCTGCGGGGTTATCGTAAGAACTCCAGACGGAAAAAAAGGGATCGTGTACGATGAGCGGATATGCGGGCATTCTGTATTTATTCATTTTTCAAGTTCTCCATAAAATGTTTGAGCGTTACTATAATGCAGTTCTGTCCTTAATACAAATACGGTAAAAATAAATGTAAAACAAAGTTTTTCTGTTCAATTTCCGTTCAATGAAACGCCCCGAAAGTTTTCCTGTTTTGATTTGAAAATTATTTTTCGGCATGATATATTATCAACAGTTGACAAGGAGGATAATATGCCGTCAAAAAAGATTACAATGGCTGATGTCGCAAGAGAGGCCGGTTGTTCCAAAGCAACGGTTTCTTACTGCATCAGCCATTCCCGGCCCATCAAGGAAGAAACCAGACTGCGCGTAAAGGCTGTTATCGAACGTCTGGGTTATCAACCGATCTGTGACCGGCGGCAGGTAAAGAAAAAATTTATTGCTGTCATAAAAAACAACTATCTTGATCTGGAACCCTCCTGGAAGTCGATCGTGAAAAAATTTCAACAACAGGGATTTCTTGTTGCAAATTTTGTACTTCAGGAAGAGAACGGCTGTTTTGCGGAAGATATTCTCCAAATATGTTCCACTCCGAACCTTGCCGGACTTCTCTGTTTTGCAAAACTGGACAGTATGGATATTTTCAAGTATTGCCGCGGAATTCCGGCCCTGATCTTTCAGCGGGAAAACAGTATGCTTTCACCAATTACGCTGGACTACCGTCAGAAAATCACGATCGCCAAAGAACATCTGTTTTCTCTCGGACACCGCCAATTCTTCCTGCTGCTGGAAACTCAAACAAGAAGTACCGGAGTCATTGAAACCTTTCTTAATGAACTCGAAGATGACAATATGAAAGGCGAGTTGTTCTTTCTGCCGCTCGTGCCATCCACAGAAGAAGAACAGGAACTTTTTGCGACACTTGACCGGGCTTATGCAAACGGGTGCCGGGCTGTGATTGCTTTGAGTTTTTATTATTCACTGCTGATTTATCACTGGATCGCCCAACGGGGCGGTTCTGTTCCGCAGGACATCTCTGTTCTTTGTCTGGAAAACACCTCCGTTCCGCACTGGCTGAACCCGAAACTGTCGTACATTTGCCATCCGACTGAAGAGATTGCAAATCACACTGTAAATTCACTGCTTGCAAAAATCAACAATGAACCGGTGAAAAGTAAAAAATTTCAGCCTTTTCTCAAACTGAACGGTTCGACCGCTCCGCCGAAAAAAGACTGAAATTTGCATCTTTTCAGGCACATCTGCCTGAAGTTTTACGATTATTTCACCTCTTCAAGAATAAGAGTATCTCCCTTTTTTACCGGTACATTGAATGATTTGCCATTCCCGATGATCTTACCGGAAACAATATCACGGTAACGCCCTGCCTTGCGGGGTGTGATCGTAATATAACCGTCACGATCAGAAGTTACCGCAATGAAGTTTTCATTGGCATTGACCACATTACCGCAACTCACATAACTGTGAACGCCGGAAAGATCCGCCATTTTACGCATCAGCGCGATCGGCAGAACCGGAGAACCGCTGAAAAGCTGCGGAGTTTTTCCATTTGGGCGAAGAACAACAGCCGGTTCTCCGGAGGTATAACGGGCAATGATAATATCGTTTTTTTCCGGAACAGGGGAAAAGTAGAAGTTATCTTTGTACTGCTTATCGAAATCCTCACGCATACCGTATTTTACGGGCAGAACATAAGGTTTCATAAATTCAGCAGAAGCGGGTTCGGCAACCATTCCAAAGGTCTTTCCTTTCAACGGTTTGACCTTAAATCCGGTAACTTCGGTGATTTTTTCAACGGAAAACTCACCGGTATCTCCGTCAATAAATCCGGGAGCATAAACCCAGATACAGCCGTGATTTCCGGCATAACGGCGCATGGCTTCACGCTGGGACTTATTCAAGACAAAGGAGTTGCAGAAAACAGCCAGTTTCACTTTGGGGAAAAGCCCGGCAAGCAGATCATCCTGCAAATATTGTCCGAAAGGTGCGCCGATATGACCGATCCGGCTGCCCATGTGTATCATTCCTTCAGTGACCAGACGGGAATAAGATCCGGCACCGAAAAGATGCAGCATGGAATTATTGTCGCCGATCATGCCGATTTCGGGTTCATAAGGAACGGGGTTGGCAAGAGATTTCGCCTCAATTTTCTTGAAAAACTCCATCTCTTTCCAGAGTTCCGGATCGTTGTACCACCCGGTTCCGTGAAGATCCATCCACCAGATGGCGTAATTTTTGGCATAAACGATCCCCAAATTCCGGCGGAGCAATTTCCGGGTCTCCCCGGCGGATCGGGGTTTCCAGAGTTGATTGTTTCTGAGGGCGGGAAAATCGTTGGTCGCATCGGTCAGATGAGTTGGAAGATCCTCTTCGCTCAAATAGATTTTGCCGCGTTTCATAATGGTTTCAGCAGCCGCCTGTGCGGGAACAGCACCGCCAAGACGGCGGTCGTGATACCCGAAGGGGGAGCAGAGAATATCAATATCGGGCGAGTTCAGTACCGCCTCCTGTGCATAATGACCGCTGGTCGCGGGGCCGTGTTTAAAATCATGCCATGCAAACGTATAGCCGTAAAATGCCAGCAGCAAGCGGCCCTTGCCCACAAACTGACGCGTTTCTGCGGCAATTTCAGAAAGGTGTGCGGCGGTACGCTCACTCAGGAAACGACCGAAATCAATGGGCTGCAGTCCTTCTGCGGGGGCGTGAATTCCGCGGTTCGGATCGCGCATGACTGCGAGCGCAGGCTGAGCGGCACTGTCCAGTGTAACAGCGGGATTTTTCCATGCTTTCTGCAAGGCTTCATCGGTTTTATAACGTTCTTTCAGCCACTTGCGGAATGAACGGGCGGTATGCTTGTCCCAACAGGGCCAGGGATCACGGTTGGGGTCAACCTCATAAAACCACTCGCTCCACATTCCTCCGGCAAGATGATAACCGGCGATATGCTTACCGTATTTTTCTTCCAGATGAGAGATCGTCGCCTCGATGGCTTTTCTCAAATCCGGACGGAATTGCGGATGTTCATAGTTGGGGAGAGTGCCATAGGAACCATCCGTGAAAAGGGTTTTGGCATCGGGATATTTTTTATACCATGATGCCGGCGGCCGGAACAGCAGCCGGGGGATAATAAGAATATCCGGATTAGCCTGAATGGCATGTTCCATAACAATATCAAGTTGTTTTTTCTGAGTTTTCTCTTCGGCACTTCCGGGCCAGATCATCCATGCCGCCAGAGAAACCATATCAATGCCTTGGGATTTTGCATGTTTGATCTGGCTGCTGATCAATTCAGGCTTACCGTTTTTGAAGAAAATAAGCATATTGGAAGAGTTGGCAAAAAACATTCTTGAGTGCATTGCTTTGCCATCTTTGTAAATGAGAGGAACGCCATTTCTCTGCTGAACTTCAAAATGGTGTTCTTTCGGCGGAAGAGCGGCTGCCAACAGAGAACAGCCCAAAGTCACAGCGACGAAGATTTTTTTCATACAAAAGTAAATCCCTGAAATATATCTGTATATAATAGGAGAATATGGACAGCCTGTATTTGCACCGGCTGTCCATTGGGGAGAGGTCAGAAGTCTTTGAAAGTACATCCGGAAGTCAAATAATGAGTCGGCGGATTTGCCGCACTGCGCAATTCACTGACCTTATTGGCAGAACAATGCCCATCAAGCCAGACAACAGTAGTTTGCTCATCATGCATTTCCCGGATAGTGGGACGACCTTTTGAAACGGCGGTAAAATCAATGTAATATCCGCCGGTACTGGTTCCCCAATCCGGATAACCGGAGTCCGCGGAAATGATCGTGTTGGAAGCCGTTTTGGCTTTGGTCGGAATGAATAAAGAGTAATTTCCAACAGAATAATTTGCCCCGTCAGTATGGTATATCACACCCGTTTGGGACACTACTCCCGCAAAATTTCCTTGCGGCTTCCACATGCCATAGGTTCCAACAACCAGCGCATTTTTACCTTTGTCATTTGTCCAATTCGCATCATATCTGGAAGGAACGGACATTGAGGGACAAACAAACACTTCCCAGCCGACATAACCATTGGGAATAAGAGCGGAATTACCGCTGAGCAGCATGTGCCAATCCGCTCCGGCGGCCCTATCGACCCAGAACCCATTATAGTCATCGGCATAAAAAGTTTGTGCCATACCAAACTGTTTTTTATTGCTTATACAGGATGTGCGACGGGCGGCACTGCGTGCCTTGTTCAGTGCGGGGAGAAGCATCCCGGCGAGGATCGCAATGATTGCGATTACGACCAGCAACTCGATCAACGTAAACTTTTTCATCTTCATTTCAAATTCCTTTCTTTGGTTTGGAAACTGCGGAACACCACCATGGTATTCCTGCGACATTATTTAAGAAAGCACTGATAAATGTAAAAATCAAACTGCACCAAAAGATATAATAAAAAATCTTTCTCTGTTCAATTTCCGTTCAATGATTTTTCAAAATTTCACAAACTGCGGAGGTGCTTTCCGGAGTCATCCAAAACAAAAATCAGCGGCAGAACAACGGTCTGATTTAAGGCAGGAGCAGCCGGGGATCACGGGGTTTGGACTTTTGACTGCTGTACGGGCATTTTTTCCGTGAATTCGGAAAATTACGGCAACTGTGCTTGAAAAAGTATCGTGTCAAGTATATATTACATAGCGGAACATGTATTGGTTTTATTTTACGGAGGCTCTATGGGCGGATTTTTCGGTGTTGTTTCGCGGGAAGACTGCGTTTGTGATCTTTTTTACGGAACAGATTATCACTCTCACCTTGGCACAAAACGGGGCGGTCTTGCCGTTATGGATGATTCCGGACGCATCAGCCGCCGTATCCACGATATTTCAAACGCTCAATTCCGTTCAAAATTCGATGATGACATCAGCAAATTCGTCGGCAAAGCGGGCGTCGGCATCATCAGTGACTATGAAGATCAACCGCTGGTCATCGTAAGCAAATTCGGCACGTACGCCATCGCGACCGTCGGCAAAATCAACAATATCGCAGAACTTGCCGCAGAGGCTTTCAAATGCGACTGCGCACACTTTTCAGAGTCCAGCAACGGCGAACTCAATCCGACGGAAGTCATTGCCACTCTGCTGAACCACAAAGAGAACATCATCGACGGCATCCGTTACGCACAGGAACGCATCGACGGTTCCGCTTCCATTCTCATTCTCATCAACGGCAAACTCTATGCCGCACGCGACCGCTACGGCCGCACCCCCGTGATCCTCGGCGAAAAATCAGGAGCATACGCCGTGACCATGGAAACTACCGCCCTGCCCAATCTGGGCTACCGCCTCAAACATGAACTCGGCCCCGGCGAAATCGTGGAAGTCACTGCCAACAACATCATTCAAAAGCGTCCGGCAGATGAAACCATGAAAATCTGCTCTTTCTTCTGGGTCTATTACGGATTTCCGTCAAGTTGCTACGAGGGGATCAATACGGAAACTGCCCGTTACCGCAACGGCGAAACCATGGCGGCAAATGATAAAGATATGCTCGATGAAGTGGACTCCGTCTGCGGAATTCCCGACTCCGGCGTTCCTCACGCCATCGGTTACGCCAACGCTGCGGGCAAACCGTACCGCCGCTCTTTCGTCAAATACACGCCGACCTGGTCCCGCAGTTTCATGCCGCAAAATCAGGCGATGCGCAGTCTGACCGCCCGCATGAAACTGATTCCCGTTCAGGAACAGATCGCAGGCAAGCGTCTGCTCTTCTGTGACGACTCCATCGTGCGCGGCACACAGTTGAAAGATACCGTCGTCCACCTCTACGAACTGGGGGCAAAGAGTGTTCACATGCGTTCCGCCTGTCCTCCGCTGCTTTTCGGGTGCAAGTTCCTGAACTTCTCCCGTTCCCGTTCTGAACTCGACCTCGCCGCCCGCCGCGCCATCGCCCGGCTGGAAAGACGTGAACTCACCGATGATCTCATCCGCGAATATCTGGTTTACGGCAGCGATAAATACAACCGCATGGTCGAAGAGATCCGGAAAGAACTCAATCTTACCACGCTGAAATTCCAGAAATTGGAAAATCTGCTGGATTCTTTCGGTGTTCCCCACGAAAAGGTCTGCACATTCTGCTGGAACGGTCTTGACGTGGATGACGAACAGGTGAAAAAATGAATACGCCGGGTTTGTGGGTCACAGAAAATGAGATCGGTTTCCCGGCGATGACGCTGCCGGTGAAGCGCGTTCTCTATTCCGGGCAGACTCCTTTCCAGAAGATCGATCTCTACGAAACAGAACTTCTGGGTAAACTGCTCATGCTCGATGAGATCGTCCAACTGGCAAGTTACGATGAATTCGCCTATCACGAAATGATGGCAAATCTCCCCTTCTATGCCGCAGAAGCCCCCCGCCGTGCGCTGGTCATCGGCGGCGGAGACGGCGGCGTTCTCCGTGAACTCGGGAAACATCCCGAACTGGAAGTGCTGGATATTTGCGAAATCGATGCCGAAGTGATACGGGTCTGCCGGGAGTTTCTGCCCGAAACCGCCTGCGGCTACGATGATCCGCGCGTGAATATCCATATCGCAGACGGTTCCGTTTTCATCAAAGACAAACCGGAATATTATGATATTATCGTCGTGGACTCCACCGACCCCGGCGGCCCGGGAGAACCGCTTTTCGGAGAGGCGTTCTATGCCGATTTGAAAAAAGCCCTCCGCCCCGGCGGAGTCATTGCAACGCAGGCGGAATCCCCCTATCTTCTGCCCGCTCTGGTCAACCGTCTCGGCAATGCCGCACGGGCGAATTTCAACTGTGTCCGTTATGCCTCGATCATGGTGCCGACCTATCCGACCGGGATGATCGGCTGCTGCGTGGCGGGCGATATTGACGTGACCGTTCCCAAACGCACGGTCTCAAAAGAACTGGCGGAAAATCTGCGTTATTACAATTCAGAAATCCATTCAGCGGCTTTTGCAAACCCCAATTTCATCAGCCGCATCATCAACAGAGGAGAATAAAAAATGTTTTCAGAAGAGAGTTTGAAATTTTTGAAAGACCTGATGATGACTTCCAGTCCCTCCGGATTTGAAGAAGAAGCAGCCAAGGTCTACCGCGAATACCTCAAGAAGTTCTGCGCCGAAGTCAAAACAGATGTCCTCGGCAATACGATCGGCACGGTCAATCCGGGTGCGCCCCTGCGGGTGATGCTTTCGGGACACTATGACGAGATCGGTTTCCAGATCGTCTATATTTCCGAAGAAGGTCTGCTCTATTTCCGTCCCAACGGCGGCATCGACAAACTCAATGTACCCTCAACGGAAGTGGAGATCCTGACCGAAAACGGCCGCATCCCCGGCGTCATCGGCAAGAAGCCCATCCACCTTTTGAAACCCGCCGAACGCAACACGCCTCCGGAACTGGAGGATATGTGGATCGATATCGGCGCAGAATCCAAAGCAGAAGCCGAAAAACGGGTCTCCATCGGCGACCCCGTCGCTGTGAAATCCAACTTCAAGATGCTTTCCGCCAACCGCTTCATGTCCAAAGGCACCGATGACAAGGTCGGAGCATTTGTCGTTGCCGAAACCCTGAAAGAACTTGCCAAACGCAAAATCAATGTCACGGTCTGCGGCGTAGGCTCGGTTCAGGAAGAGGTCGGCTTGCGCGGAGCGACCACCAGCACCTTCGGCATCGACCCGCAGGTGGGATTTGCCATCGACGTCGGTTTTGCAACCGATATTCCCGATATTCCCAAGAAACTTCTGGGCGAAATCAAACTGGGCAAAGGCCCGGAACTCAACCGCAGCTGCGATAATAATGTTGTACTGGGCCGTCACCTCCGTGCGGCGGCAAAAGCGCATAACATCCCCTATCAGGAAGCGGCGGCGCACCGCGCCTCCGGCGGAACGGATGCCGCCCAGATCCAGATGACCCGCGCGGGCGTGGCTACGGCTCTCATCAGCATCCCGAACCGCTACATGCACTCCCCCGTGGAAATCTGCGATTTGCGGGACGTTGAAGCCGCCGTGCAGATCCTTACGGAAACCATTGCCGCATTTGCGGGCGATGAAAGTTTCATTCCCGGGATCGACTGATGCCGCCGTCGGATCTGGCAAACTCCCTGCGCCGCCGTCAACTGGCGCGGGAGAAAGTGAAACGCTACTGGCATACCGGTACATTCGACCGTCTTTCCGGACGGCGCGGAGTGCGGATAAAACGGGGGCCGAAAGAGCATCCGCTGTTGTGGAAAATCGGCGTTCTGCTGGCGACTCTGCTGCTCTTCGCGATCGGCTTGAAACACATGTTCTATATCTGACAGGAGAATAAAATGACTTTTTTCATCCGTTATCTTTGGGAAGACCCACGCTTTTTTATCGCATGGTTCATTATCGTGGTGCTGTCGATCTGCTGTCACGAATACGCACATGCCCGTGTCGCCCTGCATGAAGGCGACTCCACTGCGGCGGATAACGGTCATCTGACGTTCAACCCCTTCAAACAGATGGGGCTGTGGTCACTGCTGACATTCGCACTGGTCGGGATCGCCTGGGGACAGGTACCGGTAAATTCAGCCAATTACAGGCGTAAATACAGCGATGCGATCGTATCTGCCGCCGGACCGCTGACCAATCTGATTCTGGGATTTGCTTTCGGCGGCTTGATGTTCCTCTGCCTTAAATTGAACCTCGGAGATGAATTTGCGTGGAAGATGCTCTTCTACGGCGGCGTTATCAATATTGCTCTGGCGGTATTGAATTTGCTGCCGATCCCCGGCTTTGACGGCTGGGCAATTCTGCTCAATCTGAAACCCGATCTGTTCAAAAAAGACTCCGAATGGATCAAAGGTTCATTTTTCGTGGCAATGATCCTTGTATTCATGTTTTTCAACATTATCTTCAGCATCGGAGAAGCCGTCATCAAGTATGAACTGGAACTCCTCGCTCACATCTTCGGATGATTTTCTGTGTCCGTATTTATCGGCGAAAACCGTTCCGGACTTGAAAAAATGGTGTTCATACTGTAATTTATGGAAAGAGTAAAATAAAAATCACAAGGAATACTCAAATGCAAAAAATCGTTGTACTTGCCGGAATTTTCGCTTTGTTTTCTGCATACGGTGCGCCGCTGCAGCTTATTTCTCACGCCGGAGAACAGTATGCCGCCCCGGGGCACTCCATCCCTGCGTATAAAATTGCGATCGAACGCAAAGCGGACATTATGAAACTTGATCTCCACATGACCAAAGACGGTGTTCTTGTCCTCATGCACGATCCGACCACGAATAAGATGATGGACAAAAAGTTTGCCATAAGGCGCAAAACCCTGCAGGAACTTCGGGAGCAATGCACCTACAAACCCAAAGGCGGTTTTGAACAGGAAAAAATCGTGCGCATGGAACAGGCTCTGGATCTTCTCAAAGATACTCCGCTGCAGATTTGGATCGACTTGAAGGGCCATAAACTGCAAGGCGGAATTCTGGCTCAAAAGGCGATGAAACTCTTCAAAGAGTACGGCATCGGCAATGAACGCCTGATGACAGCAAGTTTCAATCAGTCATCGCTGAATTTTATGAAACGCCACTATCCGGATGTCCGGCGGGTACTGCACGTTTCCATTTCATCCACCCCCGATGGCAAGTGTATCCTCGACAGTGCCCCGAAAGGGAAAAATATTTTCCCGCCGGAAGAGGTCGTGCCGCATCTGCTGAAAAAAGCAGAAGAACTCGGCCTTTACGGTTTTAATATCTCGATCTGGAAACCCGTAAAAAAAGAGTGGATCCAGGCGTTGAAAGCAAAAGGTCTCTGGATCTCATTCTGGTTTATCCAAAACAAAAAAGCCGCTGCCCGGGCATTGGATTTCGGCGGAGATGCCGTCGTTACGGACAACTTGAAGGAAGTTGAACCATTCGTGCGGAAAATGGAAAAAAAGAACGCTTCAAATGCGAACTGATTTTCTCTGCCGCACAGACTGAACTTCAGAAGATCCGTTCCGGGAAATAATTATCCCCCAGAGATTTACGGTATGCCGTCGGAGACGTTCCGCTGTTGTTGCGGAAGAAGTGGGAAAACGCGTATTGATCCCGGAACCCCAGTTTATCTGCGATTTCACCGATGGCAAAATCCGTATTTGCCAATAAGCGTTCCGCATGAAGCATGATCTCGTGGTCGATAAAAGATTTCAGCGAAAGCCCGGTGGCTTTTTTGACCAGCACCGACAGGTGATCCGCCGAATAACTGCACTCTCTGGCAAGTTTCCTGGCTTTGATTTGAGAGTATCCTTTGGTTTCGATCAGACTGCGCAGTTTTTTCAGCAGCGGCAACTCCTGCGCCACCAGCAGATTTTTACGGTAAAGGGTCAGCAGAATGACTTTCAGCAGAGATTGCAGCAGCAGCGGATCCGTTTCATAATAAAGATGCAGACGTTGAATTACTGTCAAGCAGTTTTTGACGCACTCCGACAAAAGGTCATTTCCCTGTTTGATGTGTCGGGCAGTCGGTCCGGGCGCGAACAGTTCAAAGTCAAATTTCAAAGACCAACTCTCCCGCACAATTTGGGGCTGGTAGAGGAATGTATGCCGGTTCATAGGCGGTATCAAAAGCACATCTCCCGCAGAAAGGGTGAACTCCTCCTTTTCCACCAGAACGCGCACCGTCCCCTCAAGGATGAATTCGATCTGCCAATAGGGATGCACATGCGGCTGGATAATTACCTGATCGCTCTTCCAATGCCCCCAGTAAAGAAGTTTGATACCGGCATCTTTTCCGGAAATTTCACCGGAATTTTTGTATTCTTCCCTTATATCCACAAAAAATCTCGTATTTTAACATTGTTTTTTCTTAAAAACTCAAGTATACTATACTGCGTAAAATGTTCAATGTACTTTAATAAACGGTACTTGAAGCATTTTTCCGATTATTGGATATAAGATAACACCAATATCGTAATTTTTCAAGTTTTTTGTAGAAAAAGGGAAAAAATGAAACAGGCAACAATCGGATTTATCGGAGCCGGCGGCTTTATCAGCGGCTATCATCTGCTGTCAGCCCGCGACTGCGGGAATATGCGCATCAGGGCGATTGCCGATATCAACGAAGAGACATTGAAACGTCATCAGCAAAATCTGCCGCTTGACTACGTTACAACAGATTATCACGAACTGCTGAAAGATGAAAAAATCGACATTATCATCATCGGCACAAAGCACGATCTTCACGCCCGCCTTATCATTGAAAGTCTCGATGCGGGCAAATGGGTATTCTGCGAAAAACCCATGGCGCAAAACAATACGGAAGCACTCGCCGTTATCGAAGCGTGCAAACGCAACCCCGGCAAACTTGCCATCGGTTTCAACCGCCGTTTCGCCCCTGCGTACCGGGACTTGAAAAAATTGATCCAGTCTGTGAAGAAACCCTGGTACTTCTACTACCGGCAGATGTGTCCCTACGGCGGCAAATCCTCTTTTTACAACGATCAGCCCCATATCCTTTATGAGGGAACGCATATTCTCGATCTGGCGTGCTGGCTCTTTGATGAACTTCCGGTACGGGTCAATATGAGCGGAGACAACAATAACAACAGCGTAAATCTGGAATTTTCCGACGGTTCGCAATTCATGCTGATGTGCGGTGTTCTCGGTTCTTACGCCTATTGGAAAGAACATCTGGAATTCTGCGCTGAAAACCACGCAGTCAACATTTCCGATATGGTCGATATGCGGGTGCGCGGCTGGAAAGGTGAATACGACCGGCTCTTCTCCCCTTATCTTGATGAAAAGAAAGAAGAGGTTCTCAAATACGGTTTCGATTTCTATGACTGCCTGCGCTCTGAACTCATCTACCGTCAGACCGACTTTCTGAAACAGTGCGGTATTGAAATGGAACACGTCCGCCGTCCGGGAACGATGCCCCTGCCTTACAACATTGATGATTACGACAAGAGCAATCCGGATCTTCAGATTTTCTTCCCCGACAAAGGCTGGCGTCAGAGCCTCGTGCATTTTGCCGACTGTTTCCTCAATGGAAGAGAACCGGAAAACGCCTCCGGCACAGACGGTGCGATCTCAACCGAACTCGCCATGGCTCTGCTGGATTCCATGAAAAAAGGTCAACGTACAGAGTTTCGTTCTGAATTCAAATAAACCAAAAAACAAAAGGAGAACTAACTATGAAAAAACAGACCCTTTTCACCCTTATCGAACTCCTGGTCGTAATTGCAATTATTGCAATTCTTGCTGCCATGCTCTTGCCCGCCTTAAACAAGGCACGGGCGACCAGTCAGAAAATCTCCTGTCTCAATATGCAGAACCAGTTCAGCAAAGCCTGTCTGCTCTACTCTTCGGACCACTCCGACTGGATGCACGCCGCCGAAGCCCACAACAAAAAATGGCACAGTGCCGTCTCGACCTATGTCGGTCAGAAAGGAGATGACGGTTATCTTTACAACAACTGCCCCTCCATTCCCGGAAAGCGCGGCACGACCGGAGCCATGTGGGCGGCTTACGCACAAAATGCCACCCGTCGTGACTGGAGCGACACAGATACTGTTTACCGCCATATCCGTACCACAAAAATCAAAGATGCCAGCAGTATTCCCCATATCCTCGAAACCGGTTATCAGGACGGAGTCGATCAAACCACCCTCAACGGATGGACGATGTATCTTCATGCAGTGGCCTCCATCGCATGGAATAACGACAAACATCTTGCCAACAAACGCCACGGCGGAGACTCCTCCAATATCATCTTCTTCGACGGTCACGGCAAAACGGTCAAAAGCAACGATGAAGTCTGGACGATCGGAAAATCCGGCGGTGCCGACCGACTGATCAATCTTCGTATCGGCGACCGCTACGTTGCCTTCTCCACCACGGCTTACTATTGATAAAACAGGAGTTTACCGTTATGAAAAAAGCGATTTTCTCTTTTGCCGCTCTCGTTTCTGTCTTCACACTCTCCGCCGGTTCATTCACGGCAGACTTTGAAGATCAGGATGTTTCAAAATGGATGCCGTTCAAAAAAGGAGAAACCATTACCGTCTCCGATCAGGACCCCGGAAACGGCAACTATTCTCTCAAAGTTCTCTCTGCCGGAATGAAGCTGAAAAAATCCGCCTTCATCCCTGTCGTTCAAGGGCAGAAGTACACCATCTCGGTCAAATTGCGTTCAACCGGCAAGAGAATCCGCATCTCTTTTGCCGAATTTGACAAAGCCGGAGAGTGGCTCCGCGGCAGTACATTCTACGCAGCCGAAACCCGTTCCCAAAAGTGGAACACCTATAAAAACACCTGGAAACCCAGAAACCCCAAGGCCGCTTTCATCGTCATTCAACTTGACGGCGATGGTTTTGCCGATGATATCAAATTCAGCAAACTTGAGGCGAAATAACGTTTATGTTCAAATACGGTATACTTGCCGCTTGCACGATCGTGAGTCTGCTCTCCGCAACGGTCTATCAAAACGGCTTTGAAAATCAGAATACAGCCCAATGGATGCCTTTCAAGAATGGCGAAAAAATTCTTGTAAGTACGGAAAATCCGGCAGAAGGAAACTATTCGCTCAAAATCCTTCCCGCCGGAATGAAGTTGAAAAAGGCCGCAATGATCCCCGTCGTCCCGGGAACGGTCTATCAAATTTCGGCACAACTGCGTGCCGTTTCAGGCAGAGTGCGGATGTCCATTGCGGAATTCGACCAACGGAAAGAGTGGCTCAAAGTCGGTTCTTTCTTCGTTGGAGAAACGGGCTCTTCTTCCTGGAGGTACATCGAAAAAAACTGGCAGCCGAAATCAGCCAAAACCCGATTTATCACACTTCAGTTTAACGGCGGCGACGGTTTCGCCGATGATGTCCGCATCAGCAAGTTTGTTCCGCCGGCAGTAAAAAAGGTCAAGAAAATGTCGATTTCAAACTGGAAAATCATCTCCGGCAGCGGCAGTGTTTCAAACAATGGAGAGATCCGTCTGGAGAATGGCGGAGCAGAAACGCTTTTCCCGGTATCCGGCGGCAATGTCTACTGTTTTGAAAACTCCAATCAGGGCGAAGGCGGTCAGCGGGTACTCTATTACATCGTTGAGTATGACAAACTGGGGAAAGTTCTCAACGCTCCCCGGCTCTTCTCCAAAATCAACACCGGGGGCGGCAGGGGAAAACACTTCACCTTTTTTTCAACCGGAGAAAACACGGCAAAAGTCCGTATCACGGTAAAGAGCGTCGGAAAAATTTCCCTCTCCGATACCGTCCTCTATCAGGCGGAAAAAGGGAAATCGCCGCTGAAACTCAATGCCGCCGCCGATCGTTATTTCTATTACAAAGGAGAAAACGGCAGACTGGATACCGCTGTTTTCAATACCGGGAAGCGGATGGAACGCTATTCGCTGCTGCTGCGCCTGACCAATGACCGCACCGGAGAAACTTTCGTGCCGGAACCGTGGCAGATGGATCACGGCGGCAGAGTTCCCGGCAACGGCTGGCACCGCAGCAGTGTGGAACTGCCCTTTTCCCAATTATCCCCCGGTTCGTGGCGGCTTCAACTGCACATGATCAACGGCGGAACCGTTGTCGATGTTCAGGAACATCTTTTCGGCATCGCCCCTGCCCCCCGGGAGGAACTGACCCGTAAAAATATCCACACCCGCAAAGAGCCGGTCTTCTTTATGATGCTCAGCCAATGGCCGGATATGGAGATGTTCCGCAAGTTCAGAGCGTGGGGGTTCGATGTCGTCGAACCTGACTTCACCTGGGGCGAAGTGGAAACGGCAAAAGGTGTTTACGATTGGAGCCTCATCGACCGCACATTGGAAATTGCGGCAAAGAACGATTTGAAAGTTGCAATAAAAGTCATGTGCTGGAATTTGCCCGCCGACCTGAAACAGCGGATGATTTCAAGCAATAATGACCGGGGAGCCTGTCCGCCTAACCGGGGCGAAGCATTGGAACGGCTGACCGCGTTGTGGAAAGCCATCGCCGAAAGATACCGCAACCACCCGCAAGTCGTCTGGTACACCGTAAGCGTCGGTTTGAATGACGGCCCGCTCCACGGCAGTTTCGGCCCCTGCCATTCGGTCAAACAGTGTTACGATTACTCTGCGGACAATGCCGCAAACTGGGGGGATTATCTGAAAAAACACTTCACACTCGATGAAGTCGGCAAAATGTACGGCAGAAGTTTTACGGACTGGCAGGCGATCCCCCTGCCCGGTCAGGAATTCAAATACGATCCGGTCACAAATCCGGTAAGAGAAGAGAACATCTTTGACCATTTCATGAAATACAATGCCCTCGGCGTAACGGATGCGCTGACCGGCATCTGGCAGGAGATCCGCCGCCTCGACAAAGATACGCCGATCCTCTGGAAAGCGGGCGGAGGCTATCTGGAACGGGTTCCGAAAGGATTTGAATATGACAAACTGCTGACATTCTGCAAAAACAATAATGTCATTTTCACCTCAACGGCAACGCCCGCACTCACAGCCGAACCTCTGAAAATCGAATATGCCCGTACGCACCTTCCTCAAACAGTCATGGCGGGAGAAGTCGGCGCAGAAGGAGAACGCTTTCCGGCTCCGCCGCTTTGCACAGCCAAATGCTTCTATCTCACCATGCGTTACGATATGCAGATCATGGGCTTTTGCGTTTACCCCTCCGATGTTCCTCCGGAATTGTGGGGGTATATCAAAAATCTTCAGGGAGAACTGCGGGGGTTCAGGCGGTACAGCGGCAGACTGCGCATTTACGGCGATGCCGATGTCAGAACTTATTCACAGCGGATGCTCGACAGGATCTATGTCGGCAACTCTCTGCTCCGCAAAAACATGCAGCACGTTGAGGAGTTGAATTTGCCGTTTGCGTTCGTCTATGACCGCACGCTGGATACGCTGACAGCCGATCAGGTCGTCTATGACCCCGGCACCCCGTTTTTCCCGGCAGAGACACTGAAACATCTGCTGCGATTTGTCCGCGAAGGCGGCACGTTGATTTTTTCTGCCGCCTCCGGCAACTGGCACCCCGGAGATGATATTGCCAAACTCCGCCGTCAGGCGGGAGAAAAGCGGAAACTTCCGTTGGGAAAAGGAGCTATTTACTTTCCCGCTGATGCCGGAGAATTTGCGGCACTGTCCGTAAAGTTGAACTTCGCCTCTCCGATCGTCTGGAACGGCAAAACGCCGCTTTTTATTTCAGTGATGCAAAATCAGTCGGGCGATAGAAAACTCATCCTTTTCAACCCGGCGGAGAAAAAAGCCTCCGGCACGCTGAAGTGCAGCGGCGAACTTTCCCGCTTCCTCCCGGAGCAAACCACTGTACGGCTTGATGCCGCAAGTTTGATGATCGTAAATTTGAAAGAGAAATAATATGTCACGCGAGATCACTATTGCCATATCAGGAGCATCTGCCGGTGTTTGTTCCGCCCCGCTCAACGATGCCGCCGTGTCTGCCATGCAGAAACTCTGGGCGGCAGAGTTGGAACACTTTGGTTCCAGCCGCCCGGATTTGATCGTTCTGCCGGAATGTTGCGACCGCTTCAAAGAAATGACTCCGCTTGAATACCGTTCTTTCTGCCAATTCCGCAAAGATGCCATGCTGAAATTTTTTCAGGAACAGGCAGAAAAATATCATACCATGATCGCTTACTGTGCCAACTGGTTCGATGAAGCGGGCAATTACCGCAACCGGGTGCAGTTGATCGGCCGCCGGGGAGAGATATGCGGTTTCTACGATAAGAATTATCCGACGGCAGCCGAACTGCAAATCGCCGGGATCGTTCCGGGGGAAGATACCTCCGTGATCGACTGCGAACTCGGCCGTATCGGTTTTGCGATCTGTTTTGATTTGAATTTTGATACTCTGTTCGACAAATATGCCAAAAAAGAGTTGGATCTGCTTCTTTTCAGTTCCGTCTATCACGGCGGTCCGCTGCAAGTCCAGCGGAGCCGGGAGTGCGGATGTTATTTTCTCGGAGCCGTCTCCGGGGAACGCTGTACAGTGGTCGATCCGCAGGGGGAAGTTGCCGCAAGTTCCAGCAACTACATTCCACGGCTCTGCACAACGCTGGATCTTGACTGTGCCGTAGTCCACTATGACAACCACTTTGAAAAACTTGAAAAACTCAAAGCCAAATACGGCAGAGATGTCATGATCCGTGACCCCGGCAGGGTCGGAACGGTACTGGTAACAAGCAAATCGTCAACCGTCTCTGTCAGGGAGATGCTGACAGAGTTCGGCATTATCGAAAATTCCCTCTACATCCGTCAGGCGGAGGAACTGGCAGATCAATACCGCAGCCGGAGCAGAGAATGAGCAGAAAAGCACTCTTCGGTATCGTGGGAGCGGGCATGATCGCCCGTTTTCACGCACAGGCGATCCGGAAAACCGCCAATGCCGCCCTTGCCGGATTTTACGATGTCCGCCCCGATGCGGCAAAACAGTTGGCGGCGGAGTTCAACTGCCGTGCGTATGCCTCTTTGGATGAAATGCTCCGGGACAGTGAAATCCGGGCAGTCACCATTGCGACCCCCTCCGGGCTTCACTGCGATACAGTTCTGTCTGCCGCCGGAGCGGGGAAGCATATCCTCTGCGAAAAACCGCTGGATGTCACCCGGGAAAAAGTCGAGGCCATGCTGAAATCATGCAGTGACAATCATGTTCACCTCGTACCGGTTTTTCAAACCCGTTTCACCCGTCCGGTACAACTGCTCCGCAAAGCGGTGCAGGAGGGGCGGTTCGGACGTATGCTCTTTGCCTCCGCCCGGGTCCACTGGTACCGTACAGCGGATTATTATTCAAGTTCTCCGTGGCGCGGCACCTGGGCGATGGATGGCGGCGGCGCACTGATCAATCAGGCGATCCATACGGTGGATCAACTGCTTTACCTGAACGGTCTGCCGGAAAGTATCAGTGCATATTCCGGCACACTGACCCATGATATAGAAGTGGAAGATACGCTTTGTGCCTCTCTGCGTTACGCCAATGGTTCTTTCGGTACGATCGAGGCAAGCACCTCCTGCAAACCGGGTTTCCCCAGACGGCTGGAATTATCCGGCAGTTCCGGTTCTGCCGTACTGGAAGAGGATCGCTTTATCCGCTGGGAGTTTGAAACAGCAAAAGAAGAAGATCAGGAGATCCGGCAGACACTTCTTGTCCCCGGCAGCAATGCGGGGGGCGGTTCTGCGCCGGAAAACATTCCCTGCGACGGTCATGCGTTTCAAATCTCCGATCTTGCAAATGCTATTCTGACCGGTTCTGCCCCCGCTGTCCACAGTTCAGAAGGAGGAAATACAATGCGGTTTATTTTCGGAATATACGAGTCGATCCGTTCCGGAAAACCTTACTTATTCAATAATCAGAAAGGCTGAAATGAGTATTGAATTCATCCCGGTAAAAATGCGTCTGCCGCTGAAATTCGGCGCAGAAACAATAGACTCCATTCAAATCGCACACGCAGAAGTCAACGCTTACGACACCGTCGGCAGAGGTGAAACGCCGCTGTCAGTCGCCTGGGCGTGGCCGTCAACGCTCTCCTTCGGCGTGCGGGAAAAAGCGATGTGTGATTTCTGCGGTTTTCTTGAGCAAAACATCGTTTCGCCCGGCAATGACCCGATGACGTGGGGAAAATTCTACCTTGACGGCGGCTTGCAGCACTTATTGAATGAGTTCAACCGGCAAAAGAACAGCAAGATGCCTTATCTGGCGGCTTTGATCTGTTTTTCACCCTTTGATATTTCCGTTCACGATGCGTGGGGCAAGGCAAACGGTCTGCCGGTCTACAAGATGTATAACAAAAATTTTCTTGAACACGATCTGGCGTGGTTCTTCAACGATGAACGCTTTGCAGGGAAGTATCCGGAAGATTATTTTGTAAAAGATGTGTCCTCCGTCCTCCCCGTCTGGCATCTGGTCGGCGGCAAAGATTTTCTCTTTGAAACAGAAGCCGTAAATACGCCGCTGCATGACGGCTATCCGCTCTCTCTCGAAAAATGGCTGGAACGTGACGGTCTGCGCTGCCTGAAAATCAAATTGACCGGCAGCGATGCCGCATGGGATTACGAGCGCACCGTCAAGGTGGGAAAACTTGCCTTGCAGCACGGATGCAACGCCCTGTCAACGGACTTCAACTGTCTGGTGAAAGCCCCGGAATACGTCAATGCCATTTTGGACAAACTGCGGCAGAACGAACCTGAAATTTATGATATTCTTCTCTATGTGGAACAGCCCTTCCCTTACGAACTGGAAGAAAATCAAATCGATGTCCACTCCTGTTCAGCACGAAAACCGCTCTTTCTGGACGAGAGCGCACACGATTGGCGTCTGGTCAAACTGGGGCGGGAATTGGGATGGAACGGCGTTGCGTTGAAAGTTTGCAAAACCCAGACAGGAGCCTTGCTCTCCGGCTGCTGGGCAAAGGAATACGGAATGCAGTTGATGGTTCAGGATTTGACCAACCCCATGCTGGCAACGATCCCGCACGCATTGCTGGCGGCGCACATCGGAACCATTATGGGCGTGGAGTGCAATGCCCCGCAGTTCTATCCGCAGGCATCACAAGAGTATGAAAAATGCCACCCCGGTCTTTATGAAAGACGCAACGGCATTATCGACATATCCACGCTGACCGGCAGCGGTTTCGGTTACTGAGTTCCGCCGTATTGTGCGAAGGGGTCGGGGATCGTGATTTTGCCGACGGCGGCATCCCCCAGACCGCTGTAAAGATCGACCATGCCGTTTCCGCACGGAACGATACCCGATGTAAAGGCGACATCGGTCAGCCACGGCTCTTTTGCCGGGGCATCGGGATAACAATTCCGGGTGCCGATGATTTTGCGTTCAAGCAGTTCATGTTTTGCCGGATCAAACACCCACGCCACATTCAAATACGCCTGTTGATGATGTTCACGGATCATCTCTCCGTAATTGTAACTCATGTGACCGATGATCCCGATCAAGCCGGAGTTGAGCAGAAGAGCCTGATTGCATCCGCCCCACTCCCCCGGCTCAAAAAAGCCCGGAATATACGGTGCGGCAGAAACGACTTCCGCATCCAGTTCATCCAGACTGGCGATACGGGTGAAGCCGATCTGGGATTCACAGCCGTATTTTTTCAGAATTTCAGCGTCACGCGGACGGGAAAAAACACCGATCGAACCGTCTTTCAAATCGACCAGACGGATATCTTTCATCAAATCCGGACCGGTCGTGTAATAACGCAAGCGTTCCGGCGTTTTTCCCCGCAGAAAGTACGTCCGGTAGGTATCGATCTTTCCCCGGCTGAACTGCACGTGGACTCCGCCAAGGAGCAGTTCATCGCCGATACGGGTGATAAAGGGGTCTTCAAGCGGATGGATCATGGCTTGCGGCAGAAGTTCGTAATGCTCCGGAGAGGTCATCACGAAGAGACGGCTGGTGGAATTTCCCCATTCAGAGCGGCGCTCCACTCTGCCGAACATATACTGCTTTCCCTCCCACAGAAACGGGATGGATGGGTTGTAAACATCCCAACCCTCCACACCGCCGAATTTCAGCAGTACAGGCGAATGAATTTCTTTATTTTGCTCAAACTGCAAACGTTCAGCCAATAAATCCATTGCTCTCTCCCGAAATTTATTTATTTTTCTTCTCTTTCGGGAAGGGAGAACCCATGACCTTTGCCGTCGGGATCCACTGGTCGCTGTATGCAACAGAATCGTATTTCGGCGGCTTTACATTGACTTTATCCACCTCGTTGTAGGGAGAACGGGGATTGTCTTCCAATCTGCCGATCGCCCAGATCATCCAGCCCACGTTCTCTTTGGCGAAAACAGCGAACATGCCGGACTGGAACATACGGCAGACTGTTTCGCTCTTGTTCCAGTGCGTCGCGCCAAATTCTGTACACATGACCGGAACGTTGTACTTGTTCATAAACGCCGTAATGGAACGCTGGACATCCCACGGATGATTGTCTTCGGGATAATCGTGGAAACTGAAAACGACATTGTTGTACGGAGCATCCACCGTTTTGGCGGTTTTGCCCCAAGTCCTTTCCAACGCCCGCGCATGAGACCAGTCGCAGGTTCCCATCAGGACGATGTGCCGCTGATCGACTTCACGGATCGCTTTCAGACAGCGGGTGTACCACTTTGCGGTCATTTCAGGAGAAATATCGTGGGGTTCGTTGAGCAATTCATATCCCAGCACGTTGGGTTCGTTTTTGAAGAATTCCGCCACTTTGCGCCAGCGGGCGATCCACTCGTTGAACCCCTCTTCGCTCCAGCGGGGGACTTTCTGCTGCTGACGGGCTTTTGCCTCGTCGATCTTGGCAGTAAAGTAGCCGTGATCGTCCAGAATGACGTACATATTGTGCCGTTTGGCAGCACGCACCACCGGAAGAATAAAGTCACGGATATGCTCATCTATATCCAGCGGTTCGGTATCACGGTTGTTGAAGAAACGGGTGTAAAATGCCAGACGGATGGTGTTAAGCCCCCTCGCCCGGCAGAACTTCATAAGTTCCTCATCCTGCGCCGGAATGATAACGTCACGGGCATAACCGACACCGACCGGGATGAAACGCTGTTCGCCGCCCTGTGCCAATTCGGAAGTGACGATATCCAGCCCCTTGACTTTCAGCCACACATGGTCATCTTTGGCGTAATAGCCGAAAATCGGGTAATCAATGGAACGGTCCGCGACACTCTTTCCGCCGTTGACACTGGCGGAGACGCTGTTCCAGCGGTAGATGTTGATGGGGGGACGTTTCCACTTCAACTCATAACGTCCGTTCTGACTGCGGACTGTTTTGGAGAAGGTTTTGCCTGACGAATTGCACACCGTAACAGTGACATCCGCCGAAGGTGATGCCGTCACTCCGGAGACATGGAGTTCCTGCTGTACTTTTGCCGGATTTCCGCAAAGTTCAACTGTCACCTTGCGGGCGTCGGAGATCGCCAGACGCTCGAAGGCGATTTTATCCGGTTCGGGGAAAAATTCCAGAAACAGCAGTTGATAGTTTTTGTTCTTCTCCTTCGGCAGCGGGACATAAACATCCTGAAAATCCGCCGCGCCTTTTATGTCAAGTTCCACAGGCGCATCAATAAAAGTCTTGTCCGTCTTGCGCCAGCGGACACGGATTTTGGTATCTTTTTCCGTTTTCAAGCGCACGAGCAGCATATCAGCGGGTGCAAAATCGCTTGTAAATTTCGGTTTCAGTTTGACCATGGAACGGAAGAAGAGGTGACGTCCCGGATTTTTGCGGGTCATGACGGCAACGCCGTTCTGATTTGTCATAACAGTACCATCTGAAGCAACGATCTCCACCATATCTTTCACTCCGTGATGCGTGAAGGGGATACGGGGTTTTGCTGCACAAAGCGGCAGACAGGCGGCAGATGCCAGCACTAAATTCAATATTGTTTTCATATTATTTTCCTATTATTTTGTTCCGCTGTAATACCATGCAATATTTTTATTCTTTCCGGAAGCGATTTCCAACTGCTTGATATAGCTGGCATGACCGTCGAGCCAGATGATATTCAATCCCTGTTCGTGGCGGCGGGAAACCCGTTTATCCGGTTCATCGTTGTTGCGGATCGGCAGCAGTACGTTGTAATCGTCCTTGTTGTTGCCGAAATCCCATTGCCAGTCATCGACCGTGTCACCGACTGCAGCAGTTTCGCCCGGATATTTGATTTTATCCAATTTGTGGCGGGAACCGACGGCATCCTTGCCGCTCACCCAGTCATTCCAGGACAAACCGCTGTACTTGCCGGGATTGCTCTTGGAGTCGCTGATCGCCTTGGCATTGGTGGCATAGCCTTTGAATTCGGGACAGCCGTAAATTCCTCTGCCGCCGAAAGCAGGACTTTTATAGGTTTCTGCGGTCGTGGCGACCGCCATGCCGACGTATGGAGCGGTTTCAAACTTCCACTGCCCCGGAACGCCGCCGGAGGTTTTGCCCGCAACGATCCAGCCCTGGTTGTCATCAGAATACATCATAATACTGTTGCCGTGCTGTTTGCAGTTGGAAAGACACGCTGTCTGCCGCGCCTTTGCACGGGCTTTATTCAGCGCAGGCAGCAGCATGGCGGCCAGAATTGCGATGATTGCAATTACAACCAACAGTTCGATCAGGGTAAACGGCGTCGGGAGAGAAAGGGAAACCTTTTTGGAAAAAGGTTCTCCCTTTCTCCCCCGAACCCCCTCTATCCTTTCCAAAAACTTTCGGGTAATTACATTTTTTGCATCCGCAAAAACTGTAATTGCTTTTTCAGCAAAATCACACAAAAACTGTGCGATTAC